>JAAZAP010000309.1 GCA_012514255.1 Bacteroidales bacterium | reverse complement strand
TTTCTCCGTAGTCAAATACATATCCTTATCCAATAGATTGTTAATAAATTCTCCAATTTTGGATCGCAAAGATACAACTCTTATTTGTAATAATTCAAACAATTTGAATAATTTTTTGCATCTGACTGCCGGCATTCTCACTCAGGCCCGCGAGCGGGTCCGGAAGGAGAGGTCTCTGTTTAAAAGACGCAATTTGTATGCCATAAGTTGCGCCTGCTGAAAACTTTATTCTTCTGTTGATAAGCTGTCCGGAATATGATGCAAAAAATATTCAGGGTTCAAGGAACAGTGAGCTGGAGCGACTGATCTTATGGCCCAGTGAGATGAGTGATGATCCTATGGCGCAGTCAAGGCACCTGTGAAACCTGCACCGCAGGTTACGCAGCTCCAGCAAGGCCTGTGAAGCGAACGCCGATTCGGGCTTCAGCCCTGCCTTCGCAAAATCGGTCACAACACTGTTCTCCTCCGGCGGCAGCGAATCAAGGATGTCAACGGCCCGGTCACACCACTCCTGCTGCTGTCTTGTTCTGCCATATACGAAGAGCAATGGAGCCACTGCATTGATGATAAGAAGGTCAACCGACTGTCTGCCGGCCCTACCTGCCGTAGACGTCACCTCCTTACCGAACTGATAGTGGCAGTTCCAGTACCCGGAAGCATTTACTGCAAGCATCCTGCGGAGGCTTTCATTGTCACGGCACTCCAGGATGCGGGAGAAAAGCCCTTCGCTGTGAGTGAGCAGGGCGGCCAGCTGGGATAACCGTACAGTGGGGAAGTTGGCGGGCCTGAGCCTGTGGAATTTCCAGAGCCAGCCATCAACAGGCTGAAGCGAATATTTTATCCGCAGCACCTTATACTCCCTTGTGAGGAGCAGGTAATAAGAGTCCCTGACCGCCTCCCGGAAGAGAGCTTCGTCAAGGAGACCTGCCGTACCGAAGAGAAGAGCCTCAACCTGCAGGAGATTATCTGAATGCTTCCTGATTATCTTCTGCGGAAGGCGGGAGGCCAGCATCTCAAAGGGATCAGTGTTGACCCGGAAACCAAAATACCGTGAAACAAGCCGGTAGAGCGTCTCCTCCCAGTCATTGCCAGTCTTTATGAGAACCTCCCTGATCTCTTCGCTCTTTCTTTCAATACGTTCCACTGCAACCGTCCACAGCCAGCGCTTGACAATCAATCCGTCAGTCATCCCTATCATTCCACTGCAGGGAAGAGGGGAGGGATTATTGACAAATCCGAGGTAGTTCTCCCAGAGCGCCGGATCAAACTGAAGCCGGGCGGTGATCAGACGCCTGCCGGAAGCAGTGTACACATCAGAGTCCTCATTGTGAACAAGATGCAGGATCACATTATCATAGGCGTGATCAATATGATGACCGTGATGATACCAGTCAGAGGCGTTTATATGTATCTCCGTATTACCTGCCCACCCGGTACCGCCGATGATAAGCCTGGTATTGAAAAAATCAGGCCCTGAATCACGGTTATAATCCCCGGGCGTTATCACCTCAATCGGTCCGGCTTCCCTGTCACACAGGCTCCCTTCTTCAAAAAGCCGGTTTTTCCACAGCCAGTGGAGAAACTCTTCTTTCATGATCGGAAATTTTAGAAATGCAGCTTATCAAATTTAAGCACAAACGGATAAACCAGCAAAAGAATGAGCGACAAACTGACAGCAGAAGTAATCTTCCAGATATAACAAGATGATTGTAAAGAAATTATATTTGCACTTCTGTTGTTACGGGGAAATGGATAATCTGACAAAGGAAAAAAAGGACTGGAAAAGGGTCTTCACAATCATCTTTACCGGTCAGTTCTTCTCCACGCTGAGCAGTTATGTGGTTGGCTATGCAGTCATCTTCTGGTTAAGCGTTGAGACCCGCTCAGCCGAGGTGCTGGCCTATGCCACCATTGCATCACTGCTGCCGCAGATGGTACTGGGACTTTTTACCGGGGTGTTTGTAGACCGCTGGAACCGCAAGCGGACAATGATCTTTTCAGACCTGTTCATTGCGCTGTGTACGCTGGTGCTTGCCTCGCTCTTTTTTATCACGGAGCCAAAGATCTCCTATGTTTATCTCCTGCTGGTGATGCGGTCTGCCGGCATGGCCTTTCACGTGCCGGCCATGCAGGCTTCTGTTCCCCTGCTGGCGCCGCAGGACAAGCTGATGAAGATTGCCGGTATAAATAATATGATACACTCCGTGAGCACCATAGCAAGCCCTGCCCTGGCCGCCCTCCTTATCAGCCTCTTCCGGCTCCACTGGATACTGCTCATTGATGTGGCAGGAGCAGTCATAGCTGTGCTTACACTGCTGATGGTTCATATACCCGATCCCGAGAAGGGAGAGAAAGTTCCTCCTCATCTTGGCAGGGAATTGCTTGAAGGATTAAGGGAAATATACAGCAAACCCGGACTGCTGTGGCTGTTCATCCTTGCACTGTCAGCCATGTTCTTTATCATGCCGGTGTCGGCACTCTTTCCGCTGATGACCCTGGAGCATTTCAGCGGCACAACCTATATGATGAGCATTGTGGAGATAGCATGGGGAATCGGGATGCTGATAGGCGGAGCCATCATCGGACACAAAAGACTTAATAACTATAAGGTGGTTCTTATCAACCTGACTTACCTGGTTCTCGGACTTACCTTTGTTTTTTCGGGAATACTGCCTCCCTCAGGATTTGCATGGTTCGCCGGTGTGACAGTTATAGGAGGGATCTCCATGACCATGTATTCAGGGTCATTCACAGTGATAGTGCAGACCATGGTTGAACCGGCTGCACTGGGAAGGGTCTTCTCACTGTATGCCAGTATTACTC
>JAAZAP010000308.1 GCA_012514255.1 Bacteroidales bacterium | reverse complement strand
GAGGGATATCCACAACAGTCTCTGCAGGGCCGGCCAGCGGCTCTGAGACATTGTCACGGGTGATCATTATACCCGCAAAGTTGTCTCTGAGGAAAATCGGCAGGAACATCTCGTCACTTAGCGTGGCCTTTCTGTCTGACTGCAGTCCCAGCAGCATATCAGCCCCGAAGTCAAGCCAGGGCAATACCTTCTGGTAAGGATCAATGAGCTGGCGGAAACTTTTTTCCTTTTCCCTGACCGGTAGGATGAGGCTGTCTGACACTGTCGCAAAAACAATGTCACGCACCCTGGTAGCACAGTTGTCAAAGAAGAAATCATACCGGTACTTTCTGTTCTCTGGCTTCAGGTTCTCATTGATCAGTTCAAAGAGCTTTTCCTTCTCTGCTGTAGTGAGATTAAGTTTCTGGGACCAGACTGATCTGCCTTCGGCAATGTACTCTTCAAGAAACCTCTCATACGGGTATGCTCCCAACAGGTAGTCGAGCTTGCCTTTGGCGAAGCGGTAAACAAAGTTTGGGGTCTCGAAATCAAAGATACCCCAGTTGTAAGCCATGTCAAATCCGGTTCCGCGAACAGTTATACGCAGTGCTGTGTGGCCATAGATTGAATAAACGGCGCCTCCAGGGGCACAGGTGACCATATAGACGTCGGCACTGTCTGCCCTCTGGGCGTTCATGGGAAAGGCCAGGAGTAATATAGCCAGCAAGATCAGAATAACTCGTTTTTCCATTCTATTATAATTATTAATTTTCATTGTCATCAGCCCATGCAGAGGCTGTTCTCACCGCACGCCTCCAACCGCCTACCAGGGATTCTCTTATCAGTGGATCCATGCCGGGCGAAAAGAGGCGGTCAGCCTTCCATTGCGCCTTCAGTTCATCAATGCTGGTCCAGAAACCTGTAGCCAGACCGGCAAGGAAGGCAGCTCCCAGGGCTGTGGTCTCTGTAATCTTTGGCCGTACAACATCAGCCTGCAGAATGTCAGCCTGGAACTGCATCAGGGTATCATTGACAGTAGCACCACCGTCTACTCTTAATTCCTTAATATTCAGACGTGAATCATTCTCCATTGCAAGCAACACATCAAGTGTCTGGTAAGCTATGCTGTCAAGTGCGGCACGGGAGATATGTGCTGCTGTTGAACCGCGTGTAAGACCGGTAATGATTCCTCTTGCATGCTGGTTCCAGTAGGGTGCGCCCATCCCGGCAAAGGCAGGGACAAAATAGATGCCATCTGCCGGATCGGCCTGCGCTGCCAGTTCCTCCACATCAGATGACTGCCTGATAATGCCGAGACCGTCACGCAGCCACTGCACCACGGCTCCTGCAATGAAAATGCTCCCTTCAAGGGCATAGACAGTCTCACCTCCGATTCGCCATGCTACTGTTGTGAGGAGCCTGTGCTCAGACACCATCGGGGTTGTGCCTGTATTCATCATCATGAAACAGCCGGTGCCATAGGTGTTCTTGACCATCCCGCGTTCCACGCACATCTGACCGAAGAGTGCTGCCTGTTGATCGCCTGCCATCCCGGCCACAGGCAACGGCGAGGTGAATGTTCCCGAGGTCATGCCATAAACCTCTGACGAGCTGCGTACCTCGGGCAGCATTGACCTCGGAATGTCGAAGAGACTGAGCAGCTCAGAATCCCAGTCAAGGGTATGAATATTGAAAAGCATCGTCCGCG
>JAAZAP010000307.1 GCA_012514255.1 Bacteroidales bacterium | reverse complement strand
CCCTGTCGGTTACAAAGAACCACCCGGTGGTGAAACCCTGTTCATTTCGCGCTGAAACATATGATTGCAGAGACCTGACGAAGCCGGCAGAGAATGGTATTATCCTCTGCTTGTCACGCTTACCCGTCACCCTCACCTGCCCCGCGGAAAGATCCACGTCCGTGTCACGCAGGTTGATCAGTTCCGACCTCCTCATGCCTGTAAGATACAAAAATTCTACAACAGTTCTGTCGCGTAATCCTGAAAAATTATCTCCGAAACGGAATTCATCCAGTAGCCTTGTCAGTGCCTCTTCGGCAACAAAAACCGGGAGCTGCCTTTTCTTCTTCGGCAGCTTCAGGCCGGCAACAGGATCACTCTTTATGAGCTCATTCCTGAGCATGTAACGGAACAACGCCCTGAGAGCCGATATCTTCCTGTGAACAGTACCGGTGGCAGCCCCGTTCTCCAGCAGCGAAACCATCCAGCCCCTTACATCACCATGGGTAACCCTGTCAGCAGTGGCTCTCGGATGACTCTCTTCCAGCCAACTGAAAAACTGATTAAGATCGTTCTTGTAGGATGTGACCGTATGCCGTGAATAACGCTTCCCGGTACGGATGTGTTGAAGGAACGATTCCTTTATATCCATGAAAGGAACCTTTTTGGTTTTATGTATTATAGCTTTGCGAGCCGACAGCCGGGAGACTACTCCTCCTTCTGCTGCAGCTGCTGAACGTAGATGGCTTTCTTAATCTCTTCCCTGCGGCGAACCGAGGGTTTGACAAAAGCCTGGCGTGCCCTGAGCTCACGGATAACACCCGTTTTCTCAAATTTCCTCTTGAATTTCTTCAGGGCCCTGTCAATGTTCTCGCCTTCTTTTACCGGTACAATTATCATATTTAAACTATGTGTTAAAATCGAGGTGCAAAATTAATATCTCTGAAAATCATTTCAAAACTTTTGATGAAATAAATTCATAATCATTTCCTGATGTGCCCGGGGAAGGCCTGACATATGGTGCTATGCGCTCAGCCTGTCCGGCGGTGATGACCCCGCTGCGAACCATCGCCCCCAGGGTTACCGCTGACGGGGTGACACTCCTGTACCGGGTTATCCTTCGTGCCGCCTCATAACCAAGATAGGGATGGCGCGCCAGCTCTCCGAAGGTGGCGTTGTCAAGTGCCACGGGTCTGACAGAGTCCATTGTCAGTGTCAGCTGTCCTTCAATAAGCCTCGCCACTGAGCTGTCAAGCCCGTACACCTCTATAAGCTGATCTGTCTCCACAAATCCGCCGAGAAGGCTGCGGTAGCGTATGATCCGGACAGAAAGAACAGGTCCGATGCCTGGGAGTTCTTCAAGCTCCTCCGCAGTGCAAATGTTCAGGTCTATGGTTACAGGGGGATCATCTCTTGCCGTTTGTTCCTGCCTAAATCCTTCCCGTTCCAGGCCTGCATCTGCCCGGCCGCCTGGCCGGACAGTGTGCCTGCCATTCACGTCATCACGGGCTGCCCTGCCAGCATAAGCTTCCCCGGCATTCGTTCTGTAAGTATTACTTATTTTAATAAACGGGACCAGCCTTGCAATGGTGGAAGTATCAATTCCGTAAACCCTTGCCAGGTCTTCCGGCTTGCGGAACCTTGCTCCGCTGTTGCGGTAGTTGACCAGGGTTCTTGCCTGCTTCGCAGAAAGGCCAAGTTTCTGAAGGTCTTCGTAAGTAACTGTGTTGGGATCAAAATTGAAAGAAGCAGGAACGGCTTTCATGGTGCTGACCGAAGAGGGGTCAGCGGAGGGCAGCGGAGGAATCTCCTCCGGCAGCCTGCCGGTTCTGAAGGCTGTCAGCCGCACGGCAAGGAGTACTACCAGCAACAGTGACAAAACATATGTTCCCCGCCTCTCACGGCGGTTAAATCCAAACAGTGCAGTGATGGTTTTCCTTAATGGTTTCACGGTTAAGGCAGCAAGATGACATGAAAGGTAGGAAAAAAGGGAATACGAGGCAAGAGGCATTAGGCATTAGGCATTAGGTATTAGGCAAGAGGCGAGAGTGTTGGCAATGTATGAGCAGTAACTGCCTGTTATCCAATAAATACACTACTACCTGCTAGAAGGGATATCCAATACCAATAACCATGGTAATATCCTCCTTGCGGTTGAACGGGCGGCTGAGAGGAATCCACTTGGAACCTTCCGTCTCCTGCGGGTCACGCAGCTTGAGGCCAAAGTCAGTTCTCAGAAGTACAAATTTAAGGTCAAACCTCAGTCCCAGTCCGGTACCCACAGCAATATCATCCAGGAAGCTGCCGAACCTGAACCGGCTTCCCGGACGGTCATCGTCATCCCGGACAGTCCATATGTTTCCGGCATCAATAAAGGTTGCTCCCTCCAGTATCCAGAAGAGCTTAAAGCGGTACTCAACGTTTGCCTCCAGCTTCATGTCTGCGGTCTGGTTTATGAATGAACTTTCAGGCAGGATATATGATCCGGGTCCGAGAGTTCTGACCATCCATGCCCTTATATCATTTGATCCTCCCCCGAAGTATTGTTCTTCAAATGGCATGAACTCAGAGTTGCCGTATGGGTATCCCACCCCGGCAAATAACCGGTAGACAATGCTGCTGACCTCACTGAATCTGAAATTGTAGGCTGCATCCACCTCACCTTTAAGGAACTGGGCAAAAGGCTGCCGGAAGAGATGGTAGGAACCATCGGGCGCCAGGTCAATATTGGTTGTACGGTAAACCGCATCAAGCAGGTTACCGGCTATGTCAAACCCTACCCGAATGTTCCAGAAATCCCTCGATTTTTGAATGGTCTGGTTGTTGAAGACAAAGTCATACCTTCCTCCTACAATCATTACGTCACTCAGGGAGTTTGAGAAGTAGGGCATGGTGTCAATCATGGCCTGGTATTCAGGGTTTATATAGTGCAGCTTGACCACGTTCAGTGAAAGAGGGTTGACGCTGAACCTGGTGTATTTGTTACCATTCCACGAATAACCCAGGGAGATGTTGGCCACTGATCTGGCAAAGACAGGCAGTTTCTGGTAATTGTAACCGGCCTGCAGAACCGTCCTGGGATCCTTGTTGCGGATGAACGACTCCTTTGCAGGAAAAGGTATCATGAACTTCGGTATCCTGAGATTGGCCTCTATACCATACTGCTGGGTATTCTTGAAGCCTGTCACATCTTCAGTGAGGGTTTCATATGCTCCCTTGAGCTTCATGCTAAAGACCTCCGCACCCTTGAGAAGGCTCTTGTTCTGGTATATAAGGTTGAGCGCTCCTCCCAGGTTACCGCCGGTATTTGTGCCCTCCAGCTCAACGGTAAAGGACTGCCGTTGCATTGGGGTGAGCTGAATGATGCAGTCAAGCATTCCTTCGTCGCGCCTCTGGCCTGACACTCCGTGCAGGTCAACAAATGAGACATTGACCAGCCTGTGGTTGCGCAGATCGGTAAGGTGTGACTGCGTCCTTTCAACGTTGGTTACATTGTAGAGGGATCCGGGTGCGATGTAAATCGACTGTGTCAGCACCTCCGGTTTGACCGGTGTGCGTCCCGGCGGTGCCACGAAGTGCACCCCCCTGTACCAGGTTGTATCAAGCCTTCTCAGATATTCATCTCCTCCGGTCAGTGATGCTTTGGGATCAAACTCAGGAAAGACATATATATCCCTGATACGATACATGGTGTGGTTGGATGTTGTCTGCGTACCCCGGTGGTCTACGGTTACCCTCGGGGAGACCACATAATTGACAACCACCTGTTGGCGCATGAGGGAACTGTCAATACGAAAATAGATATTCTCCGTTGAGAAAGTATAGAAACCTATATCCCTGATAAAGCGCTCAAGCCTCTGGCGCTCTCGCTGAAAGAGATCGACATCATATATCATTCCCCTTTCAATCAGACAATTAACAGTATCAATGAGTACCAGGCCGCGCAGTACCGAGTCCTGTATGTCATACCTTATGTCAGAAATTGTATATGGCTGGTCCGGAGTGACACTGTAGACCACGTTGGCCTCCTCACCTTCAACCCTGACGGTGTCACGCACCCTGGCATTGAAGAATCCTTTTGACCACAGGTAACTTTGTATCTGTCCTGCTGACCGTTCAGCTGCCACCTCATCTATAATGACCGGCTCCTCCCCTATCCGTCTCAGCCATCCGTGCGGCCATTTCTCCTTTTCAATATTGGAGAGATTATACAGACCGAGGTGAAATCTTACTCCAAAGATCTTCTTGTTGGGCTGCTGTCTTATATATGGCCTGATTGCGCTGCGGCTCACTGTCGGAGGCAGGGGCTCCTCGTCCGCACTGATAGCTATTTCATTCCTGCCCAGCAGCATATCTCCTGAAGGGACATATTTTGTGGGATTACAGGAAGCTGCACTAAAAATTATGAATGCCAGCAGAAGCAGTTTGGGTAAGGTAATTTCTATATTTGCTTTCTGATGGCTCACTTCTCCGTAAAGAATAGTGAACGCAAATATACCATTATAAACTCTATTTTCAATCAATGAATAATGCTTAAGAGGATCAGTCGCAACCAGGTAAAACTGTTACTTTCACTCCAGAAAAAAAAGGTCAGGGAGGAGAATTCGCTCTTTGTCATTGAGGGCGACAAACTGGTAAGGGAATATATCCTGGCCGGCAATCGGGTGGTTCTGATGGCAGGCAAGCCTGAATGGATTGACGGTGAGCAGGAGGCTGTTACCGGTGGCGCTGATGAGATTGTCACAGTGAGCTACGAGGAGTTGCGACGAATCAGCTCATTGCGAACTCCGCACAACGTGCTTGCTGTAGCTCCTATGAGGAAGGCCCAGTTCAGTACCGGGATCCTCCGTGGCAGGCTTGTCCCTGCACTGGAGTATGTTCAGGATCCGGGCAACCTGGGCACAATTATACGTATGGCTGCCTGGTTTGGTATAGGAGATATACTCTGCTCACCGGACTGTGTTGATTTTTACAACCCTAAGGTGATACAGGCCACCATGGGTGCCTTCATGCATGTCAATGTCTGGTACAGGTCACTTGATGATCTACTGGGTAAAGCTGCCGGTGACGGGGTCACTGTTTACGGTACTGTCACTGACGGCACTTCGGTCTATGAGAGCAATCTGGGCAGTGAGGGAATAATCCTTCTGGGAAACGAGTCGAAGGGGATCAGTGAAACGCTCCTCCGGCATGTCACCAGCAGGATAACCATTCCCGGACCCGGCAGGGTGAAGGCCGGGCTGGAATCCTTGAATGTAAGCATGGCCGCCGCCATTATCTTTTCAGAGTTTGCCAGGAGGAGGCCGGGGGGAGTTTAGATTGTCGATTGTCGATTTTCGATTTGCGATTGGCGATTGGCAATTGGCGATTTTCGATTTGCGATTTTTGATTGGACAGGGTATTACCCTCTGCAAAAAAACTTTATCATACGGCCAGAATTCTGCAATGATCATTGAACCACTGCCAGATCCACTATTGCCTATTGTCCCGATCCGCCATCCGGCGGATCGAGGATCCTCGGCCTCGAAAATCAGAGCCGGGACCTATTGCCTACTGCCTGATTCCTGATTTCAGTATGGCCTGTACAACCAGCATACCGTCCACTGCCGATGAGACTATTCCTCCCGCGTAGCCGGCCCCTTCACCGGCAGGCCAGAGGCCTGCGATGCCTGCGGCATGGAGTGACGCCGGATCGCGCAACACCCTTACAGGTGATGATGTACGCGACTCCACTGCTGCGACCAATGCTTCACCTGTAATAAATCCTTTCATCTTCCTGTCAAAATCCCTGAATCCGTTCCTGAGCCTGGCAGTTATATGCTCCGGCAGCCACTCATGGAGTGCTGAAGGGGTAAGGCCGGGGAAATAGGAGCCTTCAGGGAGGTTTGCCGGCGTTTTGCCCTCAACGAAATCTGTCAGTCGCTGTGCCGGGGCCCGCTGGCACATTCCTCCCTCCTGCCAGGCCATTTTTTCCAGCGCCTCCTGGTAAACCATGCCTGCAAGGGGTCCGTTACCGTAAGGCACAGCATCCTCTTCCCTTATCTCTGTCACTATGCCGCTGTTGGCCCATCGCGCATTACGGTGCGAGGGAGACATGCCATTGACCACCACCTCTTCCGGGGTTGTGGCAGAGGGAACCATGAATCCTCCGGGACACATGCAGAATGAGTAAACGCCACGCCCTTCGACCTGCGTCACAAGGTTGTAGGCTGCTGCAGGCAGGAAATCGCCTCTCGGCTTCCCATGATATTGCATGCGGTCAATCAGTTCCTGCGGGTGTTCAACCCTGACACCCATGGCAAAGGGTTTGAATGCCAGCTGCACTCCTGCCCCGTATAGGATTGAGTAGATGTCCCGTGCCGAGTGGCCGGTGGCCAGGATGAGGTCATCTGCCCGGAATTTTTCATTCCCGTTTACAGTCACGCTTTTGAATCGGCCATCAATGATCTCTGTTCCGGTGATACGCCTGCCAAACAGGACCTCGCCACCGGCAGCAATGATACTCTTTCTGACTGCAGTTATCACCCTGGGCAACCTGTCTGTTCCCAGATGGGGATGAGCTTCATAGAGTATGGCAGGATCAGCCCCGTGCAGCACGAGCAGCTCCAGCACACGGCGGTTATCGCCCCTCTTTTTGGACCTGGTGTATAGCTTCCCGTCAGAAAAGGTGCCTGCGCCGCCCTCACCAAAACAGTAGTTTGAGTCACGGTCAACAATATGTTTCGTGCTGATGGCGGCCACATCCCTCTTGCGCTCGCTAACCATTCTTCCCCTTTCGAGGATCACCGGTTTCAGGCCAGCCTCTATCAGTGCCAGTGCCGCGAAGAGGCCGGCAGGCCCGCTGCCCGCTATAAGCACCTCGCGTGAGCGTGACAAATCCCTGATCCTTAAAGGTTCAGGCCCGGGGATATTTTCGCCTGGCTCCGTGAGCCGGACTGCAAGGTTGACTTTAATGTTCGGTTTACGGGCATCAACAGAGCGTCTTATGATCTGCAGGCTGAAATCTTTTCTGCCACTCTTTTTTTCAAGATAGCGCCTCAGCGACTGCTCATCGAAGGCAATCTCAGGGGGAAGCACCAGGTTTAGCTCCGCGGGCATTGTTACTCAAAATGGAATGACAGAACCCAGATCTGGGACTTCAGCGATTCTATCTCATTGAAGTATGGAGGGAATCCGACATTATAGTTCAGCACGTCACGCAGTCCCGATGACATCTTCGCCTCAATGGTCAGCTTGAAATAAGGCAGGTAGAAATCAATCCCTGCCCCAACTTCGTAATAAAGATCTGCTTTATTGAGTCTGATAAAGCTCTCTGATCCATTCACCCCGGGATCGTCAAACTCCTTTTTTCCCGCGAGGTCATACCTGAAATTGAGGCCCCCGATGAGATATGGCCTTGAGTTATTGAGTCTCATTCCTTTCGCTTTAAGAGAGAGAGGAAACTCGAGGAAAGAGGATTCTATCTGGGTAGCATAGACTTTTTCAGTATTTTCACCATTTTTTTCGTAGAAATTGATTGTTCTCTGTCCGAACGAGACCCCTGGCAGGAACCTGAGATCAAGATATGTTGACGGCCTGTAATCAGTGACGATCTGGATATTAATACCCGGTTTAAGAGCAACAACTTCAGCCTTAACCGAGTCCGTCTTCATCTTCGCGATGAAATCCATGGTATTGACTCCCATGCTGAATCCGAAATGCAGGAGCCTGTCATCATAATTCGAGTCGTTCTTTGGCTTCGCCCTCTGGGCAGCCAGAAAGACAGGAATAAAAAGCATAATGATGAATATGGCAGTTCTTTTATACACGCTTCTTCAGGGTCCTGTTTAGTATAACGAAAAAGTTAGGCTTTATTGTGCAACATCTGTGCCACTTTTAAATCCGGTATAGATGCTTGCGATCCCCCCTGTAAGCCTTTTCTGTTTCACATTTCTGAATCCCGCCGCGGAGAGAAGATGCAGGAAACTCTCATTGTCAGGGAAGGACATGACCGAGTCAGGAAGGTAGGTGTAGGCGCCTGGATCACCAGATACTCTTCGTCCTATTCGCGGAAGGATCCGCCGGAAATAGAGTCCATATATCTGTTTGAGCGGAAACCATGCGGGTCGGGAAAATTCGAGTACCATGATCATGCCTCCCGGCTTAATCACGCGACACATCTCAGTGAGCCCGGCGAGGGTATTCTCAAAATTTCTGACCCCGAAGGCTGACATCACGGCATCAAAAGCATTGTCTGCAAATCCGGTACGGGCAGCATCGCCCCTGAAGAGCTCTATCCGTTCACTATAACCTTTTTTTTCAATTTTCCGGCGTCCCTCCTCCAGCATCCTGGTACTTAGGTCAATGCCGGTAACCTTCTCGGCACCGAGTCTCAACGCCTCAATGGCCAGGTCACCGGTGCCGGTGGCCACATCGAGGATAGTCCCGGGCCTTGCGTTCTTCGCAATAATATTTACCGCACGTCTTCTCCATCTCCTGTCAGTGCCCAGTGACAACAGATGGTTAAGGCGATCATAATGCTTCGATATTGAATCAAACATCCTTTCCACCTGATCCGCCGAAGGCCCGTTTATCCCTTTTGTCTCCTGCATTGAACCCGGAACACTATTCATTTGTTTTCATCCTGATGCATCACTTCCTGAAATATAAAGGTCTTTACTGTATGTTTGATACATCATTTTCAAGACAGGCGGCAAAGATACCCTTATTATTTTTTACATTTACCTCTCCGAAAAATATATACAATGCAAAAAACAGTACTTATTACGGGTGCGACTTCAGGTATTGGCGAAGCCGCAGCAGTCAAATTTGCACAATCATCTGACAGACTGATAATCACGGGCAGGAGAAAGGAGAGGCTTGATGAACTCGCATCTCATCTTACTGACACCTACGGTACTGAGGTGCTGGCACTTTGCTTTGACGTGAGGGACCGGTCAGCGGTTGAAAAGAACCTGGGAGCCCTTCCCGGCAACTGGAATCAGGTTGATATCCTCATTAACAACGCCGGGCTGGCCGTAGGTCTCTCCCATCTTGACGAGGGTGAGACGGATGACTGGGACAGGATGGTTGACACAAACGTTAAAGGTCTCCTTTATGTTACCCGTACAATTGCCCCTCTGATGGTGAGCAGGGGAACGGGTCACATCATTAATATTGCTTCAATAGCAGGCAAGGAGGTATATGAGAACGGGGCGGTCTATTGTGCCACGAAGCATGCCGTTGATGCTCTCTCACGGGGCATGCGTCTCGATTTTGTAAAGCATGGGATAAAGGTAACCAACATTGCACCGGGATTGGTGGAGACAGAGTTTTCCGTCGTACGGTTCAAGGGTAACAAGGAAAGAGCATCATCAGTATACAGTGGCCTGGAGCCACTTACCGGCGATGATATTGCTGAGGTGATCCATTACTGTGCCAGCCTTCCCTCACACGTCTGCATCAATGATGTTGTCATCACCCCGGTGGCACAGGCTAACGCAACAACCACTATCAGAAAACCCATACAGCCATGAAAAGAACGTTTTTTATTGCAGGAATGATTGCAGCAATGCTGCTTGGCGCGTCCGCTGGTTTAAGCGGTATAGACACCTCTGACACAAGGATGCTGTCACAACCGGCAACAAGTAATTCTCACATAGCATTCATTTACGCGGAGGATCTGTGGGTAATGAATGCTGATGGCACCTTTCCCAGAAGGCTCACTGTAGATGAAGGGATTGAAGGAGAACCATACTTCTCTCCTGACGGGAAGCTGATAGCCTTCAGCGCACAGTATGACGGTAACACGGACGTGTTCGTAGTCCCGGTGGAGGGAGGCGTCCCTGCCAGGCTCACCTGGCACCCGGGCAGCGATGTAGCCAGGGGATTCACCCCTGACGGCAGGAAGGTACTGTTCATCTCACAGAGGAATACCTTCACGGGCAGGTATACACAGCTCTATACTGTTGATATTGAAGGTGGCTACCCTGAACAGCTGGAGATACCCAACGCCTATTATGCCTCCTGGTCGCCCGACGGCAGCAGGATGGCTTATACACCCCTTCCGCCGGTTCACGCCCAGTGGAAGAACTACCGAGGAGGAACGGTTTCAACAATCTGGCTGTACGATTTCGCAGACCGGTCAGTCATTAAAGTATCCCAGCCGCAGGGCGGATGCAATGACACTGACCCTATGTGGATAGGTGACAGGATATGGTTCCTGAGCGACAGGAACGGCGAGATAAACCTCTTCTCATGCAATGACAGCGGAAGTGACATAAGGCAGCATACCACCTTTACCGACTTCCCGGTATTGAATGCCGCAGGCAGAGACAACAGGATAGTATTCGAACAGGCCGGTTACCTTCATTCATATGATATCGCCGCCGGCGAAGCAACAAGGCTCAAAGCAGGCATTGCCGCTGACCTTCTTGAACTTCGTCCACGCTATGTGAAGGGGTTCAACTACATGCGGAGTGCAGGCATCTCTCCAACAGGAAGTCGCGCTGTTTTCGGATACAGGGGTGAGATTATCACTGTTCCCGGCGAAAAGGGTGACCCCAGGAACATCACACAGACACCCGGTGCACATGAAAAATTTCCCTCATGGTCACCTGACGGAAAGACAATAGCATACTTCTCTGACGAATCCGGGGAGTACCAGCTCTATATCAAACAGCAGGACGGGAAGGGGGAGCCGAAGGTGTTTGACCTGCCGGGCACGGGCTTCTATGCCTACCCGAAATGGTCACCCGACAGCAGGAAGATCTGCTTCACAGATAACGGAAGGAACCTCTGGATGCTTGACATCCAATCGTCACTTGTCAGCAAGATTGATTCAGACGAGATGTACTTCCCGGGCCCCTTCAGGGAGATGTTCGGCGACTGGTCATCTGATTCGAAATGGATTGTTTACACAAAGATGATGAACACCTTTTTCAGGGTTGTCCGCCTTTACTCGGTTGACCAGCAGATGTCGTTCCCCGTCACTGACGGACTGAGTGACGCCAGTGAACCGGTCTTTGATCAGGGAGGTGATTATATTTACTTCTTCGCATCCACTGACGCCGGCCCGGTAATCAACTGGTTCGACCTCTCCAGCGCCGACATGCGCATGACAAATTCAATCTATCTTGTCACCCTCAGGAAAGATATCCTGTCACCCTTCGCAAAGGAGAGTGATGAGGAGAAGGGCACGGAAGCAAAGGGCGATTCCACGAAGACGGATGAAAAACCCGGTGATAAACGCTCCTCAAAGAGCTCCGCTAAAAAAGCTGCCGGCAAACAGGCAGATGAAGAAAAGAGTGAGCTGCTGAAGATTGAAACGGACGGACTGCAGGAAAGGATAGTCAGTGTGCCGGTTTCACCGGGCAACTATGCCGGGCTGGGCGTGGCCGGAACAGGAGAGATACTTTATATTACCAGACCTGCCGGAAGGGGGCAGTCGACTCTCCGTATATATAAGGTCAAGGACCGTAAGGATGAGGAAGTGATGGAACTTGACATCTATATCGTTTCGGCTGACAGGAAGAAGATGTTATACCTTAAGGGTCAGACTATAGGAATAACCTCCGCCGGCAGGAAACCTGAGCCGGGCAAGGGAGTGCTTAACACCGGAGCCCTCTCGGTAAGGATTGATCCGAAGGAGGAATGGCCACAGATCTTTGATGAAGCATGGAGAGTGAACCGCGATTATTTCTATGACCCCGGGATGCACGGAGCCGACTGGAAGGCAATGAAGGAAAAGTATTCACAGTTCCTCCCCCACCTCACCTGCCGCAGTGACCTGAACAGGGTGATACAGTGGATGTGCAGCGAGTTGGGAGTAGGCCATCACAGGGTCGGTGGAGGTGACAGGCTGACCACAGCGCCGAGAGTAGGCGGAGGACTGCTGGGTGCTGACTTCTCGGTTGAACATAACAGGTACCGGCTGAAAAAGATCTACGGCGGGCTTAACTGGAATCCCGATCTGAGATCGCCTCTTACAGAGCCGGGTCTCAACGTGAAAACAGGAGAATATATACTTGCCATTGACGGCAGGGATGTTGCGGCTGACAGGAATATATACAGTTTCCTGGAGAATACAGACGGAAAGATCATTGAGCTGACCGTGGGACCAAATCCTGAATATACCGGTTCAAGGGTGATAAAGGTTGTTCCTGTAGGTAACGAGTTAGGCCTGCGGAACCGCGACTGGGTTGAGGGTAACCTGAAGAAGGTCACTGAAGCAACTGACGGAAAGGTGGCATACGTATATGTTCCCAACACATCCGGTCAGGGTCATGAATACTTCAAGAGATATTTCTTCCCCCAGGCCAACAGGAAGGCAATCATTGTTGATGAGAGGTTTAATGGCGGCGGCATGATAGCCGACTATTACATAGACCTGCTGCGCCGTCCCCTGCAGTCGTACTGGAACATGCGCTATACCAGTGACCTTAAGACACCCAGCGCCTCCATCCAGGGACCAAAGGTGATGATCATTGATGAGACGGCAGGATCAGGTGGCGATATGCTGCCATGGATGTTCCGCAAGTTCGGCCTGGGTACCCTGGTCGGCAAGCGCACATGGGGTGGCCTGGTCGGAACACTGGGCTTCCCGGAGCTGATGGATGGCGGAATGGTAACGGCACCCAACCTGGCGATATGGACTGAAGACGGCTTTGTGGTTGAAAATGTGGGAGTAGCGCCTGATATAGAGGTTGAACAATGGCCTGCCGATGTGATTGAAGGCAGGGATCCGCAACTGGAGAAGGCTATTGAGGTGGCACTGCAGGAGCTGGAGAAGAACCCGCCAGCTGAACCGGTGAGGCCTCCCTATCCGGTCAGGGTCAGGCGGTAGCCAGCAGGCAGTAGTCTTGACAACATATGCCCGTAGCACATCAAGAATTGTGGGGGAGAGAATCCATAAAAAATCCCGAAGGTCGTAGACCTTCAAGAATTGTAGAACATGATATACGACCACAAATTCCTTCTTGAATTCACCACCGAAATATTCATGCGTGTGGGATGCAGCCGCGATGATGCTGCCGCTGTTGCCGCAGTGCTTGTAAAGGCGGAGCTGCGTAACCATGCCTCGCACGGCATGATAAGAGTGCGCGAATACTATGAGCTCTGGAAGAGCGGACGTGTCAATGTCACACCTGACGTGAAGGTTGTTCACGAGACCCCGTCCACCGCTGTTGTTGACGGCGACAGCTGTTTCGGGATGGTTGCCGGCGTCAGGTCAATGCGTCTGGCCATAGAGAAGGCGTCAGCCACCGGGACGGGATGGGTGGCAGCCCGCAACTCAAACCACTTCGGCATAGCAGGCTACTATGCCATGATGGCACTGGAGCATGAGATGGTAGGCATAACTGTCACCAACGCAAACCCGCTGGTGGTGCCAACCTTCTCGGTGAGCCGGCTTCTTGGCACCAATCCTCTGGCTGTGGCTGTACCAGCAATGGATGAGCCTCCCTTCGTGGCTGACTTCGCCACCACTCCCATTGCCCGTGGCAAGCTGGCAGTATCCGAGAAAAAAGGTGAGAAGGTGCCCACGGGCTATGTGCAGGACGCCAAGGGCAATCCTTCCGATGACCCCGGTATCCTGCGCCGGGGAGGCGGGATGGTGACCCTCGGTGGCGACCGGCTGCACGGAAGCCACAAGGGTTACTGCATGTCAGCTGTGGTTGATATCTTCAGTGCGCTTTTCAGCGGGGCCAACTTCGGTCCCTTCGTGCCTCCAAGCGTGGCATACCTTCCCGTCCCGGTCAACCAGCCGGGAATGGGTACAGGCCATTTTTTCGGCGCTATGAAGATTGATGCCTTCAGGCCGGCCAGGGAATTCAGGGAAGCAATGGATCATTGGATAAGGACTTTTCGCAATGCGAAACCCACCAGGGGCGAGGAGCGCGTACTGATACCCGGCGATCCCGAGAGGGAGGCAGAAAAGCATAACCTGGCGTCAGGAATAGGTCTCGTGCCGGCTGTGGTGGAAGACCTGCGGGCCATTGCTGCAGAACTGGGTTTTGAGTTCAGACAGTGAAACCCTGCCGGCGGATAGCATCAAGGAACTTTTTGGAGAAGAACTCGTTGTCAGTCTTTTTGTAACGCACATCAGTAAAGACCTGTGCCAGTGTCTCTTTCCCGTTTTCCGTGATGAACTGCCGGGAGTCGGCCCGTGCCTCCCGGGCACGGTATAGATCATCTATCACTGACGGGGTGAAATCAATATATCTTTCCCGGTGTACTACCGCCTCCAGCGGCAGCCTGTCGGTCTGATCAGGCACCTCTGACGGCCAGCCCATCGTCACCGTGGCCACCGGCACCACAAGTGACGGCAACTCAAGCACCTCAATAATCATGTCAGCATTATAGGTGGCCGTACCGAGATAACAGATACCCAGTCCCTCCTCCTCGGCGGCATTGCATATTGTCTGTGCGGCTATCAGCGCGTCAATGGCAGCCGTCATGAATGAGAGGAAATTATCATACCCCGGTTCTGCATCACGCTGTCTGCACCATCTGCTGAACCTGTTGAAGTCGGCACAGAATGTGAGCACCACAGGCGCTTCTGTCACCATCGGCTGGTTGAAGTGTGCCGGAGCAAGCCTCTCTTTCATTGCCCCGTCACGCGTCACTATAATACTGTACACCTGCATGTTGCCTGTTGTAGACGCTCTTGTACCTGCCATCAGGATCCGTTCAAGAAGTTCCTCCTCTATCTCTCTGGGCTCATATTTCCTGATAGTTCTCCGGGAAAAATAGGTGCTGTTCATTGATCTCGATTTTAGTCTGCAGCAAAATAATTAAATAACGTTAAAAATTAAGCTGACAATTTCCCTTATCTTAACTTAGCTGTAAAGTAAAAACCCAATAAAAAACCCTCCCTATGAAGAAAATCCTTACACTGATCATCGTAACAGTACTGGCAGGCACATGCAGCCTGTATGCACAGAGAAAAGGAAGCAGCAGGGACCAGAAGGCATCTGCCTCAGAGGTCAAGCCGGCGGTTTCATCGTCATTTTTCAGTGCCATCTCATTCAGGTCCGTTGGACCGGCATGGGCCTCGGGCCGCATAGCCGATCTGGCAGTCAATCCATCCAACCATTCCGAGATCTATGCTGCCATTGCATCCGGCAACATATGGAAGAGCACCAACAACGGGACCACCTGGGAGCCTATTTTTGACAAATACGGGGCCTATGCCATAGGGTGCATAGTCATTGATCCAACAAACCACAATACCATCTGGGCAGGCACCGGCGAGAACAACCACCAGCGTGCCCTCGGATGGGGTGACGGCGTTTACCGCAGTGACGACGCAGGCGCCAGCTGGAAGAATATGGGCCTGAAGGAGTCTCGTCAGATTGGCGGTATAGCCGTCGATCCACACAACAGCGACGTAATCTATGTGGCAGCGGAAGGATCCGTCTGGGGTCCCGGCGGTGACCGCGGGCTCTATAAGTCTGCTGACGGTGGAAAGACATGGGAAAAGATCCTGAATATAAGTGAGCATACCGGTGTCAATAACGTGGTGCTTGACCCGCGTGATCCTGACATCATATACTGCACCAGCGAACAGCGCCGGAGGCACGTGGGGATGAAGATCAGCGGCGGACCGGAGTCAGCCGTCTATAAATCAACTGACGGCGGCATTTCATTTGTTAAGATCATGAAAGGACTGCCGGGTGGTGACATAGGCGGAATGGGCATTGCCATCTCACCGGTCAACCCAGACATCCTTTACCTGATAGTGGAAGCACAGGGCGAATCCGGAGGATTCTTCAGGTCCGTCAACCGGGGCGCCTCATGGGAGAAGATGAACTCATACCACGCCAGCGGCCAGTATTACAACAAGATCATTTGTGACCCGGTGGACCCGGACAGGGTCTTCAGCCTCGACACCTATACCCGGGTGACCGTTGACGGCGGCCGTACCTTCTCAAGAGTAAGCAATAACGGACGTCATGTTGATGACCACGCCATGTGGATCGACCCCACCAACACCTGCCACTGGTACATCGGTGGCGATGGCGGCATATACGAAACATTTGACGACGGGAAGAACTTTATCTTCAAGTCGAACCTGCCCGTCACCCAGTTCTACAGGGTTGCCGTTGACAACTCGTATCCCTTCTATTACATCTATGGAGGAACACAGGACAACAACAGCATGGGAGGACCATCGGCAAGCACCAGTGATGGTGTTGTCAATGACGACTGGTTCGTGACACAGGGCGGTGACGGGTTCTGGGCAGCCATTGACCCTGAGGATCCGAACATCGTATATACGGAATCACAGTATGGCAATGCATCGCGCTATGACCGCAAGAGCGGGCAGAGGATAAGCATCAAGCCCTTCCCCGGAGAGAATGAGCTGACTTACAGGTGGAACTGGGACACACCCATACTTATCAGCCCGCACAATAACAACCGTATCTACATGGCCGCAAATTTCCTCTTCCGCAGTGAGGACAGGGGAAGCCACTGGACTACCATATCTCCTGACCTGACACGCAATGAGAACAGGGACAATTTTAGGATAATGGATAAATACTGGCCAACTGACGCAATTGCGAAGCACAGGTCAACCTCCCTGTGGGGCACCATCATCTCTCTTGCCGAATCGAAGGTGCAAAAGGACCTCCTGTATACCGGCAGCGATGACGGCGTGATAGCCGTATCAGAGGATGGCGGTGCCAACTGGCGGATGAACAAAACCTATCCCGGCGTCCCTGAATACACCTATGTCAGTGACATCCTGGCCGACAGGTTCAATCCGGACATTGTTTACGCCACCTTCAACAATCACAAGCGTGACGACTTCAAGCCGTATGTTCTCAAGAGCACTGACAGGGGCAGGACATGGAGATCAATCAGCGCCAACCTGCCGGAGAACGGATCGGTACATACAATTGAACAGGATCATGTCAATCCTGAACTGCTCTTCCTGGGCACTGAATTCAGCTTCTTTGTATCGTTTGACGGTGGTAACAGCTGGACGGAGTTCAACAGGGGACTGCCCACCATCGCCGTGCGTGATATAGCCATACAGGAGCGTGAGAATGACCTGGTCATAGCCACTTTTGGAAGGGGATTCTATGTGATTGATGACTACACTCCTCTTCGCAACTACAAGAAAGAGATCACAGGCAAGCCCGGTTATATCTTCCCTGTAAGGGATGCAAAGATGTTCGTGCAAACAAGTGAGTTTGACAACCAGGGTTCAATGTACTACATGGCAAAGAATCCGCCCTACGGAGCAACAATAACCTATTATGTTGACACTGTTCCAAAGACGGATGCTGAGATGAGAAAGGAAAAGGAGAAGAAACTTTTCGAAAAGGGCGAGTTCATTCCCCAGCCCAGCGCAAGGGACCTCAGCCTGGAGGAACGTGAAATCAGACCTTATCTCATCTTCACAATCACCGACGAGGCTGGCAATGTGATCAACAAACTGTACAAAAACGCCTCGAAGGGGGTGGGACGCATCAGCTGGAACTTCACTACTGCCGGGTATCAGCCGGTAAGGTCAACAGGAAAATTCAATCCTGTTTCCGGCAGTGAGGGCAGGGGCCGCTGGGGCGGCGGAGGAATTTCAGTTATGCCCGGAAAATATTTTGTCTCCATGGCTATGTATGCCAAAGGCGAAGTTACCGGGCTGGCCGGACCCGAGCCATTCGTCTGCAAGCCGCTCGATATTGTGACAATGCCTGTCACCGATGCCGCTGCCAAAGAGAAATGGATAAAAAAGGTCTCTGACTTTGCCAGGACAGCTTACGGTGCCATTTCTTACGCCTCCGAGCTTGACGACAAGGTGAACACCATAATGCAGACCATACACCAGGTTCCTGATGCGCCTGCAGCACTCATGAAGGAAGCTGCAGCACTGAATGAAGAGATGGCTGAGATAACCTATCTCATCAGAGGCATCTCAGTAGGGGCCAGCACCGAGGAAACCCCGCCATCACCGGTATCACTTTCGGCAAGGCTCTCAACAATGTCAAGATCACTCTATGGCAACACGGGTGATATATCCGGCATTGCCGACCAGCAGTTCCAGATCCTCAGGAAGGAATTCCCGGCGCTGCTGGAGAGGATACAGAAGGCAGGAGAAGCCATTAACGCACTCAATGCAAAGCTGGATGAGATAAAGGCGCCCTGGACACCGGGCCGGGTGCCAAGACTTTAGGATTGGCGATTGGCGATTTTCGATTTAGTGAGTTTTATTTAATTCTGACCGCAAGGCCGCAAGAACTTCGGGCTGTTGCCATGCCTAAAACCTTTTTGTATATGCATGGCAGTATGGAACTTTCCCGTTGCGGAAATAGTAATCCTGGTGATACTCTTCCGCAGGGTAGAACTCTGACGCTTTGGTAACCTGCGTGGCAACCTTCATTCCCCTGTCGCGCAGCAACGAGAGATATTTTTCAGCGATTTTGCGCTGATCATCATTCTTGTAAAAGATCTCCGAGCGGTACTGGTCGCCTATGTCCGGTCCCTGCCTGTCAACCTGTGTGGGATCA
This sequence comes from Bacteroidales bacterium, assembly GCA_012514255.1. The sequence goes on along the minus strand of JAAZAP010000307.1, from coordinate 5,849 downwards.
TGTATTTCAAGAAAGAGTTTCAGCAATTTTTCGTACGATGTTTTTCCCGTATCATATGTAACCCTGACAGTCTCAGCGTGTCCGGTCCTGCCCGTGCATACCTCCCTGTATGAAGGATTTTTTATGTGTCCGCCCGTATAACCAGAAACCACTGCCAACACTCCCGGTTCCTTCTGCAGGAAGTATTCCACTCCCCAGAAACATCCACCGGCGAAAAGGGCAGTGCCGTAAGTACCGGCAGGCAGCACCTCCGGCACGAAATCGAGTGAGATAGAGTTAACGCAGTGGCGAGTATTTCTCGGTGTGAATCCCTCACCGGTAAATACATGGCCCAGATGTCCTCCGCATGAGGCACAGACGATCTCCGTACGCATGCCATCAGCATCCCTGATCCGTTTCACTGCACCATCAATCTCATCATCGAAGCTTGGCCAGCCGCAGGAGGCATCAAACTTGGCCTCTGAATGATAAAGAGCACTGCCGCACTGTTTGCAGAGATAGGTCCCTTTAGCGTCAGACTTTTCATAGAGTCCGGTAAAGGGATATTCTGTTGCCTTATTTATGATTACCTTGGATTCTTCGGCTGTAAGGTCGTTGAATTGAGGTCTCTCCTGTGATTTCATATTCTGTTCCATTGAAAGCAGTACTATCGTAAATATTAGTGTTAAAATTACCCGGGATCTCATTGTATTCATCTTTATCATTTAACAATTATCCAGGCTGTTGGTTTAAAAAGGTGAAAAGCTGAATAATAATATGGCACAAATGTTGTTTTAAAAATATAATTAATTTTGTCTCAGACTTAAAGGCAGGTATTATGAAAAAAGTTGGTCTCATCGCTGTCCTGGCTTTCATTGCTGCGCTGGCGCTCAGTTCATGTAATCGTGAAGTATGTCCGGCATACAGCAGTGTTGATAGCGTATCAACGGAACAGGCAGGCTGATCATCGCTTCTCCCCGCTGCCAGTCTTAACATCTTGTAGAAATGATTAAGAGATTTTGGCACGTCTTACTGTTTGTTTTTTTCTGCGGATCACTGGCCGCACAGGGAGATATTGATCCTGAGGACAGGATGTTCTGGCGCAATGAACGTTCCATTGGCGCTGCGCTCAATTCTGACGGCTGGTCTGCCATTTATCGTGATCTCAGGCAGATCAAGCCCAGCCACCGCTGGTTTATTGAAGGAAGTGTTGAAGGCTTCAAGCATCCCAAGGAGATAAAGCTTTCAAACTACTATTTCCAGAACGCAGGCTCCTTCGTTTTCGGGAAGCTTAACTCCACATGGACAATCGGCGGAGGGGCCGGTTATCAGCAGGAGATCTTCGGCAAGCATGATCTTGGCGGTGTATCTATAAACTGGTTCGCCGGCGGCGGCGCAACGCTTCTTTTCGCCAAGCCTATCTACTACAAGATCATTGTTTGGTTAAACAATGATTACTACACCATTGAGGAACAGAAGTTTGACAACAACAGCATTCACGAGCCACTTCAGATCCTCAGCAAGGCCTCCTTCTTCAAGGGTTTTGACGAAATAAAGCTCTACCCCGGCCTCTACGGACGTGGCGGCTTCAACTTTGAGTACAGCAGGAATGACAGGATTACTCACGCCCTGGAGGTAGGCGCGTCACTTCATGCCTTCACAAAGAAAATTCCCATCATGGCCAGCGAGGATAACAAACAATTTTATCCCTCAATATTTGTGAGTTACCGCATCGGAATGATACTTGATCCGCTTAGCCAGTCTAACATCCTCGACCTTATCCGGAGGAGACCTGTAGAATAATAATCACTCATATTTGGCCTCTCCTTTTTATTTTATATTTTTGTCACTCATTTGAGTAACCATATTAACTTAATTACAATGGCAAAGATTAAAGTAGCAATCAACGGTTTCGGCAGGATAGGCCGCAATGTTTTCAAACTGGCATTTGAAAGGCCCAATATTGAAATAGTAGGAATCAATGACCTTACAGACACAAAGACACTTGCACATCTGCTCAAGTATGACTCCACCCAGGGTCAGTACCCGGGAGTCACCTATGATGAGCAGAATATAATTGTGAATGGTGACAAGATAAAGGTGACGGCAGAAAAAAACCCTGCAGCAATTCCATGGGAGTCGACACCTGATATAGTGATAGAGTCAACGGGCGTCTTCAGGTCAAAGGAGAGTCCCAGGGGAGGATACGGCGATCACTTGAAAAACGGAGCCAAAAAGGTCATTCTTAGCGTACCCTCAAAGGATGCCATTGATGCGATGATTGTTGTCGGCGTTAATGACGATGAGCTCAAGCCCGAGCATGCATGTGTCTCAAATGCATCATGCACAACCAACTGTCTTGCCCCTGTGGCAAAGGTGCTGAATGACAACTTCGGTATAGAGATAGGCTTTATGACTACCATACACTCATATACCAATGACCAGCGTATACTCGATCTTCCGCACAGTGACCTGCGCAGGGCCAGATCGGCTGCTCTCTCCCAGATACCCACCACTACCGGTGCTGCAAAATCCGTCGGCAAAGTAATTCCTGAACTGAAAGGTAAACTTGACGGTATTTCTGTCAGGGTCCCTACCCCCACGGGCTCACTTGTTGACCTGGTTGCGGTACTGAAGAAGGCAGCCACGAAGGAGGAGATCAATGCAGCAATCAAGAAGGCATCTGAAGGTCCGATGAAAGGTATCCTTGAATATACTGAAGACGAGATCGTGTCTGTTGATGTGATCCATAATCCTGCATCTTCAATCTTCGATGCACAGAGCACTATGGTCAACGGCACAATGGTCAAGGTCCTGGCATGGTATGACAATGAATGGGGTTATTCAGCAAGGTGTGTCGACCTTATTGAGATGATGGGGAAACTTCTCTGATGATAACCGTTCTGCATCTCTGCAGGAATTGTAATATATAGATGTAGCGGGAGGTTTGAAACCTCCCGCTACGCATATATATACATGATTGATATCCGGTGGCACACCACCCGGCCGCATCACAGAACCATCTGCACATCCATGTTGACACCGGCGGCATCACGATAATGCTCACCCAGTTCGTGCATTGCCTCATCATCCTCCTCATAGAGCCAGGTGATTCGTATCCGGTACCTTGGGGGCCTGTATTCGCTGATCATCCTCAGCACGTCACGCAATGCCTTTGACGAGCCGCTGTTGATATACTCAAGGAATATCACCACCCTTAACTGGGTATACCTGTTCAGGTGAGCTTTGATCCACTCCTCGAGGGGGGTATAGATTATCTCCGGCCTCTCGGCAATTGAGCGGCCGGTGATGCTCAGCACATCCTCATCCTGATCATAGGTAATGCGTGGAATGTTGCTTGATCCTGGCTGTAGAATATCCATGCTCATTGTCTTTCCTCCTTCATGGTTTCAGTCAGACGTATCTGTCCGGAGATAAATCATTCATATCGCAGTGCCTCGATGGGATCAACTGATGATGCCTTCACGGCCGGGAAATAGCCCGATGCTATGCCCACAATAAAGCAGGCCAACACTCCCCCTATAACCCACATCCAAGGGACTGTGAACCTGGAACCCATGCCCAGTGATACAAGGTTGCCCATGACTATCCCGGCCAGTATACCGAGAAGACCCCCCATCTGTCCTATAATGACAGATTCATACAGGAACTGCTGCCGTATGACCGACTTCCTTGCCCCAAGGGCTTTCCGCACGCCTATCTCCCTTGTCCGCTCGGTAACTGATACCAGCATGATGTTCATGAGCCCTACCGCTGCACCAAAAAGGGTGATAAGACCTATGATGGTTGCTGCAAGGGTCACATAGCTGATATTTTCCATCAGTATTTCAATAATGGTGTCACTCTTCTGGACGTTAAAATCTGACTCATCACGCGGGTGCAGATTACGGATAATGCGGAAGATACCCTCTGCTTCACTGGTCATCATGTCAAGACTCACCGATTTCTGGGGCATCACTCCTATACTATATGTGATATTCGGCCTGGAAAAATATTGCCTTGCGGTGGTGATCGGGATGATCGTCATCTGGTCTCCGCCCATCATGCTTGCGCCGGTGCTTTTGATAACTCCTATTACGGTAAGCTTCAGGCCGGGCAGGCTTATCTCCTGCCCCAGTGGGTCAATGCCCGGGAAGAGGAAACGAACAATATCCTGGCCGATAATCACAACATGCCGGCTTCCCAGGAGGTCTTCAGGGGAGAAGTTTCGTCCCGACTCCAATTCCTGGCCGGCGATGGGCAGGTAGTTTTCATCTGAGCCCAGCACGGAAATGTTGGGATTTGTCTTCTTGTTACCATACCTGAATTCTGCCAGTCCGGTAGCATTGAATGATACCGATACCCATGCCGGCTCAGCGAACTTCTCCTTGAACTCCATGGCCTCACGGTAAGTGATGTGAGAGTGATTTCTGGTCCGGTGATGCTGGGTGCCCACGGTAACCCTCATAGACCTGGAAGTAATGGAGAATGAGTTAGCTCCCATCATGGTGAACTGCTCGGTGAGGGTGTTCTTAAGGCCGTCAATAGCCGTCAGGATACCAACCAGGGCCATAATGCCAAATGCAATAATAGCCATGGTCAGCGCTGCTCTTACCCTGTTTGACCTGATTGCCTTGAATGCAACCCTGACATTTTCCCAAAATAACGTTAACCCTTTCACGGTACTTCCTGCGGACTGTAATAAGGAACTAAGATACGGATTTTCTTAATTAATGGTAATGTGACCCAAAAATTGTTGCTGTCAGACCTATTTCCCCGGCAATAGAAATAGCTACCCTAACCTGGAAATATTCTCCCTGTCATTATATACCTTTGCCGCTATGAGAACGGCACAACTGTCTCCGGAGAGAGGTATCCAGGCTTTTGCAGCCCTGGGAACCATAATGCGTGAGAGTGCAGCTGGAAGCAACAGTGGCCTGGCAGGGCGATTCACATCTCTGACAGAGACCCTTTATCTCTCCAATCCATGGTTCACGCCGGAGAATGTCAGGAGGGCCATCGGAGCAGCCGGCAATATCCTGACTGGCGAAAAATTGACACGCTGGCTCTCGGCATATCCGTCACTGCAGGAGAAAAAAGAGCCTGAAACCATAGGTGTGGTAATGGCCGGCAATATACCCATGGTAGGGTTCCATGACATGCTCTGCGTCCTGATAACCGGCAACAGGCTGCAGGCCAGGATGAGCTCCAGAGATGAACACCTGATAAGGGCTGTGGCGGATACACTCATCGCCATTGACCCCGCGTATGAACGCCTGATTGAACTGACTGCAGACAGGCTGGATGGATTCACCAGGGTTATAGCCACAGGCAGCAACAACACATCAAGGTATTTTGAGTATTACTTCAGGAACATACCATCCATCATCCGTCATAACCGTAACAGCATAGCAGTGCTTGACGGTACCGAGACAAAGCAAGAACTGAGCCGCCTTGGTGATGACATCTTTGCCTATTTCGGCCTCGGTTGCCGGAATGTTTCGAAACTATGGCTCCCGGAGGGATATGACACGGCAGGACTGCTCCACCACTGGGAAAAGTTTGAGACGCTCCGGTCACATTATAAATACGCCGTGAACTATGACCACAACAAGGCGGTGTTGACAGTAAACAGGGAAAGCTTTATTGACGGCGGATTCGTTATACTGAAGGAGTCTCCTTCCCTGACCCCTCCCATGGCTGTTGTGCATTATGAGTACTACTCCTCCGGGGAAGCACCATCTGAGGCACACGGATTAGCGGGAGAGATGCTGCAGTGCATAGCCGGACACGGCCACCTCCCGTTTGGTACAACGCAACAGCCCGAATTATGGGATTATGCAGATAACAGGGATACGGTCAGCTTCCTT
>JAAZAP010000306.1 GCA_012514255.1 Bacteroidales bacterium | reverse complement strand
CCTGGGCATAACCGGCTGATACAGCCGAATATAGGTGCAGTCCGGGTATTTTTCTGAACCGGATAAAAGCTATTATGTAGCTTAAAATGAAGATTGCCAGGAAGATGTATAGAATCCACGCATGCGGGCTTATCTCGGTCCACTTGAAGATGAACATGCCAAGAAGAGCCATCGCGATGGTGCATATATCCGCGAGGTTGTCAAGGGCAGCGCCGAAATGGGTCTGTAGCTTAAAGATACGGGCTATGTTTCCATCCAGGATATCACTCACCAGGCTGATGCACAACAGTATCACAAACCAGTTTTCGCGACCGGTAAGAGCCATGTAGAGGATTACCGGGAAGACCAGTAAACGGTAAAGACTGATAAAATTCGGAACGTTTACGATGTTTTCACCCCTGACGATAATCTGTTTCATTTATTGATTGTTTTACGATTTCGAAAGACATAACTGCTGGCATCAAAGGAATAAATAAAGTACAAGCAGGGCGCTGAGGGGGATGCTGAGATTGTCAGACCCCCTCCAGCTGACCAGTTCGGCCAGCATTGTAACCACGGCAACAAGGAGGGCCAGCCAGAATGTTTTGAGATCAAATACTCCCCTGAAATAGAACAGTGCTATCAGGCTTATTATGAAGCTGGAACTCAGGAATGCAGACGTTCCAAGCCATGTTTTGTTCAGCTTCAATCCAAAGATGCTGATCTTATGGTTGAAAGTCTTAATATTTATACCAAGGATAGCCGCCAGCGGATCACATACGGCAAGAATCAGGATAGGAAGTATATACAGGATTTTGTTATCCAGCAGATCAGCTCCCAGGAAGGTAATGTAAACGGAAATAGGCAACAGGTAGCTGCCCATGGATCTCCTGTCTATATCATGAATTGACTTCAAAAGTTTGCCCCTTCTGGTGGTGAACAATACTGCGGCAAATAACACGGCAAGCACCAGTACATACCAGTGTGACGGGAATATGTATGGGAATGGCATTGTAGCCAGCAAAGATGAGAAATGGGCCAGCTTGCGCGTTATCTCTCCGGGAGGATTGAGTCTCCGGTAGAATAGTTCATTGGCAACAAGCAACAGGCTTATTCCTGTCAGGTAGATGAATGATAAAACAATGATATTTCCCATCCGTGGTTCCATTTATATCAGAAATAAGTAAGAGCATAGTGCCACCCAGGCGCCTCCTGATATCAGGCTGTCAAATCTGTCAAGAAAACCTCCGTGTCCGGGGATCAGGTTATTGAAATCCTTCACTTCGTATTTTCTTTTATAGAGTGAGGAGAGCAAATCTCCGGTGAATGCAAACAACAGGGTGCCTGCGGAAAAAATTATCAGTTCTGAAACTGATCCCGTAAACAATCCTTTTAATAAAAATGCACTTACTATGGAAATAATTGTCCCCCCGATAATTCCTCCCAGGGTTTTTCCCGGACTTATTTTAGGCATTATTTTTTTCCGCCCCCAAAGCTGACCGGTTATCTGGCTGAAACTGTCAAATATTGAAAGGATCAGGAAGGTGAACAGAATGAGTTTGTATGGCAGAAGTCCGAATTTCAGGAATCCGGCGCAGAAAACCGCATAGGTCAGTACCGAGAGAAAGAAGAAGGTGACATGTTTCAGGCCGGACCGGTAAAACAGGTTTATCAGTTCAATGCCTCCTGCAAGGGATATCAGGATGGCCAGGTAATGGAAGAGGCGCGGACGGATTACAATACTAAAGAACAGGATGTTGATTATGAAGAAATAAACGATGAATTTGATATAGCTCTTTCGTGCAACTGCAGGTTCCCTGTTCCTGTTGATCAGGTAGAAACCAATACCTCCCAGGACAAAGTAGATGAGAATTATAATATAAATTGTCCGTATCATAGATCAGTTCCTGTGTGATTACTTCCCAGTATCATCAGTATCCCGATGACAACCATAACAGCACCATAGATGTATGCTGCCGAATTTTCAGCTCTCTCCGGCTTCAGTGCAGTCAGGATCCCGGGTCCTGCCAGCGCGCCCAATACCGAACCGGCAGTGAGAAAGGATACAAGAGTGAGGTCAACCACACCAATGTAAAAGTGGGCCGCAGCGGCAAAGGCTGTATTGAAAAGCATAACAGCCAGCGAGGTGCCTATGATTATTCTTAGCGAGTTGCGAAGTGAAAATAATCCTGCCATGATAGGCATTGTTCCGCTGGTCCCGAATGTGCCGGTGATCAAACCTGCAACCAGCCCATAGAAAGAACCTCTGACTATCCCCTTATAGCCCGAACTCTCATCCGTTCTCCCACTCTCTTCAGCTCCTGCTGGTTTTCGGATTTTTTTTATTGCAATACTCAATCCTATCAATATCGAATAGATGCCAAAGGCTGCTTTTAACTGTCTTTCGGTTATCCAGGTGATAATCCTGGCTCCGGCAATCACGCCTATTATTCCGCCTGAGATGAGTATGGCAGCTACTTTGAGATCGATGTTGTTCTTTCGGTAGTGTCCTATTGAACCAACAAGGGCAATCGGCAATGTTGCAACAAGCGAAGTAAGTACTGCAGTTTTGGCCGGGACGCCCAGCCACAATGTGAGCAGCGGGATAAAGAGCAGGCCGCCGCCGCCGCCAAACATCGTTCCGAACACGCCAACAACAAATCCTAAAACCGGCAAGATGAAATAACTGCTTTGTACCTCTGAAAATTCAATCATTATCTGTGTCTTCTTCAGAAAAACAAATATTCACCCCTTCTGCCAGGCCTCCTGATCTTTCTATCCAGATTCCGGGCATCCGACAGTAACTCTTTTTAATCTACAATTTGAAAATGATCTGCCCGGTAATAACAACCACATTCAGGAGGCCTCTCCTCGAGTCACATCTTAAAAGTACAATTTTAAAATTCAAAACTACAGACTGCCGTAAAAATACATGCCGGAAGGATGTATAAGGGGAGAGAATTCAATTTTTGCCGGGTACAAAAAAGATGCGAAAAAATGACGATTTTTCGGAACAAATTATTTCTGATTTCAGACATTCTTCAAAATTTATTTTAGTTTCGTGGCAAAGCATTTTTTTTGAAGGTTCTTGTAATATATAACATTGATCATACCTGGGACACGTCTGAAATACATGACACCCGGAACTCCAACAGGATTTTGGCTGAGGCGCTGGCAGATGAGGGGCTTGAGACATACCTCGAAGAATTGAGTGATCCCCATCTTGACCGTATACTTGAAGGGCATTCTCCCGAAGAGACGATCATCTTCAATCTGTGTGAGGCCCTCCCTGGCATCCCGTACAGTGAAAAAAAAGTGACCGAAATTCTCTCATGCAGGGGATTCACCTTCACGGGTAATGGTCCTGAGGTGATAGACCTGAGTTATGACAAGCAGAAGACAAAGGAGCGGCTGGTAAATCTTGGCATACGTGTACCTGACGGAGCTGTGCTCACACCGGAGGAGGCTGACACATGGACTCTCTTTCCTGCCATTGTGAAACCCTCCAGGGAGCACTGCAGCCTGACAATTACTGATAAATCAGTTGTATTTGATACCGATTCGCTCAGGGAGCAGATCCTGCTGGTGAACAATGAGCTGAATCAGCCGGCCATGGTGGAAGACTTTATTGATGGTCGTGAGTTCCATGTCTCGGTATGGAACAACGGTCCGCCGGAGATACTGCCGGTGGCTGAGATGGACTTCTCCGCGTTCACCGAGCCGGGAGAGAGGCTTTGCACCTATGATTCAAAGTTCATGCCCGGTTCAGAGCATTATGAGAAGATTGAAACGCTCATTCCCGCTCCCCTGGATGAGCAGCTTTATAAAAGGCTTGAGGAAAAGGTTCTGGCTGCATGGCAGGGTTTTGGCTGCTTTGACTATGCCAGGTTTGACCTCAGGCTGCGCGACGATAAATTCTACCTGCTCGATGTTAATCCCAACAATGATATCAGCTTTGATACCAGCTTTGCAATGGCAGCAGAGATGAATGATTATTCCTACAGCCGGATGGTAAAAAGAATAGTTATGATGGCAGCCGAAAGGCATCCCCTCTTCGGCGCCGGGAATTGATGTTCCCGGATTAATTCTGTCCAACCTTTAAAAGACTGATCATATGAGAAGATTCCTTGTTATTCTGGCACTGTCACTACTGATATTTCCTTTGTGGGCACAGGATATCAGCGAGGAGACTATTCTGAAGGCAATGCACTCGATCTCAAGCCACGACCTGCTTGAGTATGTAAGGATACAGTGCGATGAAAAGTACCAGGGCAGGCTGACTGGCACAGAGGAGTACCAGGAGTGTGCTGACTGGCTTGCGGGTGAGTTTGAGAGCTGGGGTATCTCGCCCGCAGGCGATGACGGAGGGTGGTTTCAATGGTTTAAAATTCCGTATACATTGATCTACCCCGATTGCGGATTGACACTTCATATACCGCTGAAGAAGGATGGTCTTCTTCTGAAGCACTACCGTTACATGACCGAATACATGCCGGGCTCCACTTCCGGGAACGGCGAGGTGACAGGTGAGGTGGTCTATGCAGGATACGGAATAACAGCACCTGAGCTCAACTATGACGACTACAGGGGCCTTGATGTGAAAGGCAAAATCGTGCTGATCGAACGTGAGTCTCCCGTCAATCCATTTGCCGGAGCAGAGAAATTTACACCCTGGTATGAATATTCGTTCCACCAGCATAAACTGGCCAACGCAGTGAAGCACGGAGCAACAGGGATGATATACAACTACGGTCCGATAGGCAATCCGAACAATGATTATTATGAGAATTTTGTTTACGTCCACGTAGGTGACACTGTTGTAAGGGACATCTTTGCCGGCACAGGATACAACCACAGGGATCTGGTCAGGCAGATCGACTCTACACTCAGGCCCAACTCATTCAACACAAAGAAGGTTGTAACCGTAAAGATGAGCACGAAGCATTTCCCTGAGGGTAAGGGAAGCAATATCATAGGAATGCTACAGGGGACCGATCCGGTGCTGAAGGATGAAACCATAATAATAGGCGCCCATCTTGACCATCTCGGGTTATGTTATGAGATGATCCCTGGTGCCAACGATAATGCATCTGCCGTGGCGGTAATGATGGGCGTTGCCAAAGCCCTGGCCACAAACAGGATACCCCTTAAGAGATCTGTGATGTTTCTTTCCTTTGGCGCTGAGGAGCAGGCTATTATGGGCGCATATGAGTATATCAGGCGGCCAGTTGTGCCACTGGGAAAAAGTGTCCTGCTCAATATGGACGGGGTGGGTACAGGCCATTCAATCAGGGCAGCGGCAGGCACCAACTACCCTAAGCTGTGGTCATTTGTGGAGGATGCCAATAACAAGTACATCCACAGGCCTCTGTCAACATACTATTTCTCCAATCTCGGGAGGCCCCGTCTTGATGCTGCCAGGTTTCTTACTGCGGGAGTGCCTTCCCTGAGTTTTTCAACGTACGGTTCAGCCAATTACTACCATATACCCCTGGACAACATTGATATAATCAAGCCTGAGATAATGGAAGATCTGGCACAGCTTCTCTTTATGACCGTTGTGAACATGGCAAACAGTCCGGAGCCACTGAGATAAAGATCATCCGGCTATCAGTCATCCGGATGGATGAATTCATTGTGCGTGAGGAACCGGACTTCCGGCTGAAGGATTATTGATAATGTTCCTGCCCTTGTCCATGCTTATCACTTCGGTCACCGCTCCGTACCTGTCATAGGAATACTGTGTCACCGGTACACTCCTTCATCCGACTGACTGTCCCTGCCAGGGAATCTCAAACCACCGGGCACAATGATCCGGATACCCGCCTTCATCTGAAGGCCGAATGATGAAATGAGTCAAAAAACTATTTTCATATCAGGATTCGGATTTTCTTAACCATACCCTTTCAATCTCAGCTATATACAACCGGTGAAGACCGTCTTTTGTGTTGTAATGGGTTTTCAGCGGCCCGTCGTCAAGGAATGCTTCCCTTGTGAGCTGGGCGGAGTATAGTTTCCGGCACTCCACCACTATCCTTGCTTCGGCAAATGCAGGCAGGCCTGAACCGGTAAATAATGGAGTCAATCCTGCTTCCGCCATCTTGTCACAATCCCTTCCGCTCTTTGTGCCGCACAGGTTGAGTGCATCACGGTAATTTTCATCGAAGAAGGTCAGTGTAAAACCTTCCGTGCTTTCAATGAAACCATAGGTATAACGTTCCGGGCGGACAAAAACAAATGCCACGTTTTTGTTCCACAGGTAGCCCATCCCTCCCCAGTTAGCGGTCATAGTGTTGAATTTCTCCCTGGTTCCGGCAGTAACCAGCATCCAGTCAGATGCGATAAGCCTGATGAGGTTGTCTTTTATTTCTGCAGGATTTATCTGCCTGTAATTCAAATTCTTCATTTTTTGTCAATCATCTGCGTAAAGTTACAATTAACGCCTGCATGAAAAAACAGATATTTTACTGACTTAGTCATTGGAATTTATAACTGAAGTAAATACCTGGAATTCAGGGCCATTGTTAATAGTCTTCTTGACCAGGCACAGTTCGGCGGCATTTACCACCGCTGCGCGGTATTTTTCGGGAAAATCTGCCGGGAGCTGTATGTCCAGTTTAAAGAGTGAGGGGACCCTCTTTTCAGTATCAAATTCCATTGACTGGATGATTTTGATGCCTTCAACCGGTATGTTCCGCTGGTCACAAAATGATTTGACATATATACCAGCGCATGTTCCTATTGATGCAAGGAAGAGCTCAAAAGGCTCGGGCGCGATACCACCGCCACCATGTTTTACTGATTGGTCCGTTTTGATACTTTTTCCGTTAATATGGGCGGTTATTACCTTGCCGCCGTCAAGGGTTACTTCCATGCTGGCCATTTGTATTCTATTATTTGATTTATTTCGAGAATTATTTTCATGTAGTATTATTTCCTGACAGCAGTCATCAGGAAGACCTGAAACTGTTTCCTGGTGCTATCGGCCGTTATCTTGTCAATAAGGTACACGTCGGAGTGATCAACATCCGTGAATCCATACTTCAGTAATCTGGCTGCCAACCTGCCGGTATCAAATCCCCTGTGACCTGAAAAACCTTCCCCGTGGAATGAACCGTCCTCACTATGAAGATCGGCAATGGCAAGGTATCCGCCCGGCACAAGCATGTTGCTGAACCGGTCAAGCACACGGTCAATATTATTGACATGATGCAAAACCATCAGCGTATATATCAGATCGAACCTCTCAACAGTGTAATCTTCATTTTCGAGGTTTACCATTGCTGCTTTCATGTTGTCTGATCCTGAATGCCTGATCTTGTCGTTCAGCACATTCACCATTCCCTCCGAGCTGTCGATCATGGTGATTTCGCCCAGGTTTTCCCTGAGGTTGAAGCTCAGCAATCCCGTTCCGGCGCCATATTCCAGCGCTTTAATATCCTTTGTTAGAGGTAACCGCCTGATAATCTCATCTGCCACCACCTTTGCACGTTCACGGTGCATTGAACTGGAATCCCATTCCTTCGCCTTTATATCAAATTCATTCATGTGCAACATTTTTCATCTTCAAAGTTATCTTAACATGAAAAGAGTCACTTTGTTTAACAATCATCCATTAGAACCACTCCCGGGCCGGCAGGAACAGCTGATAATTACGGGCTCTTACAGCGTGCAAATATTGATTATATTTGCGTATTGCAGTACAAAGTGGAGTTTTTTTTTCAGACTTATGGACAGGGGGAAAGTATTATCCGTTATTGAGATTGCGTTGTCATCAGCGCTTTTTATTGCTGTGCTTTACGGCATAGGCGTCAGATATCTCGAAGGACCTGAAGCATTCAGGCATTACGTCCGTGAGGACGGTCCCGTGGAGTATGCCACTGCATTTTTTCTTTTTGCAGGCAGCCTGGTTGCCCTCTGTAGGGCCGTCACATGTTGCCGGGGCAAGAGACATCTGCCCATACTGACCTGGTCGGTCCTCGCTTTCCTCTTCTTTTTTGCCGCCGGCGATGAGATCAGCTGGGGCCAGCGCATTTTAAACATCGACAGCGGTGAGTTCTTCCTGAAACACAACAAACAGGAGGAGATCAATATACATAACCTGGTTGTTGCAGGAAAGAACCTCAATATTATCATCTTCTCGAGGCTGGTGATTATTGCATTGCTCTTTTATTTTATTGTTATTCCGCTGCTTGTCAGGAAAGAGGGATTTATCCGCAACCTGGTCACAAAATTCGGACTGCCGCTGCCTTCACTGCGTCATATAATCATTATGGGAGTCTCAACTGTAATGATAGCAGTCATCAGTATGGCAAAGGGCAGTGAGTTGAATGAGCTTGCCTTCTCGGTGATTTTTTTTATGATTTTCATGAATCCGGTGATTTTCAGTCACGAGTAGCATTTCCCTGATCCGCCAGCCACTATTTGCACATTTTGTTGTTGGTTCAGTTCAATTATTTCCGAAATTGCGGTTGAAAGCAGGATAAGATCCTGTAATCATTTTAAACCGTACAGTTATGAAAAGGACCATTTTATCTGTTTGTCTGTTAAGCGTTTTTATCATGTTACAATCTCAGTCGTTCAACACATTTCCCGTAACCACCCAGAAGCCCCCGTTGCATGGTAAGCACTGGATGGCCATCACGGGCAAGCCGCTTGCTGCCACAGCAGGGGCCATGATCTTTGACCGGGGTGGTAATGCCGTTGATGCCACCTGTGCCATGCTTGCTGCCACCTGCACCATGTGGGATGTTCTTAGCTGGGGCGGTGAGACCCAGGCCCTGATATATAATCCACACACAGGCAAGGTCTTGGCAATCAATGCGCTGGGAGTGGCCCCCACGGGCGCCACGGCAGAATTATTTAAGTCGAAGGGATACAGGTACCCGCCCCAATACGGGCCACTGGCAGCAGTCACTCCCGGCACTCCCGGAGGATTGATGGTCATGCTTGCCGAGTACGGCACCATGAGCCTCAGGGAGGTGTTGGCCCCGGCAATGGAGATGGCTGCCGGTTACCCCATAGAAGCACAGACAGCAAACTCTATAGAAAGGAACAAGAGATGGATAAAGCAGTGGCCTTACTCGGCAAAGGTCTTCCTTCCCCATCCGGGCGAAGAGCGGGAAGCTCCTGCTGCCGGGGAGATATTCGTCCAGACCGATCTACTGGCAACACTCACAAAGCTGGTTGAGACCGAGCAGCAGGCCCTGAAAAAACGCAAGTCGCGCAAGGAGGCCATCTATGCTGCCTATGACCGGTTCTACAGGGGCGACATAGCCACCGAGTTCGCACGTGGATGCCAGGAGCAGGGAGGACTGATAACCACGGAGGATATGGCAAACTGGGAAGTGAAGATTGAGGAACCGTTGATGACAGAATACCGCGGCATTGAAGTGTACAAGCTCCAGCAGTGGACCCAGGGTCCGGTGATGTTGCAGACGCTTAATATCCTGGAGAACTTCAACCTTAAGGAGATGGGGTACAACTCAACAAGGTATATCCATACACTCTACCAGGCAATGAACCTTGCATTTGCTGACCGCGATTTCTACTATGGTGATCCGGCCTTTCCGCCTGAAGAGCCGATGCAGGGGCTTCTCTCGAAGGAGTATGCACGTGAGCGCAGTAAACTTATCAATGCTGAAAATAACGACCCGGCTGTCAGACCTGGAGATCCGTATCCCTTCGAGGGGAAAGTCAATCCGTTTGCCACCCTGCTCGATGCATGGCAGGCAGGTGCAGGGACCATCCTCCCGTCCGATGACCCCGAACAATTTGAGAGGTTCATGGACACTTTTACATCAGGAACAACATCCATTGAGGCGGCTGACGAGGAGGGATGGGTTGTCTCCGTAACCCCCAGCGGAGGGTGGGTGCCGGCATGCATCGCCGGTGACACAGGCATAGGCATGAGCCAGCGCATGCAGAGCTTCGTGCTTGATGAAAAGGAAAATCCCTTTAACGTGGTGGAGCCTGGCAAGAGACCACGTGTGACACTCACTCCCACACTGGCAATGAAGGATGGAAAGCCTTTCCTCGCCTTTGCCAAACAGGGAGGGGATGAACAGGACCAGCTGTTGCTGCAGTTCTTCCTCAATTTTGTTGAGTTCGGCATGACAGTACAGGAAGCCTGCGAAGCACCCTCATTCAAGACATTGCAGATGTACTCCAGCTTCGGTGATCATGAGAAGGCGCCGGGCAGACTGGTGCTCAACAACAGCATGCCACCCTGGATCAGGAAAGAACTGAGCAGCATGGGTTACAGGCTCTCATTTCAGGAGAGAACCTCAGGACCGGTCAATGCAATAGCTTTTGACCGTGAACACGGAACCTTCTGGGGAGGATCAAGCAATTACGGAGAGGATTACGGGATAGGATGGTAGATCATTTGGCATTTGGCAGTCGGCAGTCGGCAGTAAAAATAAAGGTACTGCTGACTGGTCCTGCCAACTGGTCCTGCAGACTGCCGATTGCTGAGTGCTGACTTTTCAAATGGCAGTTTCCAACATCATTGTTATCTTTGTGCCTTCGGTCAGATAATCAGATGGCAAAAAAAGAAAAACGCAAGGAAAAGTGGAACGACAGGTTCCGGTTCGCTGTTTTCAATGATACCACCTTTGAGGAGCTGTGGCGCATACGCCTTACCAGAGCCAACGCCCTGCTGGCAGCGGCATTGCTGGTGGTGCTTATCCTTGCCCTTAACACCTCGTTGATAGCCTTCACCAACCTGAGGGAATTTATCCCTGGTTACCCTGACGTGGAGATGCGCCGTAACATATTGATGAATGCCATAATGCTTGACTCCCTTGAGTATGAGCTTGAGATCAGGGATAAGTATTTCCGTGACCTTAATGACGTCATCTCAGGCAAGCAGCCCATCAACTCGGTAGCCATGCGTGACAGCACACGTGACTACGATAACATTGTCTTCAGGAGGTCGGCAGAGGATTCCCTGTTCAGGGCCAGGGTGGAGGAGGAGGAGAAGTACAGCCTGTCAGCGGCCTCCACTATGGCAGGCACAGTAACAGAGCAGGGCACCAGCCTTGCCAATATTCACTTTTTCCCGCCGGTCAAAGGAATCATCTCAAGCAATTTTGATACCCGCACGCGCCATTATGCAACTGATATTGTTACCCAGCCCAAGGCTGTTGTCTCATCTACCCTGGAGGGTACCGTGATAATGACCGGATGGACCATGGAGACCGGTTTTGTGATAGCAATACAGCATGCCAATAACCTGCTGTCTGTATACAAGCACAACGCAAGACTTTTGAAGGAGATGGGTGACAGGGTATGGGCCGGGGAGGCCATCTCCATTGTAGGCGATTCCGGTGAGCTGTACACCTCCGGTCCTCACCTCCATTTTGAGTTGTGGCATAACGGAGTACCCCTTGACCCGGCACAATACATATACTTCTGACGGGAGGATGGCTGATGCATAAACGGCTGGCAATTATCGGATCCACAGGATCTATTGGCACTCAGACACTCGGCATCGTTGCATGTTACCCTAATCTGTTCACCGTCTCTGTTCTTACAGCCGGAAGCAACGCAGAGCTTCTCATGGAGCAGGCGAGGCTCTTTCAGCCGGAGAAGGTAGTTATAGGCAATGAATCCTACTATACGACAGTAAGGGACGGACTTGCAGGGCTTGGCATTGAGGTTATGGCCGGACAGAATGCCGTGGAGGAGATGGCAGCGTCTGACACCGTTGACACCGTTGTTGCAGCCATGGTAGGCTTTGCCGGACTGCGTTCCACATCAGCTGCCGTAGCATCAGGCAGGGAGGTTGCCCTGGCCAACAAAGAGACACTGGTTGTTGCCGGTGAGATGATAACGCGCATGGCGAAAGCCTCAGGCAGCCGCCTGCTGCCTGTAGACTCGGAGCACTCAGCCATCATGCAGTGCATCAACGGCGAGCCGGAGAGCTCCGTGGAAAGGTTGATACTAACCGCGTCTGGCGGACCCTTCAGGGATACACCGGCAGTGCGGCTGGCAAAGGTAACACCCCTGGAGGCACTGCGTCATCCCAACTGGACTATGGGCAGCAAGATCACCATTGACTCAGCCACCCTGATGAACAAGGGACTGGAAGTGATTGAGGCACACTGGCTCTTCAGCATACCTGGAGAGAAGATTGACGTGCTGGTCCATCCACAGTCGATCATCCACTCGCTGGTGCAGTTCACTGACGGTTCGGTCAAGGCTCAGCTTGGAGTGCCGGACATGCGCCTCCCCATCATATATGCCCTTACATGGCCTGACAGGCTGGTGACGGAACTGCCGCGCCCGTCACTGGCTGACATTGGCTCCCTCACCTTCGAAGAGCCCGATAGCGTCCGGTTCCGCTGCCTGCCCCTGGCTCGCAGGGCCCTTCAGAGCGGAGGCAATATGCCCTGCGCCCTCAACGCTGCCAACGAGGTGGCAGTGGCAGCTTTCCTCAGAGAGGAGATTGGCTTCAATGATATTGCCGGTACGGTTGAACAGGTACTAGATAGGACACTTTTCAACAGCGAAGCATCAATGGAGGTTTATGCCGGGACTGATGACCGAAGCAGGGCACTGGCGAATGAGTACATAAGCAAACTAAAGAAGAAATGACTGTCCTTATAAAAATATTGCAGCTGCTGCTGTCATTGTCCATACTGGTTATTGTCCATGAATTCGGACACTTTCTCTTTGCGCGTCTCTTCAAGACCAGGGTTGAAAAGTTCTACCTCTTTTTTGACTGGCCATTTGCCATCTTCAAAAAGAAGTGGGGCGAGACAGAATATGGTATTGGCATGATACCGCTGGGAGGATATGTAAAAATCTCAGGGATGATAGACGAGTCTATGGACCGTGAGCAGATGAAACAGCCTCCCCAACCACATGAGTTCAGGGCCAAGAAGGCCTGGCAGAGACTTATGATCATGCTCGGAGGAGTCTTCTTCAACTTCATCTTCGCTTTGCTGATCTATGTGGCGGTGCTGAGCGTTTGGGGTGAAACCTATCTTGCCACCGCAAACGTGAAGTACGGGATCCTCACTGACTCCACCGGCTATGCAATGGGGCTGCGCAACGGCGACAAGATACTTGCCCTGGATGGTGAGGAGATTGAGAATTTCTATGCTATCATACCCGATATCCTGCTGAATGAAAGAGAGGTGATAACCGTTGACCGTAACGGCGAGATTGTGGATATCCCGGTTAAGCGTGAATATATCCCCATACTGCTTAAGAATCCTAATATCATCGATGCAAGAATACCTTTCGGTCCGTTTGTCATCTCTGAGGTGGCCGGTGAATCGCCTGCCGCCGCAGCAGGCCTCAGCGCTGGTGATGAGATTATCGCACTCGATGGTAATCCTTTCATCTGGTATGACGAGTTTCAGGGTTACCTTGCAGCGCACAGAACTCAACCGGTGACGGTATCGGTAAGGCGAGGAGAGGAGCAGAAGGAGATAGTGGTTGCGCTGTCCGAGGCCGGAATACTAGGCGTTTACCGGAAGACGGGGAATATCCTTGAGCTCAGCACAAGGCACTACAATCTCTTCGATGCCATCCCGGCAGGTATCTCAAAGGGCTGGAAGACTACCGGAGATTACCTCAAACAGTTCAAGCTCATCTTTGCCAAAGACACAAAGGGGTATGAGTCGTTGGGAGGATTCATAACAATCGGCAGCATCTTCCCGGGCAAATGGAACTGGCAATCGTTCTGGAATCTGACGGCTTTCCTTTCACTCATCCTTGCCGTGATGAATATTCTTCCCATCCCGGCTCTTGACGGCGGACACGTGATGTTCCTGATCTTTGAGGTTGTAACGGGCAGAAAACCAAGCGACAAATTCATGGAGTATGCCCAGATCACAGGGATGATCATTCTACTTGGCCTGCTTATCTTCGCCAATGGAAATGATATCCTCAAACTGTTAAGGAGATGATAATTCACCCATCAAGGTGACCATGTATTAAAGAATTAGTACATTTGCATAAATAAAACACGTTGAGAAATGGGAAAGATCGGACCTCTTGAAATCATCCTGATATTGCTGGTAGTGGTACTGTTGTTTGGTGGACGCAAGATACCTGAGCTGATGAAGGGCATTGGCCAGGGCCTCAAGGAATTCAGGAAAGCAAAGGATAACCCCGATGCTGATGCCGAAAAGGGCAGCGGAAAGGATAACTAGGAGCATAAAACCTTATATTTAAGCCTGCATGAGAATGCGGGCTTTTTGTTTCACAAAAACAGGGATCATGAGAAACACTTCAATCTGCCTTCTGTTGTTAACTGCATTTATGATATCATGCGGTGATTCATCACTGACAAGGACTCTCCCAAATGTGACCGGCACCACCGGTGAGGTTCTGGTGGTTATGGACAGGTACATGTGGAACGGCAGCCCGGGTCAGGCCGTGAGGGAGCAGGTCAGTCCTGTGCTTATCGGCCTGCCACAGGAAGAACCGGCCTTCTCTGTCCTGCCGGTTAACCCTGAAGGCTTCCGTGACATATATCTGGCTCACCGAAATGTCATACAGACTATGGTTGATCCGGGAAAACCTGATTCTGAAGTAGTCTATGCCAGAAATACTTGGGCTGAGACCCAGCTAGTTATCTCCGTCACTGCCCCGGATACGACCTCCCTGGCACAATGCATCAGGGATAACGGCGAAGCCATCCGACGAAGCATTAATGATACGGAGAGAGAAAGGCTGACACACTGGCTGACCAACTCGGCAGGCAGGGAGAGAAGCGTGATGAAGGCTGAGGAGACTCAATGGGAGATGGTGCTGCCGGCAGGCTGGAAACCCGATTTCAATCGCGAGGGGATCATGATGATCTCCGCGGAGACACCCTCCACCACGCAGTCAGTCATGGTATCTGTCACTGACCGGACAACCACCAGGATTGGCTGCATAGAACTGGCTGACCTGACCCAGCGGCGTATGTCTGATGAGGTGAAGGGACCTGACGGAGGTTCATTCATGGTCATTGAGCAGAAGATCCCGGTCAGTTGCCGCTCATTCCGACGCAATGAGACCGACTATATTGAGATGCGCGGGCTATGGACCCTTGAGGGTGGATTCATGGGCGGGCCTTTCATCTCCTATGCTTTTATTGACTCCGCAACAACGCGAGCTGTGGTGGTCACCGGGTTCGTCTATGCACCCAGGGATGAAAAGAGAGAGCTTCTGCGCCAGGTGGAGGCGCTGATGTACACGGTTAAAAAACGCCCGGAATAGGTATCCGACACCCGGTGGGGTATACCCGGATCCCATGGGGAAGCGTCAATTAACCGCCAGATATACAATGCTTTATCCCCTACGGGGAATATTGTTAATTGAAATCCTTGATCTACAATTCTTTATGGTCTACGACCATTGAATTCTGTGCTACGTTCCGGTCTACAATTCTTTAAGGCCTACGGCCTTTCTGCCTGAAATGACTGCTGACCGCCGACTGCTGACCGCCGACTGCTGACCGCCGACTGCTGACCGCCGACTGCTGACTTCCGACTGCTGACTGCTGACCGCCGACTGCTGACTGCTGACTGCTGACTGCCGACTGCTGACTGCTGACTGCCGACTGCTGACTTCTTAGTAAACCGGCTGGTACCGTTGGTCACGCCGTTGAGGGAAGAAACCTGCCTCACGGATTATCTCCTGCATGGTTTCCGGGTTGACGCGGAAAGGCTCTCCGGCGGCGCTCACCACATTCTCCTCAATCATAACTGATCCCAGATCATTGGCGCCGCTGTGAAGGGACACCATTGCTGTCTCCTGGCCCACTGTCAATATTGATGCCTGGATGTTACAGATGTTATCCAGCATCATCCTGCTTATGGCAATCATCTTCAGATATTCAGCAGCCGTAACCTTGCTCCGTATCCCGTCCTTCTCCGCCAGTCTGGTGCCGCGGTCCATGAACGGCCATGGTATGAATGTGATGAAACCGTCATGATCTTCAGGCCGTGCATCCTGCAGCTTACGGAGCAGATCGAGGTGCTCCAGTCGTTCCTGCACCGTCTCGGCATGCCCGAACATCATGGTAGCCGAGGTGGGCAGGTTGAGCCTGTGTGCTTCCCTCATCACTCCCAGCCATTCGGCGACGGTTGCCTTGGCCGGTGAGACAAGCCTGCGGACCCTGTCGGAGAGAATCTCGGCCCCTGCACCGGGAAGGGAGTCGAGCCCGGCATCACGCAGTGCCGACAGCACATCACGGTAACTCATCTTTTCAGCCCTGGCCAGCCAGGCAACCTCCGGAGGCCCCAGTGCATGCAGTTTAACACCGGGCCAACGGCTCTTGAGCCTGCTGAAGAGGGCCGTATAGAAGCTGAGCCCAAGCTCAGGATTCATCCCGCCCTGCAACAGCAGCTGATCACCTCCGAGTGCCAGCAGCTCTTCTATCTTCCGGTCATACTCTTCATCCGATGTAACATAGGCATCATCACTTTTAGCCGTACGGCAGAAATTGCAGAAACGGCACTGGGAAAAACAGATATTGGTGATATTAACATTGCGGTCAATCATCCACCCCACCATGTTGCCAGGGTGAAGCCTTCGTCTTATCCGGTCGGCTACAAATATCAGCTCCTCAACAGGAGCTCCCTCCCAGAGGCTGAGCGCCTCCTCAACGGTGATACGCCCGCCTCCGTCAAGCCTGTGGTATAAATGTTCTCTGATCCCCATCCTGTGACCTCCTGAGCATCACGGTCCCGGTCCGTAAAGGTAATACAATAAAGCTAAATCATTCAATTATTTGATTAACTTTACCACCACGGACAGCTATCTGCTATCCGTAATACTGGAATAAAAATGAAAAAAAAATCTATAATTGCTGGTATCACACAGGGAGACATTAATGGCATCGGCTATGAGATCATTATGAAAGCCCTGTCAGACACCTCTGTCACCGACCTGTGCGTACCGGTTGTGTACGGCTCACCCAAGGTGGCGGCATATCATCGCAAAGTGCTTAACATAAACAATTTCAATTTCTATAACGTCCGTTCTGCCGCAGAGGCTAATCCGAAGAAAGTCAACCTTATCAACTGCCTTGGTGATGATGTGCGCGTAGAGCTGGGCAAGTCCACCCCCGAGGGAGGTCAGGCTTCCCTGGCTGCCCTTGAAAGTGCCGTTTCCGATCTGTCGGGAGGGAAGATCGATGTGTTGGTTACCGCGCCCATAGACAAGCATAATATACAGTCTGACAGGTTCCGTTTTACAGGCCATACTGATTACCTGAAGTCGAAGATCGGATCTCATGAAGTGATGATGCTGATGATAAGCGAGAGCATGAAGATTGGCTTTGCCACCGGGCATCTCGCCCTGCGTGATGTGGCAGGGGCCATCACCGTGAACAGCCTCCTTGGAAAGATCAGACTGCTGAACAGTTCATTGTTGCAGGACTTTGCCATCCGCGGACCGAAGATAGGAGTGTTGAGCCTCAATCCCCATGCGGGAGACGGCGGGCTGCTGGGCAGTGAAGAAAAGGAAATAATTATCCCCGCCATCACCAAAGCCAACGAAGAGGGAATACTGGCTTTCGGGCCCTACTCATCAGATGGTTTCTTCGGATCAGGCGCCTTCAGCCGGTTTGATGCCATTCTGGCTATGTACCATGATCAGGGTATGGGAGCTTTCAAGGCGCTCGCCTTTGACACGGGCGTGAACTTCACAGCCGGATTACCGGTTGTAAGAACCTCTCCGGTGCATGGTACAGCCTTTGACATAACAGGAAAGAACGAAGCATCAGGCAACTCCATGCGGCAGGCTATCTACGCAGCTGTTGACATCTATCGTAACAGGGAGCTCTATAATGAGATAACAAGCAATCCCCTGCAGCCGCAGAAGATAGAGATCCATCCCGAGCATGTGGATGAACTGCCTCCCGAACAGGAAAATGACGACCACCACCTATGATCGATTATATTACCGGCACAGTGACCGAGCTCAACCCTGCCTGTGTGGTGGTTGAATGCAACGGGATAGGGTACAGCATAAACATCTCCCTGAATACATACGCTGCACTGGACAAGACTGACAGATGCAAGATATTGATACATGAGTCCATCCGTGAGGATGCTTATATCCTCTTCGGTTTTATCACTGAGGATGAGCGTGATCTCTTCAGGCAGCTTCTAACCGTCTCGGGCGTTGGTGCTGCTACTGCAAGGATCATGCTTTCTTCGGTCAAACCACCCGACCTCAGGGAGGCAATAATCAGTGGTGATGTTGGCATTCTCAAGGGAGTCAAGGGGATAGGTTTGAAGACCGCCCAGCGTATCATTGTAGACCTGAAAGACAAAGTAGGAAAACATGTTGGTTCCGGTGAAATAATTGCATTTTCCGACAATACTGCCCGTGAAGAAGCGTTATCTGCTTTAGTGATGCTTGGCTTTGCCAGGAACAGCGCCACGAAGGTTGTTGATAACCTCCTCAGGGAAGATAAAAAACTCCAGGTGGAAGAAATAGTCAGAAGGGCGCTGAAACTGTTATAAACAGGGTGCCGGATTGCAGTTTTTTTCACATATTAGGGATCTTTGGATCAGGGTGGGGCTATTGACACTCCTCGCTCTTTTCCCTTTTATCCTCTCTGCACAAACACTCCCCGGTGACACACTCCTCAAACTGAATAGTGATCCTGCCTTTCCATGGGAGGCAAAGGAGTCATCACCGCTCTTCCTTCGCAATCCTTCCAACATAACCACCCGGGTTGAGTATGACGGCCGGAACAGGCAGTATATCATCTACCAGAAAGCTGGCAGCATAGACTACCGGCCGCCTGTTTACATGACCCCCGAGGAGTACCGCAGGTATGAGTTCAACCAGGCCATGCGGGAATACTGGGATGCCACCCTCCGGGGTGACGCCAGCGGTTTCCGCTCCTCACTTATACCCCAGATAGAGGTGGGAGGTGAAACATTTGATCGCATATTCGGCAGTAACGTAATCAATATCGTCCCGCAGGGATCGGCGGAGCTGATCTTCGGGATCAATATCTCCCATACCGAGAACCCCACTCTCTCGGAAAGGCTTCGAACCATACCCACGTTCGACTTCCAGGAAAAGATACAGATGAATGTCACCGGCACCATCGGCGACAAGATGCAGCTGGGTATCAACTACAATACGGAGGCAATGTTCGAGTTTGAGAACCGGACCAAGCTCGAGTACTCAGGCAAGGAGGATGAGATCATCAAAAAGATTGAGGCGGGTGACGTGACCCTCCCGCTGAACGGTACCCTCATCACAGGCAGCTACAGCCTCTTCGGGCTGAAGACGGAGCTGCAGTTCGGCAAGCTGACCATGACATCAGTATTCTCGCAGCAGAAGGGCGAGTCATCTGTGGTGGAAGTCAAGGGCGGCTCTCAGATAAGTGATTATGAGATCACCGCTGACAGCTATGAGGCCAACCGTCACTTCTTCCTCGCACAGCAGTTCAGGGAGAACTTTGACGGGGCGCTCTCAAACCTCCCTATTGTAAGCACCGGCCTGAACATTGAGAAGATAGAGGTCTGGATCACCAATGAGACCAGCCGCTTTGAGGATGTGAGCAACAGGAATATTGTTGCTTTCCTTGACCTGGCAGAGGATCAGGCTAACATCTACAATACCGTCCCTGAATTTCAGGAGATGCCCGGCGGGCCCGTCAATCCGTCGAACAATACCAACGGCATGTATGAGCAACTGAACACCACCTATGCCAATATCCGTAATATTGACCAGGTGGCTGATGCTTTTGCAGGCTTATATCCCGGGTTCCAGATTGGGCGCGACTATGAGAAGATAGAGAATGCGCGCAAGCTTACCGAACGGGAGTATACCGTAAACAGGCAGCTGGGTTACATCTCGCTGAATATTGCCCTGAATAATGATGAGGTGCTGGCAGTGGCATACGAATACACGCTTAATGGCCAGGTCTTCAAGGTAGGTGAGTTCTCCACAGATGGTATTACCGCTCCTGATGCGCTCATTCTCAAACTTATCAAGGGTACCACCCTGAGTCCACAGATCCCCAGCTGGAAGCTGATGATGAAGAATATCTACAACGTCGGGTCAGGCCGGCTGGAGCCAAGGGACTTCCAGGTTAATATCCTCTACCAGGATGACAAGACGGGCAATGCCCTGAACTACCTCCCCGGCACACCTCTTGACGGCAAGGTGCTGCTGCAGGCACTTGGCCTTGATCAGCTCAACTCACAGCTCGACAGGCAGCCTGACGGTCTTTTTGACTTTGTTGAAGGGGTTACTGTAATGGCAGAAAGGGGACGCATCATCTTCCCTGTACTGGAGCCCTTCGGGCGGCATCTGTTAAAGTATATCACTGATCCTGAACAGATAAGAAAGTATGTCTTCACCGAGCTCTATGACTCCACCCAGACAGTGGCAAGGCAGATGGCAGAGAAGAACAAGTATCTTCTGCGTGGTCAGTTCACTTCGGCCACCGGGTCAGAGATAAGGCTCAATGTAGCCAACATCCCGGCCGGCTCGGTCAAGGTGACTGCCGGAGGGGTCACTCTCACTGAGAATGTTGACTACACTGTAGACTACAACATGGGATCAGTCAAGATCATCAACTCAGCCATCATAGAATCACAGACACCCGTTCAGGTGTCGCTTGAGAGCAACCAGTTCTTCGGATTGCAGACAAAGACTCTTGTGGGGACCCATCTCAATTACCGTTTCTCTGAAAAATTCAACCTGGGAGGAACAGTTCTCAGGCTGACCGAGAGGCCCTATACGCAGAAGGTAACTTACGGGGAGGATCCCATCTCCAACACAATATATGGTTTTGATGCTTCATACCGGGCTGAATCACAGCTCCTCACCAGCGCTATTGACTGGCTTCCGCTCATTCAGACGAAGGCCCCCTCATCCATTAACTTCTTCGGCGAGTTTGCCCACCTGGTACCCGGGCACAGCAGAGCAATCACTTCTGAGGGGGCAGTCTATATTGATGATTTTGAAGCCAGCGAAATATCGCTTGATCTGAGAGCGTTCAATGCCTGGTCACTTGCCAGCGTGCCTCAGGGACAGGATCATCTCTT
>JAAZAP010000305.1 GCA_012514255.1 Bacteroidales bacterium | reverse complement strand
TGATCCTTTCATATATCATCCGGTATATCGCGGATCCCTCATCAGACACCTATATCTTCCGTGAAAATGAGAACATACCGGTATACATCTTCATGAGCATAATCGTGGCTCTCTTTCTCGGTCTCACTGTAAGTGCCGAGGAGATCTTCCGTGATCGTAAGATGCTGAGGAGAGAACACTTTCTCAACCTGAACCGAAGCAGTTACCTGGTCAGCAAAATCTTTATTCTGGCCTTCATCTCAGCTCTCCAGGCTTTCCTTTTCCTTATCGTCGCCAATCCTGTCCTCGGTATCAGGGGGCTATTCCTGTCGTACTGGCTGGTTCTCTTCACCACCGCCTTCTGCGCCAATCTGATAGGTCTCAATATCTCTTCGGCGCTTGACTCGGCTATTGCCATCTATATTGTCATCCCCCTGCTGATGATCCCGATGATGATCCTAAGCGGGGCAATGTTCCCGTTTGACAAACTAAACAGGGAGCTGGCCAGACCGGACAGGGTTCCGTTTATAGCAGAACTCATGCCTACCAGGTGGACCTATGAAGCTTTAATGGTCAGACAGTTCACGGGAAATGAATACGGAAAGAGGGTCTATCCACTGAAACAGCAGATCAGCATCTCTGACTTCAACAACATCTATCGCATACCAAGAATGACAGAAGCGCTGGAGAATGCAAAAGGCAGACGGGAATCTGACGGCGGGGTCATCAGGGACGAGAGTGAGATCAATCTCCTCAGGAATGAAACAGCCTTCCTTGACGCCAGCGGAGTGATTGAACCTTTCGGTGCTACAGACTCCATAACACCGGAACTTTTCACGGAAAATCTTGCTGACAGGCTTGCCCTGTGGCTCAACCGGGCCGACACCGAATACAGGAGGCTGAGCCACCTTGCTGACATGAGTCTGGATAATTATATAAGCAGCAATAAAAAGACTCTGGATCTGTTATATAATAGTTACCATAATGACAAGCTTGAGGATATAGTAAGGAAGGTATACGAAAAGAACAAGATGCTTGAATTCAGGGACAGACTTATTCAGAATGCAGATCTCATTTACCTGGAACCGGTCTCATCAGGATCTTTGGGTTTCCGTACCCATTTCATGGCGCCGGTGAAGAGGTTCATGGGATACAGGGCAGACACCTTCAGGTTCAATATATTCCTTGTCCTCTCATCCATCATTGTTCTGTACATCTTGTTGCACACTGAGGCACTGAGGCGGATCATTCTGTTTTTTGGAGAAACCGGATTCAGAAAAAAACGGAGAGCTGATCAATAATGACCACTATTCTTAAGTTAGTATATCAACACAATCGTCTGATGACAGGGATAATAATAAAGATCCCGGCAGTGATACTGCTGGTGTTTGTATGCTCATGCGGGAACAGCAGCATGCGCCAGGGCGGTCCCGGCTTTCCCGTGGCTGACTCGGTACCGGTAGGAGAAGCAGAAAAGCTTAGTGAGGAAGCTGTGGCAGATATAGTACAGAATATAGCCTCACCTGTAGAGATAGCATCTATCCTCCAGTCAATGCAGGTGCCGTTCTCTGCCGGATACCTGGCTACCACACACGAAGCTGACAGGCTTACCACCAATTTCCAGAAAGCAGTAATGCTGGGCATCTATGGCGCTGATCTGGGTTACCTCAATATCTACGAAAAAACCGGCAATTCCATTGATATTCTATCAACTATCAAAAGGCTGGCAGACGGTTTAAGGGTGGGGCAATACTTCGATTTTGAAACACTGAAAAGACTCTCTGTCAGCAAAACCAATCTTGATTCACTACTGTTTCTGTCTGTCAATTCATACAACCAGATTGACAGGTACCTGAGAGAAAATAACCGGGGTTCAATCTCGGCACTGATGATTGCCGGCGTATGGATTGAGGGTCAATACCTTGCCACACAGGTGGCGCTGACCAGTGACAACAGGATCCTGAGAGACCGCATTGGCGAACAGAAAGTGATCCTCGGAGACCTGCTCATGCTTCTGGGGCCTTACCGCAACAGCGGTGAAGAGTATGGCTCACTGTACAGAATGATGGAGGGGTTGAATGAAAAGTACGCCGGCGTGAAAGTATCATACAGGCTTGGTGAGCCGGAGACGTTGGAGGAGGATGGCCGGTTGGTGATGGTTCAGCATGAGGAAAGCATTGTTGAGATGAGTGACAGCCAGCTGGCGGAGATAGCTGAGATGTCAAAAGAAGTCAGAAACAAACTAATATCCGGCAAATAATATGAAATGCAGGTTCTTCATCTTGCTCCTTGCTCTGATGCTCCTGCCCGCCGCGGCGGAGGGTCAGCCTGCAACTGATGATCTGGTAAGCAGTTGTGTTCTTTCAGCCGGCGAAAACACGACCTACCTGAAGGATTTTCGCGTACAGCTCCCCAAAGCCGCAACTGACGATGCCACGCCGATCTATAAGGCCAACATGTACCTGATGAAAAACATGAAGTACAGGTTCTCCGTATGTAATGCCCCCGGCTCTAAAGGAGAACTTGCAATCACCATCTACGACAAGGGAAAGCAACTCATCTCATCCTATAACAGCAGTACGGGTAAGAAATACAACTCCATAGATTTTATCTGCAACAAAACGGGGCTCTATACCCTGTGGTATGGCTTTGTCAACGGAGAGCAGGGTTCCGGCGTGGGGATTGTCTGTATGATACGCTGATCAATAGGGCCAGAGACGGGTCACAACCAGCATAATTACCATCAGCCAGAACAGTATCTCGGCAGTAGCCACCCGCCTTGTGAAAGTCAGGTAATTGGCCATAATAAACGATACAGGCACAACAGCCAGGGCAGCCATTTCCGCCGAGATGGCAGGAATAAGTGCAATTGCTGCGGCACAGACCATGATCATCCAGAGGAACAGCTCCCATGTCTTGCGTGACCTGATCTTGTATGTAGGCAAATCCCTCATAAGTGAGAACAGCGAAGGAATGAAATTCAAACCCACAATAATCATCAGTATCACCAGGGTACGGCTCCAGTACACCGAAGGAACCTGGTCAAAAAGATTATGACGAATGATCTCTGTCAGTTCTCCCGGGAATCCCCCGGTGATGTACCAGACAGCATACATTATTACCCATGGCAGCAGTGCTCCCACCAGCGCCAGGACCAGTTCACGCACATCGGGACTGCGAAGGACGAGGGCGCCGATAAAGACAAGGAGCACAAGCCATACTGACCCTGCATACAGGAGTCCGGCAGATGATATCAGCAGGGCAGCATCGAAAAACTTGAAGGTCATGCCATTCACACGGTAGGAAGTAATCATTCTCCAGATACCTGCCACTATAAGTAATGATGCGGGAAGTGCCGGATTCATTATCATCTCTCCCGGGAACACCGAATAAAGAAGGAAATAAAGAAGTGCAGGCAGGACTGTGCGGCGGGGTATGAAAAATATTGCGATATTGAACCTGATCATCATTATGGCCACTGCCAGCAAAAGCGCGAAGGAGACTATGACTGCCATCAGGGGTGAGGCTGCCAGTGCCTGGGTGATCAGGCCCCACAGCGGCATCTGCTGGCTGTCAGCAGTCAGGTTAAGCTGTGGCGGATTGATGATAAACCCGATCCACAACGCTGAGGCCGCAAGCATCAGCAGAAGAACCGGTCCTGCTCCTGATCCCCGGAAAAACCTGATCATCCCTCCTTATTTTTAAGGTCAAAGCCAATGTCTCTGCGGTAGTTCATACCTTCAAATGTGATTTTCCCTATTGACCGGTAACTCACTGCCAGGGCCTCTGCCAGGGTGCTGCCCCCTGAGGTGACGGCAAGCACCCGGCCTCCGGAGGTGGAGAGATGCCCGTCAACCATTGCCGTCCCGGCATGAAAGACAGTACTCTCCTTTATTTTCTCCATACCCGAGATTGGGTATCCTTTTAGGTAACCGTCAGGGTATCCTCCGGAGACCATCATCACCGTCACCACTGTCTCCGGGGAAATGATCATCTCACGTGTACCAAGATCACGACGGGCCACACCTTCAAGAAGGTCATAGAGATCACTCCCTATGCGGGGGAGGATTACCTCGCTCTCGGGATCACCAAGACGGGCATTATATTCAATGACGAACGGATCTCCATCCACGTTCATCAGGCCGAAGAAGATGAAGCCCCGGTAATCTATTCCTTCAGCCCTGAGGCCCTCCACTGTAGGCCTTATTATTCTTTCCTCCACCCTGGACATGAATGAGGGAGTGGCAAAAGGCACAGGTGATACAGCACCCATCCCTCCCGTGTTCTTCCCTGTGTTGCCTTCGCCTATGCGCTTGTAATCCTTAGCCTCCGGGAGTATCCTGTAGGTGATGCCGTCAGTGATCACAAAGGCTGACATCTCAACGCCTCTCAGGTATTCCTCAATAACCACTTTGTTTCCGGCTGCTCCGAACCGGCCGCCGAGCATAGACTTCAGCTCACTGACAGCCTCATCAAAGTCATTGATGATAAGGACCCCCTTTCCTGCCGCCAACCCGTCGGCTTTCAAAACATAAGGGGGCTGAAGGCCACGCATGAACATGCAGGCCTCATCAACAGTATCAGGGGTGAAAGTCTCATATGCTGCTGTAGGGATGCCGTGCCTCATCATGAACCGCTTGGCAAAATCCTTGCTTCCCTCAAGCATTGCTCCGGCCCGGCCGGGGCCTATTACAGCCACATCTGCAAGGGCGGGATCATTTTCAATGAAGTCAGTAATACCCTCTGCGAGAGGAGCTTCCGGGCCAACCACCACCATTCCGATCCTGTTTTCAATGATTGCTGAACGCACACCCTGAAAGTCGAGCGGATCAATACGAAGATTGGAGGCAATGGATTCAGTGCCGGGATTGCCGGGAGCAACGAAGAGCTTCAGCGGTGTGCTGCTCTGTGCCAGTTTCCAGGTAATAGCATGTTCGCGGCCTCCGGACCCGAGTATCAGAATATTCATGTTACAGGTTTCTTTCCCCATTCAAAAATAGTATTTAGGATGAAAAAAATCAGTCCTGACGCGAATATTCGTCCACCAACCCGAATGAATAACCCTCAGCAAGTGCCTTTTCCAAAAAACGGTCAAGGTATTCGAGTGCCGTGCTCGTGGGTTTGTCATGCAGCACGATGACTGATCCGGGTCTGATCCTTTTCACAAGTATGTTATAGGATTCATTGGCCGTAATACCGGGATCAAAGTCATAAGGCATCACATCCCAGAACACAACCTGCATCGTACGCTCAATGATCCGGTACTGTCTGACGCGCAGCCTGCCGTATGGCGGCCTGAAGAGATTGCTGCAGGTAATGTCCCTCCCCCTGAAAACATCAGAACAATATGTTCGAACGGGGGTTTTGAGGCCGTTCAGGTGGCTGAAGCCATGGTTGCCTATTGTATGACCTTCGGCAACCATCCTGGCGAAAAGACCCGGGGCACCACTCACCCGGCTCCCGGTACAGAAGAAGGTAGCTCTTACTTTGTGAGATTTGAGTATATCAAGTATCCGGGGAGTGGATTCCTCGTCCGGACCGTCGTCAAAGGTCAGGTAAAGCTTTCGTCCGCTGCTCCTGATGGTATAGATTGCATCAGGGTAGATGATGGCTGCGGGAAATGGCCTGCGGTAATTCCTTATCATCGTCCAGGCACTTCTCCATAATACCGGTTAAGCCCGGCAGAGGCTGTCTCAGCCAGCTCCGTCATGCCGAACCGGGTGGCATTCCTGTAGATGTCAAACAGTGCCTGCAGTGATACTGAAGTATTGAATTCCAGCCCGTATGATCTGTTGTCAGGCAGTGCAGCTATAAAACCCAGCGAAACAAGTGAGTTATCAATTATCTCACGAAAGAGCTTCTCAGCTTCCTCCTTTTTCCCTGCCATAGCAAGGGCCTCAGCCAGGTCACAGCTGAAATAATCAAATGGCATCTTTTCCGGCGGAACAATAGCCAGTCCCTTTTCAATGGCAGCTATTGCTTTCACCGTGTCTCCTTCAGCCACCAGCGCCTTGCCCAGTTTGGCAAACTGACGACGGAAGACGTCAAACATGCGACGGTTGTTCTCATCAAGATAGACTCCTTCCTTTTCTGCATTACCCCACCGGAAGTTGGTCATCATATTCTCATACATCTCCTGCGTATCCACCATTCCTGTCTCTCCGGGCTGCGGGGTATCAATGCTGATCGGACTGACTCTGTAAGCCATACCCTCCAGTACAAAGAAATCTTCGAGCCCTATATAGGTGGAGGCAGGTACCGTGACAGAGTAATAGAGCGGCCGTTCCCAGTTGTTGCCGGCCACAAAATCCATCACTGCAAGGTCATCCTTGATAGCTATGTTGTTTGAGAACTTCCATATCATGGGTTTAAGCATCCGGCCGGCATGATAGGGCCTAACCGCTCCCGTGGCAATCACGTGGGCCGAATCAACATCAACAATGAACTCATTGACAGGAATGTAATTGAGATAATCACCACGGCCGGAGAAATCTATCATGGCCTTCGGGTCATCCGAGCCTGCAAATTCAATAACCATTCGCAGGGGTGTGGGCTCTTTGATCCGCTCCTCAACGGGCAGCTGCACTCGCTCCCCTTCAATGTACTTCTCGTAAGGAAGAGTGAAGGGCAGCGGATCCGACTCAAATGCCTTCCTGCTCATTGTCTCAATATAAAAACCGCTCTGCAGGTAGCTCAGGTTGGCAACGCGTACATCGGTACGGTATCCCTCCACATCCTGTATGTACCAGAGAGGAAATGAATCATTGTCGCCATAGGTGAGCAGCACCGCATTCTGATCCACGGAGGCCAGGTAGTTTGATGCAATATCCCTTGCCGTGTACCTGTCAGAGCGGTCATGATCATCATAGTTGCGGATCAGCATCAGCAGAGGCACGGCTGCCATGATCACTGCCGATGGAATGGCAGCAGCAGGGTACTCTTTCATGAACCTTCTCAGCAGATCATAGATCAGCATGATACTCATCCCTATCCAGATGGCGAATGCATAGAATGAGCCTGCATATGCATAGTCTCTCTCCCTGGGCTGACTCGGGTACTGGTTAAGGTATGTCACAATGGCCAGGCCGGTCATAAGGAAGAGGACAACCACCAGTGTCAGCCCCTTCCCGTCACGCCTGTATTGCCACCATATGCCAGCCAGACCGGCCAGAAGAGGAAGCAGGTAATAGGCATTGCGGGCCGGGTTATTCCTGTTTTCCTCCGGGAGGAGCGACTGATCACCCAGCCTTGGATTGTCAATGAAGGGAATGCCCGATATCCAGTTGCCGTCCATGACGTTGCCGTTGCCCTGAACATCATTTTGCCTGCCGGAGAAATTCCACATGAAGTACCTCATGTACATCACCCCCACCTGGTAACGGAAGAAGAACCGCAGGTTCTCCCCGAAAGTGGGAATGACAACCTGTTCGCTTCCTCCTCCTGACCTGATGGTGACCTTTTTGCCCTTGATCTTTCCCCAGTACTCATATTGTCTTATATGATCCGGATCTGTGCTGTACATGCGGGGGAACAGGGTCATGAACCGTTTGTCATACCTGTAATCGGTCAAATAGTATGGCTCATACCGGCCATCTTTCTTGTTGTATCCGCCCACTTTCTTCTCTAAGCCCGTCACCGGTGCCGAATAATAATGGCCATAGAGGAATGGTGCACGGGGATATTGGGACCTGTTGATGTAATAAATGAATGAAAAGACATCCGAAGGATCATTCTGATTCATTGGCGGATGGGCGTTAGCCCTTATTATTATCAGGGCAAAGGAGGAGTAACCCAGCATCAGGACTGCTATCACCGTCATCACGAAGTTGAGCACTTTTCTTCCCTTTTTC
This sequence comes from Bacteroidales bacterium, assembly GCA_012514255.1. The sequence goes on along the minus strand of JAAZAP010000305.1, from coordinate 3,777 downwards.
ATCGAATACCATATACCTGTCACGATCAGCCCTGTCAGGATCACGAGGTAGATATAGAGCCCTGTGTTATAAGGCATACCCAGGGTATTAACGAAGAAGAGCTCGAACCAGCCTGCTACCTTTGCCACCCCGGGGACAAAGATAAAGTTGAGCACACCCAGGATAAGGAATCCTGCAAGGAGGGAAGTGATGATCCCCTTGGTGGTGGGGGTATGTTTCCTGAAGTACCATAGCAGGACAATCACCGGCAGGGCCAGCAGGTTAAGCAGGTGCACCCCGATGGAGAGTCCCATGAGGTATGCTATAAGTATTATCCATCTGCCTGAGTGAGGGTCATCCGCCTCATCATACCAGCGGAGCATGGCCCAGAATACCGCGGCGGTGAAGAGTGAGCTGGTGGCATAGACCTCCCCTTCCACTGCGGAGAACCAGAAGGTATCAGAGAAGGCATAGGTCAGCGCTCCTGTCACACCTGCCGCGAGGATGGCAAATGCCCTTCCTCCCCTGATGCTCTCGTTGTCACCCGTGGCCAGGCGAATGAGCCTGGTGATGGTCCAGAACAGAAAGAGAATTGTAAATGCACTGGCAAAGGCAGAAAGGATGTTGACCATCATTGCCACTTTCGAGGTATCACCTCCGGCAAATAATGTGAAGAACCGCCCCAGCAGAAGGAAGAAGGGGGCGCCGGGAGGATGTCCCACCTCCAGCCTGTAGGAACAGAGAATAAACTCTCCGCAATCCCAGAAGCTGACAGTGGGTTCAATGGTCAGCAGATAAACCAGGAGTGAAATGGCAAACACTGCCCACCCCGTAAGGTTATTCCATAGTCTGAATCCTTTTGTCATTGTTTTTCTTTTTCGTTCCTTATTACAAAACGCCACGGTTTGCTTACCCAGGGCTCACCGGCATATGCTATGCCAACACGCGGCCCGGCAGCAAGCTCAGGGCTGAAGTCTGTCTCCTCAATCCATATCCTGTCTGACAATGTCAGGTCCTCCCGGTTGAATGAACTGTCGATGCCCAATCCCCTTGTGACACGTCCCGGCCCTGAAAAGTGTGACACGCCCCTGATCAGCACAGCCTGGGGGTGATCCGCCGGACCGGTAACCACATTCAGCATCCAGTGCATGCCGTATACAAAGTAAATATAAAGATGGCCTCCTTCCATAAACATGGGGTCCGTTCTTGCAGTCCTGCCCTTGCTGGCGTGACATGCCCTGTCGCCGTCGCCCAGGTAAGCCTCCGTCTCGGTTATCATGTATCGTCGGGCCCTGTCTCCGGTATTTACAACCATCTCCATACCGGGCAGCTGGCGGGCAACGGTCACTGCATCGTTTAAGAAAAAAGTCCGGTCAACCCTGGGCATCACTGTTGTTTTAGTACGATACTTTATCCGGAAGATCCTCCCATAACCTGAAAATCCTGTCGCCCTCCCCCGCGAGGCTCCGGACCATGGCAATGGTGCGGTCACTGTTGTCAAGCGACAATTCCTCGTATATATGTTTGTCATTGAATCCGGCAGCAGCAGCCCGATGCCTGTCAGATGCATAAACCACCCGTCCTATGCCGGCCCAATAGATGGCGCCGAGGCACATGGGACACGGCTCACATGAAGCATATATGACACAGTCACTGAGATCATGTGTACCTGCAGCCGCGGCTGCCATTCTGATGGCCATCACCTCAGCATGAGCCGTAGGATCATGTCCCGGCACAACCCTGTTTCCCGAACAGGCCACCACTTTACCGTTCCTGACTATCACTGCACCAAAAGGACCACCGCCGTCGGCCATGTTTTCTTCAGCTGTACGGATAGCCATCTCGAGAAATTTTCTCTCTTCTTGTTTAAGTTTCATTACGGTTACAGGTAACAATTAACAGGGTGTAAAAATAAGAAAAGAATGCCGCTCCGGTAAATGAACTGAAGGTATCGTCATTAAACATGGTGACAAGAGTAACCGTCATGAAGAGCAGGAAGAGGTATGACCACCTGCACTTGCATCTGAGCCAGGGTATCATGATCAGCGCCACGGCCACTATCATGCCCGGGATGCCGAAGGTAACTGCGAAGGTAAGGTACTGGTTATGCGCTCTCAGCCGGTACTCCTCTGTCAGTGGTGTTGCATTGGATTCATATTCATCACTGAAAGCCATGGCAACGTCACCTGTCCCGACACCGCACCACGGGTGTTCTTTTATAATACCAAACGCCGCCCTGTAAAATTCAGGGCGCTGGGTGAGAGAGTGACCCGAGGGGTTCGCTCCGCTGGACGCACGGTGCAGCTCCCAGGCCAGTTCATAGGCCCTTGCACGCGGACTGCCTTTCCTTGTGTAGAGCGGGTTGGCAAATCCTTTTTCAATGCCTGAGATATCCATGTCCGTGAGGGTTGCCATGGCAGCAGAGTCTTTGGTCATCCCCAGGAAGGTGATATATCTTATGAGCGTCACACGCAGTTCATTGCCTGCCGCATCCGGTCCGTCATAATCCATGCCGCTTCTCTCGTTCCACTCCTTGCGCAGTTCCTCCTCGCAGACATTAATCCAGACCAGGTAGCCGTTTTCAGTGAGCGTCTCCTCCGGGTAATGGGTGTAGTCAGTGCCGGAAGCTGTGGTGCTCATCGGCTCATTCAGGGAAGGATTAGCCGGATGGTGCTGGGCATGTATCGCTGAATGCATCAGAATGACCGCTGCTGCCGTCATCGTGGCAGCTGCAACCAGCAGTAACATGCCGGCAAGGAATCTCCTGCAGGCAGCAATCATGTATATCCCGGTAATCACAAGCAGAATGACAAAGAGAATTATGCCTGTAACTGAGAGAAGCCTGAAGAGAAACCATGACATGGCTGCGGCCGCCACGGCCAGACCTGCTGAAAGAGTGGTCCGGCGGGAATTCAAAATATCCCACACCATGGCGGTAAAGGTCAGATCGCTTCCCGGTGAAGTCATTCCAGTACCGGCAGTGCGAGCCTCCCTGCCACGGGATACCCCTGCATGGCCGGAACAGGTCACAGTGTTCTCCGTCAGAGTCTTTTTTTCCCCAACTGAGGCTGCTCCGCCTCCCGGTTCGGCTCCCTCAATGCCGTGAAGGGCCAGGCCGGCATGATCCGCCATTATTAACCACAATGATGAGAATATGGCAAAACAGAGCAGTATGGAGAGTCTTATTGAGGGCACAAACAGCGCCAGGTCACGCGGACTGCTGATCTCCACCGGCAGCACCCCGGTCAGGGCCAGTATGCCGGCCACCGTGGCAACTATGCATCCGGCGGTAAAGGAGAGCAATACCAGACGTAATGTCCGGGGGCCGGGTCTCACAGATGAACCCAGCACCACCGGGAAGAATAACAACGGCAACCTGACCTTAATCTCACCGATAGCCCCGATGAGATCAGCCGTGTTAAGCAGCCATAGAAGATACATGGCGAACAGCATCAGGAGGATGACAGCCCTGTGGCTGGATTTAAAAGTTCTATATTTGCGGCGGTAATCTCCTTCAAGCAGCCAGTTTGCTGACATGGCAATTGATACTGCTGAGAGGAGCCAGACCGAGACGGGCATCAGGAAAGCGGCCAGGAGGAGGCATATCAAATAGATGTTCTGATGGACGCGTCTGCTGAACATACGGATATTAAAGAAATTAAAAGTACAACATATTGCCGGTAATAAAAATATGTTGTATTTTTGCAGACCCCAAAAATGGGGTTTTTATTTTAAAAAATCATTAATAAACAAAACCTTAGTACAAAGTGAACACCTTAAGCTACAAGACAGTTTCAG
>JAAZAP010000304.1 GCA_012514255.1 Bacteroidales bacterium | reverse complement strand
TTGGCTTTTACGTTTATGGCAAACATGGCTGCAGGTGTCTCTTCGCCTTTTTTCTCTGCCGGCTCTTTAAAACGCGAGGGCAGCAACCGGGCAAGCATGAGTGCCAGTGTTTTTTTTATGGCTTCAATTGAATAACGGCCTCTTACCTCCGCGTCGGCGAAATCAGACTTAAGCCGCAGGAGCGGCTCACCTGCCTCAATCTCTGATGTCACCAGGAAATCGTAAATGCTGAGCTTCCCGTTGGAGTTTTCCAGGGTTGAATTGATCAGCCTGAGATTTCCCTCCAGGTTGTCAGTACTGTTACCCCTGAAGTTGGCAGTCACCAGGGCGGAGGCTTTGAATATTGAATCCTTATCAATCAGGTTGAGTATGCTCAGGTCGGCCTGTGCCAGATTCAGACTGAAATCAAATTCGGGCATGCTCTTCTTCAGGTCAAACCGGCCCATCAGGTCCATTTCTATGTTGGGCTCCATCACCTCCACGCTGCCATCCCATATTTTGTCTGAATATGTTCCTGAGACGCTAATGTTACGATAGAGGTACTTGTTTATCTCCACACTGTCAATCACCCCGGTTATCTTGGCGGTTAGATGGCGGAATGACTCCGTTGACCCATCTATCTCAGCATGCATCCATAACCCGCCAAACATCTCATCATCCCTGGCAATATAACCCAGATCCACGTTGCTGGTCATGAGAGATCCCCTGAAACCAAACGTGTTCCTTCCGTCAGGCTTGAGTGACAGGTCTGTTGCAAAGGTACCACGTTCGGTGGCCAGTCTGCCGAAGGAGACGAAATCAGTTGTAAAGCCGGTAAAGTTTCCCTTATATGAGATCAGGCCCAGGTCATGTATCACCTGGGGCAGTTTGAGCGGTTTCTTTCCCGGAACGGAGAAACTTTCAATATCAGCAGCCCGTGTCTGCATCTCGGTGAAATCGATGTACAGATAACTGTCGTTCAGTACGGGCAGGCCCGAGATGTCAAAATCAAACCTTAACCTGGTTGAGGATTTGTAATCCACCCTTATGTTCCTGCCCTTCAGCCCGGCCACCGTACCACTCACCCTGCCTGACATGTTTACTTCTTCCCTTATGCCGGCCAGCGGCTTAACAAAATAGGCCAGATCAGAAGTACTGATATCCGAGTCGTTGAACAGGATATCCATCCTGACCTCGTTGATGAAATCTTTCCATGAACTGCTGTCACGGGCTGTCAGCAGTATTTTTTCGGCTGAGATGGCGCCAGATTCAGTAATAAGATTTATCTCTCTGAAATGAAGCGAATTGCGTTGGACGGCAAGGTTCATGTCAAGACTCTCTGACACAAAGCCGCCGGACTCTTCGAAACCCAGCCCGCGGATAACCATGCTGACCGAATCGGGAATTATACGGAGGTCACGGATCTTTGAATTGATCCCTTCGAGACGCATGTTTCTGAAATTGACTCTTCCGGGTATGACCCCTGCAGTGTCTGATCTGTTGAGGAGGAGGAAGGAACCGTCAATAATGTCTATATCGGCAAACTGTATATCGGTACTTCTTGTGCTGTCACGCTCCCTGTCACTCCTGAGTGCCCGGATATACTCCTTCAGGTTCATGACTCCTGAACTATCCTTTACCATCCTGAAATCAGGTTCATATACGTCAACCCTTCCAAATCGGTAAAGTTTTTGTGCCGGCCTTATCTCCCTCAGACGCAGGTCAAGCCTCCTGGCAGTAAGCAGAGTGTCACCATTGAGATCATTGAATAATATGTCGCTCAACACTAATTCGTGCCATATTGAATAGTTTACCCTGCCGATACTGATCTCCCCACCCGTCTGTTCCGAGATGATCCTGGTAATCCGGTTTACCGTAAATGTCTGTATACCTGGTATCTGCAGCAGGAAGAAGAGAATGGCCGGCACCATAACTGCTACTGCAGTTATGATGAGAAAGACCCTTCCGATTTTTTTAATAATTTTGGCCATCCGTGAGCGCTGTTCCCGCCGCAGGCGAAGTTATAAAAAAGAGTGATACAAAAATGGCACCAGAAATTACGATCCTGGCGATAGAATCATCCTGTGATGACACCTCAGCGGCGGTGATCTGTGACGGATTCGTTCTGTCAAACCTGATTGCCAACCAGGCAGTACACCGCGAATATGGTGGTGTTGTACCCGAGCTGGCATCAAGGGCACACCAGGCAAATATCGTTCCCGTGGTTGACCGTGCGCTAGCCGTAGCAGGAAAGAAAGCGGAAGATATCAGCGCCGTCGCTTTTACCCGCGGTCCCGGACTGCTGGGATCACTCCTTGTGGGGACCTCCTTTGCAAAGGGATTCGCACTTGCGCGCAATATACCCCTCATTGAGGTAAATCACCTGCAGGCTCATGTCATGTCACACTTTGCAAGGGAACGGGGAGCAGAGAACCGTATTCCCGGCTTTCCTTTCCTCTGCCTACTGGTCTCTGGCGGACATACGCAACTGATTGTCATCCGTGATTATCTCTCCATGGAGCTCATTGGAAATACTATTGATGATGCTGCCGGGGAGGCTTTTGACAAGTGTGCCAAGGTGATGGGACTCCCTTATCCGGGCGGTCCGGTCATAGACAGGCTGGCCGTTGATGGCAACCCCGATGCTTTCAGCTTTGCCAAACCCAGGATTCAGGGCCTGAACTTCAGCTTCTCAGGCTTGAAAACCAGCTTCCTCTACTTCCTTCGCGACAGAGTGGGGGAGGATCCGGATTTCATTGGCAAAAACCTCAATGACCTGGCCGCTTCACTCCAGCGTACGATAATTGAGATACTCATGGCAAAATTGGTGAGGGCATCAAAGGAATCAGGCATAAGGCAGATCGGTATCGCCGGCGGCGTCTCGGCAAACAATGGCCTGAGACAGGCAGCATCACGGGAAGCTGCCAGACGGAGATGGAACCTCTTCCTGCCCGAACTCAGGTATACAACTGACAATGCTGCAATGATCGGTATTACAGGCTATTACAAGTATCTCAGATCAGACTTCACTGATCACTCAGTTGTTCCGGCGGCACGGATTGATACCTGAATGCCTCTCTGCCGGGATAGTAGTAACGGCTCCTGGCAATCTTCTCCGGATAGATGAAATAGTCCAGGTCAGCCTCGGCACAGAGCCTTCCTTCACCGTCATACAGCCTTGCATCAATAATGG
>JAAZAP010000303.1 GCA_012514255.1 Bacteroidales bacterium | reverse complement strand
TGTCAATCACAGTCATTACCAGGTCGTCAATTGTCTGCGGCTGGCTGTAGAACGATGGTGTTGCAGGGCAGATGACTGCGCCTGCCTCCGTCAGCAGCTTCATATTATTTATATGTATGAGGCTGTATGGAGTCTCGCGGGGCACCAGTATCAGGCGGCGACGTTCTTTAAGCACCACATCGGCGGCACGGGTGATCAGGTCATCTGAGACGCCGTGGGCGATGCGTCCCACCATTCCCATTGAGGCGGGACAGATGATCATCGTGTCGTATGATGATGACCCCGAGGCGAACGGTGCGTTGAAGTCGTTGTTATCCCAGAGCTTCTCGGTGCCTGACGGTGTATAACCGGCGCCGGTCTCATACAGCATTATCTCCTCAGCGTTGCCGGTAAAGATGACGGCCACCTCGGCGGGTGGCTCCGGCAGCCCGCGCAGCCGCTCCAGCAGCTTCAGGGCATACACTGCCCCGCTGGCTCCGGTGATTGCAACTATTATCTTTCTGTTCATGATCCTGTTAATGCAGGGTAAAGATATTAATTGTTAGCAGCAACGTTTACGGGTGTTCTAATTAAAGAGAGTGATTGTTATTTTTAGAAGCAGAGGTCCGGGTCTTTTGTTGCAAGGACCCGGACCTCCTAGATGTGTGCCCGGCATGGGCGATAACTATAGGGTGAGAGTCCCGAACGCGCCCTGACAGTGGGAAGCGTTAGCCAAAGGCAAGGGTGCCCACCGTGAGGGGGGATCTGAAGGAAGACGGAGGCAAATTTCTGGTCTGACGAACAGGAACTTCATAAAAGGCCTAAGGCTGCGGATAAGTTTGCATCACAAAACGAAGTCCGATACTGTCCGGAGCAGCCAAGGTAAATGAAGCAGACAGATGGGATGAAAGTTATCGTTCTTACCCGGGGATATCTCACGGACATGACAAAGCAGAGTATGAGTCATGGTCGAAAGAAGGTTTACCGTGAGAAGTCAGCCGAGGCCATAGTACTGAGGGACGACACCCCTGAGGAAGGGCCGAACCTTAAGGAGTGAGCAGTGAATGAATGTTACCACATGAAAGGGAGAGAGCAGAAAATCTTTGAGAGATCAGAGACCTGCCCTGATGGAGATAGGACGGCATCCGAAGGACATGAGGGAGGGCAGACTTACATGAGGATAACTGAAAACAACCTCACCAGCAACAATCACCAATCAGGGGATGGATTGTTGGAACAAATCCTATCACCCTCGAACCTTAACGCTGCCTTCAAACAAGTGAGGCGGAATAGAGGAGCAGGGGGTGTTGACAGGATGGATGTCGGGTCATTGAAAGACTATCTTGTCAGGTATAAGGAAGAGTTGATAGCATCCATTGAGAGGGGCAAATACCGCCCCAATCCGGTCCGGAGGGTAGAGATACCCAAAGAGAACGGGAAGCGTCGTGAGCTGGGTATCCCCACAGTAGTAGACAGGGTTATCCAGCAGAGTATCGCACAGCAGCTGAACCTGCTCTACGAGCCATGGTTCTCACCACACAGTTTTGGCTTCAGGCCAAAGCGGAGCGCACACCAGGCACTTAGTAAATGCCGGGATTACATCACGGAAGGCTATAAGTATGCAGTGGACATTGACCTTGAGAGGTTCTTTGACACGGTAAACCATAGCAAACTGATAGAGGTGCTGTCACGCAAGATTAAGGATGGGCGGGTGATCTCGCTTATCCATAAGTACCTCAATGCAGGAGTGATGAAGGAAGGCAAATACGAGGAAGAGATACTGGCACATTGCCGGGAGCTACATCCTCTCCACCACCATCACTACTATGCGCCTTCGTCTAGCCGGTTACGTCTTCTTTACGGACTACTACAGTAAGGTTAGAGTTGTATCTTAGGGAACCGCCGTATACGAGACCCGTACGTACGGTGGTGTGAGAGGTCGGAAAATGAAATAGGAGGAAACCTATTTCATTTTCCTCCTACTCGATTGTCTAGAATGCATTTAAGCCAGTTTTTTGCCTTAAAAGTTGTAATCAGTCTTGCCACGGATCTCACTTTCTGAGACACCTTTAAGCGATTTATTTGTCCTGGATCAATCTAGGTGTATCTGCTCTCTAAAGAAGTAATAATAAAATCAATCCTATCA
>JAAZAP010000302.1 GCA_012514255.1 Bacteroidales bacterium | reverse complement strand
TGCACCATTGTGCGGGATTACAATTGATGCCAACCAGGGCTACTCGCCATGTGAGGCTGTCCATTTCTGCGAGGAGATGGAAAAGAACGGCATCAGGCCGATACTGTTCGAGCAGCCAGTGCTTAAATATGACCTCGCCGGAATGAGGTTCGTGAAAGATCACACTTCAATACCGATAGCTGCCGACGAATCGGTCTTCACCAGTGCCGATGCCATCAACGTGGTTCGCACCGGCTGTGCTGACTACATCAATATCAAGCTGATGAAGTCGGGCATCATCGAAGCGATGGACATAGCAGCCATCGCGCGAAGCGCAAATATCAAGCTTATGATAGGCTGTATGCTGGAATCAAAGCTCGCCCTGGGCTGCGCGGTACATATGGTGGCAGGCATGGGTTGCTTCAGTCACGTGGATCTTGACCCTCATATAGAGCCTGAGAAGGAGCCCTTTAGCGGGGGACCGGACTATAAGGCGCCGTTCTATTCTCTTTCACCTGATCTGCCGGGGATAGGGTGCATCAGGAAGTAGAATCCGTAGCCGGTTAGCGTGATTGCGGGTGAGGCGACACCGGACGATGAGGCACCTGTGCAGGTGATGCCGGCCGATGAGGCACCTGTGCAGGTGATGCCGGCCGATATGACACCTGGCAGGATGATCCCTGATGAAACGACGACGGAAATAAACTGTCAGTTTATTTTTTCAAGTGAGATCAGGTCCAGGAGAAACTCGTTGATCTCGCCGTCCATGTTCCTGTTGAAATCCTCGTACCTGATTGCCAGGATATTTTCACCATCTTTCAGTTCAATCCGTTCGGGGAAGGTATAGCCCCAGTCTGACCACTCATCCTTACCTCGTTGCGGGAATACCAGCGGGCAGGTGTACCGGCCGTTCACATAGAGCGACCGTATGGCGCAGTTGTTGTCAGTATTGACAGGGCCGGTGCCGTTGGCATACCGGGCCCGGATAAGGTAGTTGCCTGCTTCAGCATGGATCCGGATTATCAATTCGCTGTTTTCCTTGATGCCGGACCTGATGTAACCTGTGCCTGAGAATCCCGGCACTATGGTTTCGCGTCTGATGTTAAAAATTTCTGCTTCAGTTGCGTTGGCTCCGGATCCAACCTTAACGGGATTGCTCAGGAATGAACAGACTCCGTTGCTGTCTTCTGCCATTACCTGGTATTCAGATGCCTCTTCAGCAGGGGATATGGTTGTATCATTACTGACTTCAAGTAACTTCCCGTTCCTGAAGAGTTGATAACTTTTAGCGCCAGTGACCCCGTTCCAGAATAACCTGTTGTTTTCAACTTTAAGCACTGGTGTTTCCGGAGCTGTATAATTTATGGCCTGGTTAAATCCAATATTGTTTGCCTTTTTGTTCATGAATATCTCCACAGTGTGGTTGCCGGTCATTTCTGTTGGTATCAGGTTACCGGCAGATCTGACCCCGTCTATGCTGAATGAAGAGATTGAATCACCCCAGCCGCTGACGGTAATGTTGTAGGTGCCATCACGGTACCTGAAGTTATGAAGGCTGTAGTTTCCACTGAAACTCTTTGGGATTACCGGGTTAAATTCCATTCCGGCTTTTGAGAAGCTGATGCCTGTCAGAACACGGTGGTACATTGCCAGCATTGCCGCTACGCTCCATAACTGCCTGTCTGAGTTTACCTCCGTTCCGGCAAAGTCGCCTGTTTCGGCAACGAAATTTTCCTTGTTGGTGAGAAATAGTGCAGTGGGACGGATGATTGATGCCAGTCCGGCTTCAACCGCATCCATGTTCTTGTCTGATGCGTTGGCCAGGGTCCAGAATGCCTGTACGAACGGCCAGATACCATTATTATGATATGGAGGGATGCCGGGTATCTGTGGATAGATGCAGGTGATGCCGAAAGGAGTGACAGGGGTATTCGTCAGCACCTTCTGTTTCCTCTCATCACCGGCAATGTCAAAGAGTACCGTGA
>JAAZAP010000301.1 GCA_012514255.1 Bacteroidales bacterium | reverse complement strand
CGGTAATATACGTTCTTCTTCCGGCACGGAAATGATAGGCGTAGGAAACTCCTCCCCTCAGGTCATTCAGTATATCACCAAGCATGTCATCGGTGATCCACACACCTGCGCCGCCATGAATGGCTGAAAAATAACCGTCATAGGATGCATGTACTGACCTAAGCCCGAAACTGTTTCCGGGAAGAAAGGAAAATGCAGAGATATTTACTGCCTGAACCCCTCCCACACCTGCAAAGCCGGGATTATGCATCATGTGCATGCCTGACAGTGACCCGTGCCATGTATCCTGGCCACTGAGGGTCGCCATAAAAAGGAACAGCCCCGCTGTAAGAGTCCTGATTCTGAACTTCATGGTAACACTACAAGATTATCAACGCCGTCATGAGGCCAATATTTTATCAGAGACCGCCTCCGGACAGGGCAAAGATAAGCTACTTGACTATCTTTGCCATTATGATTATGAAAAGTCTGGTCACCGGTCTCCTATTGCTACTGACCCTGCTGCCCTCGGAAGCACAGGAATTTGCAGGCTCCTCAGTGCTTGGAACCGGCAGCTGGACAAAGTTCGCCGTGATGGAAGCGGGAGTATACAGACTAAGCTATTCCAGCATCAGGGAGATGGGTATTGCGAACCCGGCCGAAGCCGTGCTTTATGGAAACAACCATGGCCAGCTCTCATTCATCAATGACGGTACCGCTCCGGATGATCTAAGGCAAATAAGAGTGATGATTGAAAAGGGAAGCGACGGCGTTTTCAACGAAGGCGATTATCTTCTCTTCTATGCCGAAGGAACACACCGGTGGAGATATGACCCGGAATCCCGTGATTACCGGTTCATAAGACATAACTACTCTGATACGGCATGGTATTTTATTACTTCCCGGCCATCGGGGCCCTTACTTATTGATGCTGAGACAGCTCCTTCGGAGCCTTATACCTCCCTCTCAACAGCTACCGACGTCATGATGCGCCATGAGCATGAGGATGTCAACCTGATCAGATCGGGCAGAGAGTGGTACCAGCAGGTGGCTCCGGGTGTACAGGTCAGTGTGGGACCCGTTTTTACAGACCTCTCAATCACGGAGAGAATCAGGTACAGTGCCAGGCTGCTGGGAAGGTCTGACAACACTGCCTCCTTCACGCTGAGACAGGGTGCTGTTGACCTGAAAACGGTCACTGTAGCGCCGGTCAACATGACTGATGTTAACGGGATCTATGCAGAAACAGTCACACTGACCGACTCAGTTCTGCCGGCTTCCTCATCCCCTTCATTCACCATCACCTTCTCATCTGGCGGCAACATGGCTGCCACCGGCTATATCGACTATGTGGACTTCCGTGCCAGGGCAAGGCTGGTGTACCGCGACAGACAGCTATTCATCAGTGACAGCAGATCAGTGGAACCGGCAGCCAAAACCCGTTTTACCGTGGAAGGGTCCCAGAGCCTCAGGATATGGGATGTAACAGATCCCTCTGCCCCGCTGGCAATTCAGACTGCTGCCGCCGGCGGAAGCACATTCTTCACGGCAGCAACCGACAGCCTCCGTAAGTTCGTGGCTTTTTCAGATACACACCTGAAACAGCCGGTAAGGACAGTGCAGGTAATGCCCCAAAACCTCCATGCCATGACAACGGCTGTATTGATCATAGTCACTCACCCGCTCTTCCTGGAATACGCTGAACGCCTGGCAGAAGTACACCTGTCTGATGACGGCACCACTTCACTCATCGTCACCCCTGAAGAGATCTACAATGAGTTCTCGGGCGGCATCCCTGATGCCGTTGCCATAAGGAACTTCGTTAAGATGATCTATGACCGGGGCAAGGCATCAGGCTCTCCTCCCAGATACCTTCTCCTCTTTGGCGACGGCTCATATGAGAATAAGATCCCGCCACCAGGCAACAGCTCGTTCATTCCCACATGGCAGTCAGTCAACTCAACTACCGGGGTACTCTCATTTACCTCGGATGATTTCTATGGCCTTCTCGACGAAGGCGAGGGGGAAGCTGACGGCTTTCTCGATATCGGTATCGGCAGGCTGCCAGCTTCAGACACTGCCTCAGCCGGGCTGATGGTCAGAAAGATCTCCTCATATCTTACAGACGCTGACCAGGGCTCATGGCGGAATGTTCTCTGCCTGGTGGCTGACGATGAGGATTCCAACCTTCATATGTTTGATGCTGAGGGTCTGGCAGAAGGCGCCGCAACGGCAGCACCACCCCTGACAGTTGACAAGATCTATCTTGATGCCTACCGGCAGGTGACATCAGTAACGGGAGACTCCTATCCCGATGCATCCAGAGCAGTTGATGACAGAATAGCAGCGGGTTGCCTGGTGATGAATTACGTGGGCCACGGTAACGAGTCGGGACTGGCTCATGAGAGGGTTATAAGAACAGATAATATCAACTCCTGGAGGAACAGCACCATGCTGCCCCTCTTCATAACAGCCACATGCGAATTTTCAAGGTTTGACGACGTTGATATAAACCGGGTCACGGGTACCATCACGGCAAGGACATCCGCCGGCGAGATGGTGCTTCTCAATCCTGACGGCGGAGGTATAGCCCTGATGAGTACAACCAGGGTGGTCTACTCAGCCCCCAACTATACCCTTAACAGGTCTATCTATGATAATGCCTTTACTGCCGCTCCTGACGGACTTTCAATGAGACTGGGTGACATCATAAGGCAGGCGAAGATCAGCATTGGAACAGGTATGAACAAGCGCAATTTCCTGCTGCTGGGTGATCCGGCCCTGAGACTGGCATGGCCTGTGCAGGGCAAGGTGGTAACTGACAGCATTAACGGAGTGCACGTCTCCCTGCCCTCTGATACCCTTAAGGCACTGTCACTCATTACGGTCAGCGGCCATATGGAAGACCACTCCGGCGCCATCATGACCGGTTTTTACGGCATGGTGGAGTCAACAGTATTTGACAAGCCGGCAAATATAAGCACACTGGCAAATGACGGCGGATCTCCCATGGTCTTCCCTGTGACCGGGAACGTGCTCTTCAGGGGTATGACAACAGTCAGCCAGGGACGGTTCAGCTTCTCATTCATAGTCCCTCTTGACATAAACTACACCTACGGCAACGGCGCCATAAAATACTATGCCTGGGACGGAACGACCGACCTTAATGGCAGCTACAACGGAATTACCGTTGGAGGATTCTCTGATGAAGCGATGGATGACAGGGAGGGACCGTCAATCAGGCTCTTCATGAATGATACACTCTTCAGGGAGGGCGGAGTAACAGACAATTCACCTGTTCTGCTGGCACATCTCAGCGACAGGTCCGGCATCAATGCCACGGGAACGGGCATAGGCCATGACATCATTGCCTGGCTAGATGATGACATCTCCTCGGCAATAGTGCTGAACAGCCTCTTCAGGTCTGATGTGGGAGTGCACAGCTCGGGCAGCCTGGCCTACCCGTTGCTGATACCGGAACGCGGTGAACATACAATTACACTCAGAGCATGGGATAACCTCAACAATCCCTCCGTCTCATCACTGAGATTCATTGTTGAAACCAACGGCAGCTTCAGACTGAACAACCGGATGGCCATACCCAATCCTGTGACGGAAGGAACACGTCTTACCGGAGGACATAACAGGCCGGGGACAGAGATGGAAATAACAATCTCAATCTTCACATATGACGGCCGCCTGGTACGCGTCATGAAAGAGAAGAGCTTCACGGCCGGATATAACCTCCCGGAAATATACTGGGATGCATCCGACAACCAGGGAGGACGGGTGGCCAGGGGACTCTATCTGTGGAGGGCAGAAGTGGTTACCTCTGAAGGCGAAAAAACTTCGGCCACAGGACAATTCATCATTTTGTAAGACAACACAATAAGTGGCCATTTTTTTTGTTTTATATTTGCACAAATCTTGAACCAAACACAAATGAAAAGGAACGCGCTGACTGTTAGCTTTTTACTACTTTTATTATTGCCGGTCATCCCTGTAACAGCGCAGGAGGAGATAAAATACAACCCCATTCAGACTGTTGTGCCATTTCTTTCAATAGCTCCGGATTCCCGTTCAGGCGCCCTCGGGGATGCAGGAGTAGCAACATCACCGGATATGTTCAGCATGCACTGGAATCCGGCAAAATTTGCTTTCATTGATGGTAACGGCGGTTTTGGCATATCCTACTCACCCTGGCTGAGAGCACTGATCCCTGACATCAATCTTTCTTACCTTACCGGGTATTACAGGATAGACAGCAGGCAGGTTGTTGCAGCCAGCCTCATGTATTCTTCCCTCGGAAAGATAGAATTCACGGATGACATAGGAAGCATTCTGAGAGAGTTCAATGCCAACGAATTCTCCGTTGATGCCGCATACTCCAGGCTCTTCTCGGAGCACTGGTCAGGAGGGGTGGCCCTGCGGTTCATCTACTCCAACCTTACCGGAGGAATTGAGGATACCAAACCGGGCATCTCGTATGCCGCTGACGCTTCAGCTTTCTATACCAACAAGCTCTCACTGGGCTCCAAAGACGGAAATATCTCTTTCGGAGTCAACCTGTCAAACATAGGATCAAAGATCAGCTACACAACCGATGTTGACCCTGATTTTATTCCTATGAACATGCGCATCGGATCAACATTCCTGGTTAACCTCGACAAGTATAACGCACTCTCCTTCTCCATTGACATAAACAAGTTGCTCGTCCCCACACCGCCGTTCTATGACGCTGATCGGAACATTATAGACGGCATGGACCCAAATGTCTCCGTTCCCGTTGCCATCTTCCAGTCATTCTATGACGCACCCGGTGGTTTCAGTGAAGAGCTGAAGGAGTTCACACAGTCGGTTGGTTTTGAATACTGGTACAACCAGCAGTTTGCCCTCAGGGCCGGATACTACAACGAGGCCGAATTGAAGGGCAACAGGAAATATTTTACTGTGGGAGCCGGTTTCAGGCTGAGCGTCTTCTCACTTGACTTCTCATACCTGATGCCATTCACACAGAATAATCCGCTTGCACGAACGCTCAGGTTCTCACTCGGGTTTGAATTTGACTCACTGCGCAATCTGAGCCAGAAATAAATCTTCGGATGACACTGCACCAGAGGATAGGACAGGGCATCGACTTTCATCGCCTTGAGGAAGGTCGCGAGCTCTGGCTCGGCGGTGTGCATATCAACTCTCCCAAAGGATGCGTGGCCCATTCTGACGGTGATGTGCTGATTCATGCAATATGTGACGGCCTGCTTGGTGCAGCCGGATTGAATGATATAGGGTATCATTTCCCTGACTCATCAGATGAGTTCACGGGGATCGACAGCAAGATACTCCTGAAGCGGACAGTGCAGATGATTACGGAAAAAGGCTACAGGATAGTGAATATTGACAGCACTGTCTGCCTTGAGGCACCCAGGCTGGCTCCCTATATCACAGCCATGAGAAACACCCTGGCAGCCGTTGCCGGCATCTCTCCCGATGCTGTCTCAGTCAAGGCCACCACTACCGAAAAGATGGGCTTTACCGGCCGCGGCGAGGGCATCGTGGCCCTGGCTGTATGCCTGCTGTCCGACATGATTCCGGATAATATCTGAAAAAGGTCTCGCGGTCATGTCCGGGCGAAGCAGAGACCCCGTTGCGCCGGCTGGCGGATCGGGACGGTCATGTCCGGGCGAAGCGGAGACCCCGTTGCGCCGGCTGGCGGATCGGGACGGTCATGACAACAGGGACTGTACGACTGAATGTCTGCACGACTTATTTTATGGCTTCCTCTATCAGGCTGTCGTCAGCTTCAACAGGCATGGTAACCACCAGTCCGGGTGTGCGTTCCATCTCGCGGGTGATGGCTGCTACGGCACCGCTGTTACGTGCCCAGCTGCGGCGAGCTATACCGTTGTTGACATCCCAGAAGAGCATTGACCGCAGACGGCGGTCCGTCTCAGGGGTGCCATCGAGAACCATCCCGAAGCCTCCGTTGATAACCTCGCCCCATCCTACGCCTCCGCCATTGTGCAGGGAGACCCATGTGGCCCCGCGGAATGCATCACCTATTACATTCTGCACTGCCATGTCAGCAGTGAATCGCGAACCGTCATAGATATTCGACGTCTCACGGAAAGGCGAGTCGGTGCCCGACACGTCATGGTGATCACGGCCTATAACTATCGGGCCGCTGATGATGCCGGAAGCTATGGCCTCGTTGAAGGCAGCGGCAATCCTCATCCTGCCGGCAGCGTCAGCATACAGTATACGCGCCTGTGAGCCCACAACCAGCCTGTTGCGGCCGGCTTCGCGGATCCAGTGAATATTATCTGACATCTGCTGGCGAATATCGTCAGGCGACTCCTTCATCAGTCGCTCCAGGGTGGCTGCAGCAATGGCATCACTCTTCCCGAGATCGGCCGGATCACCTGAACAGCATACCCAGCGGAAGGGTCCGAAACCATAGTCGAAACAGATCGGGCCCATGATATCCTCCACATATGAGGGATAACGGAATCCTCCCCTGCCGTTTCCTATGTCAGCGCCGGCGCGTGACGACTCAAGCAGGAAGGCGTTGCCGTAATCAAAAAAATAGGTTCCGTGTGCGGCGTGCCTGTTAATGGCCTCTACCTGTCTGCGTAGCGAAGCCTTTACCAGACCGCGGAATTTTTCCGGATCTTCCGTCATCATAATATTGGCCTCCTCAAAAGTGATCCCTGCGGGATAGTAACCTCCCGACCATGGATTGTGCAGCGAGGTCTGGTCTGAGCCCAGGTCAGCCCACAATCCCTCATCAGCAAACTTCTCCCACAGATCAACAATGTTCCCATGGTAGGCAAGTGATACCACCTCTCCCTCGCTGCATGCCTTCCGCACTCGTGCCGCCAGCTCATCTGCATCGCGATGAACCTCATCCACCCATCCCTGCGAGTGACGCGTCTGAATGGCCTTCGGGTTAACCTCGGCAATGACAGAGACCACACCTGCAATATTTCCTGCTTTAGGCTGAGCCCCTGACATGCCTCCCAGGCCCGATGAGATAAAAAGCCGGCTTTTTCTCTCAGCCGCAGCAACAGGCTCAGCGCGCCTGGTGGCATTGAGAAGGGTGATGGTTGTCCCGTGAACTATCCCCTGGGGGCCTATATACATGTAGGAGCCTGCTGTCATCTGCCCGTACTGCGATACACCCATGGCATTGAACCGCTCATAGTCCTCCTTCGATGAATAATTGGGTATGACCATACCGTTGGTGACCACTACGCGTGGAGCATCACGGTGCGAGGGAAACAAGCCCAACGGATGGCCTGAGTACATTATGAGTGTCTGCTCATCAGTCATCTCTGACAGATACTTCATAGTGAGCCTGTACTGTGCCCAGTTCTGGAAAACAGCCCCGTTGCCTCCATAGGTGATCAGCTCATGCGGGTGCTGCGCCACCGCCGGGTCAAGGTTGTTGGTTATCATAAGCATGATGGCTGCAGCCTGTACTGATCTGTACGGATATTCACCCAGCGGCCGGGCCTTCATCTCATACGAGGGCATGTACCGGTACATGTATATACGGCCTCGGTCACGCAGCTCGGCAGCAAACTCGGGAGCAAGCACATTGTGCAGCGACGGCGGGAAATATCTCAGGGCATTCCGTAAGGCAAGCTTCTTCTCTTCATATGTCAGCATGTCACGACGACGCGGAGCATGGTTTACAGAAGGATCATATGGCTTCAGCTCAGGCAGGCTGGCAGGAATGCCTTCCCGTACCTGCGATTTGAAATCGTTCATAATAGTGGTCATGTTTTGGTTAGGCAAATATAATAAAACAGCGAGAGACGCTGGCATCAACGTCTCTCGCTTATTGTAAACTGCTATCAGTAAATTACTTGTTTTCCTGAACGATATCGTCGTCTACCAGTATGCGCCCGCAGTATTCACATACAATGATCTTCTTCCTTGAACGGATATCCAGCTGCCTCTGTGGCGGTATCTGGTTGAAGCATCCGCCACACGCATCCCTCTGAACAGATACAACGGCGAGGCCGTTACGGGCATTTGAACGGATACGCTTATATGCTGTCAGTAACCTCTCTTCTATCCTTGTCTGCAGATCTTCAGACTTTTCCGTCAGCGTCTCCTCTTCCTTCTGGGTGTCACGCGTAATATCCTCCAGCTCTGACTTCTTCCCTTCCAGGTCGCGCTTTCTCTCATCAAGTGATGTCTGAGCCTCAGCCATCACCTCCTTCTTCTCTTCCACCTGGACAGTGAACTCACGGATCTTCTTGTTGCAGAGCTCTATCTCAAGCGTCTGGAACTCTATCTCCTTCGAGAGAGAATCATATTCACGGTTGTTGCGTACATTGTCCTGCTGCTCCTCATACTTTTTTATCAAGGCCTGCGATGCTGTTATCTCATTGTTCTTGCCGACGATCGATTTTTCAAGCTCGCTGAGTTCATTGCTGAGGTTGCCTATCCTTGTCTCCAGGCCCTCCACCTCATCCTCAAGATCCTGTACCTCAAGGGGCAGCTCGCCTCTCAGAGTGCGTATTTTATCTATCTCTGAATCAACAAGCTGGAGCGAGTATAGTGCTCTCAGTTTTTCTTCTATGGTAAGTTCAGTTTCAGCTGTTTTGGTCTGTTTAGTCATACCTGTAGTAATTAATGGGATTGGTTTTTATCCCGGAAAACCGGAGTGCAAAGTTAGGAAATTTTTTCTGAATCAGGTTGAAGAGTATCTCCAGTGAATATTTTTCGCTCTCATAGTGTCCGATGTCAGCCACGAGCATATCTGCCGGCGCTTCCATGAAGGAATGATATTTTATGTCTCCGGTGATGAATGCGTCGGCGCCGGCGCGCGCGGCGTCATTGATGAGGGCGGAGCCTGCACCTCCGCACACGGCCACTCTTTGTACGGTGCGGGCGAGGTCACCGCTGTAGCGGATGACAGGGAGGCCGGTGAGCCTCTGCAGCGCCTGCAGCAACGCCGCGCCTGCCAGGGGCTCCGGCAGGGCGCCGATGGCGCCGGCGCCGGCGCCGCGGTACTCATTATCCAGCGGGATAAGATCCCATGCAACCTCCTCATAGGGATGTGCTGCAAGCAGTGCCCTGACACAGGCACCCTTGATATGAGCGGGAACGACAACCTCTATGCGCACCTCAGGCTCGGTATGGTACTCTCCTATGCTTCCGGTGAACGGATCAGCGCCTTCACCGGCACGATAGGTGCCATCGCCACTGACATTGAAGCTGCAACGGTCATAATTGCCGATATTGCCGGCCCCGGCAGCAAAAAGAGCGTCCCTCACCCCGGCAGCATGTGAACCCGGAACAAAGGTCACCAGCTTGAAGAGCCTACCCTTCAGCGGTGACAGGACATTTATTCCCTTCAGTCCGATCTTTTCAGCCAATATGCGGCTCACACCGCTGGCAGTATTGTCAAAGCTTGTATGCGCCGAATAGACAGCTACCCCGTGCCTGACCGCAGAGGCCACGCACACCTCACTGTTGCTGCCACCGGCAATCTTCCTGAGCGGACGGAAGATCAGGGGATGATGAGAAAGTACAAGATCGCATCCATGGCTTGCTGCCTCAGCAATCACCCCGGGTGTGACATCAACGGTAAGCAGCACGGAGCTGATCAGAGCCCCCGGATCACCAACCTGCAGGCCGCTGTTGTCATAATCTTCCTGAAAGGATAATGGGATCAGCTCTTCAAGCCAACTGACAAATTCTGCAAGGGTGACCTTCATAGGATCACTTGATTTCGTCCCTGATATCCATGAGCATGGCCCTGATGTTACGCAGGGTATCAGCTATCTCAAGGCGGTAGTCGGCCTCATCACGGTTGTTTCTGAGATACTTCTTCGCACCCTCCAGGGTCATGCCCCTCTCCCTCAATAAATGATGTATCAGCCTCAGGTTCCTGATGTCTTCCTGCATGAATAGCCGGTTACCCTTATTGTTCTTTTTTGGCCGGAGTATGTCAAACTCCTTCTCCCAGAAACGTATTGTGGAGACAGGCTCTGAGAACATATCGGAGACCTCTCCGATCTGGTAGTAGAGCTTTTCCACTTTCTTTTCCCTGTAAGGCATGATATAGCTGATGAATCAGTCGAAGGTCTGCCCGCTCTTGCTGGATATCTCCAGCATCCTTTCATACTCGTCGGGAGTAAGGTCATTGAAATAATAGAGCGCCGGGTCAACGGCCTTGCCGTTCACATGAACCTCATAATGCAGGTGGGGGGCTGTGCTCAGGCCCGTGCTTCCCACAAACCCGATAACGTCACCCCTCTTGACCTTCTGTCCTATCCTGACATTGAATCCGTCAAGATGAGCATAGAGGGTCTGGTAGCCAAACCCGTGATCAACAATAATATGATTCCCGTATTCCCTGCGGGCTGATTTGACCTGTCTTATGACGCCGTTGCCGGTTGAGTAAATCTCCGTGCCCGTGGGCGCCGTAAAATCCATTCCGGAATGGAACTTTGATATCTTGTAGATGGGATGTATCCTGTAACCAAATCCTGATGCAGTCCTCTTCAGATCCTTGTTGGAGATAGGCTGTATTGCTGGTATGCTGCTCAACATCTCCTCCTTTTCCCTGGCGTAGGCTATCAGCTCATCAAATGATTCCGACTGCACATAGATCTTTTTTCTGATCCGGTCAAGCTTCTTTGCCGTCTCAATAACCAGTTCCGAGTTGGAGAACCCTTCCATCTCCTGGTACCTGTTGACACCGCCAATTCCTCCGTCACGATATGATGAGGGCACCGGTTCAGACTCAAAAATTGTCCTGTACAGATTGTCATCGGTTTCCTGGAGGTGAACCAGCACCTTCTCCACATTTTCCATCTCCCGGTTCATCAGCTCATATTGCAGAGTGAGCTGCGCAATCTCCCGTTTGAGAGCCTTCTCCTGCGGGGAGTCAAAGATGAACATGAAGATAAAGCCATAAATGCCTGCAAGAAAGAGGGAGGCGACGAAATATCCGAAAAGTTTCAGGAATGTTTGCTTGAGACCCGTCTTAACCTGGTCAAACCTGAGGGTCTCGTGGTTGAACTTGTATTTGGTCTTTGGCATCTTCTGAGATGGCATGCTGAGTGCCATGCAAACATAAGAAATTATATATAAAATACAAAAACTCTCCTGCCGCCAGAAGTTTTAAAAAATTCATAAAAATACCTGTCAGGGTCTTGTAAGGTAGTCAAGCATCCGGAAATACTCCTCCTCTGTCAGGCTATCCTCAAAATACCAGAGGGGATTGACATGTTCTCCGAAAAGATCTATCTGGTAATGCAGGTGCGGTCCGGATGACAGGCCCGTATTTCCAGACAGTCCAATGAAATCACCACGTGTTACCTTTTGCCCCCTGCGGACATTAACTTCGCTCAGATGGCCATAAATTGTTCTGTATCCGTATCCATGATCAATGACCACCTTCACTCCGAACCCATCTTTCTGGTTACCGGCATAGGCAACCACACCGCCACCCGTGGCATGCACCTCCGTTCCTTCGGGACAGCAGAAATCCTGTCCGAAATGCCAGCGAGGCGAACCAAGAACAGGATGCTTCTCCCGGAACT
>JAAZAP010000300.1 GCA_012514255.1 Bacteroidales bacterium | reverse complement strand
CACGATATGTTCTGAGGCCCAGGGGCACATAGACAACACTGTCAGTCTGCAGTGGCAGGGCATTGACTGACAGTTTCTGGCCGCCGGAAAGGAGAGAGAAGAGGTTGGTCACCATCATGTCCGTGTTATATAGTTTCAGGGCATCGAGGTCTTTGTCAAAGGCTGGATCTGCCTGATCATCAAAATAGACTACCATCGGGTCTGCCGAGAGCTCATCATCAGCGAATGCTGCACTCATCCTGATCAGGAACAGGTCAGTGGTCTCTGCTGATTTAAAGAACATCTGACCCTGGTCATTGATCCGGACACTGTTGGTTGCCGCCAGGGTCCCTGTCACCGGCCAGCTGCCATCAGACACGTGCACATAGAAGCCCTGCATGGAGGGAATTATGCTGTCCGCCACACCGTCGCTTGAGATACCGTTGACATAACTGCTGTATGTACCCCCGTACTCATCAGTGGTGCTTGCACTGAAGAAGTAGATGGCATTGTCAATATTGGTCTTTGTCCATCCTGACGCATTCCAGTTTACCGGAGAGGGATATGGATTGCCTATAAGATTAAAGCCCTTGGTATAGGTGTTATTGTTATTGTAAAGGGTGACGGATACGCTGCCATTGGTGACTTCGCCCGTGACATCAACCGTATAGGGATCAGACAACGAACCGAAGTTGACGGCATAACCCTCCATCTGGTTGAGAGGTGCAATACCGGCAGTGTAGGAGACCCATCCAGAGGCGGTGCGGCTCTCATCATAACGGTAAAACATGGGGAAGGAGGAGCCGAGATCCATATCATCAGCAAACTCGCTTACCGTTGAAGCCGTGAACGGGGAGCTGAAATACCTGTACCCGAATCTTGAGGGAAGGTATCTCTGCATGGTGACAAGCCCGGTAACAGCGCCTGCGCCCGATCCGTCAACAAGGGCCGTGCGTGTGGCATCGGAGGCCAGTGTAAGATGACCATCTGAAGCCAGCTCTCCACTCTGAACCAGGAGTACTCCCGTGACATTGAGCGGGCCGCCCAGGGTGACCCCGGCAGCATTGTTAACTGTCAGGTTCTTCACCCTGTCAGATGCAAACAGGTTCGCTGCCACTGTCTGTGGCGCGCTGCCGCAAAACTCTGCCGTACCATCAGATGCATCGATGACACCGGCACCTGAGGCAGTTCCAAAAATACGCAATATGCCATCTGTAAGAGTGATTGATGACCCCGCATCAATTACCATATCGCCGGCCTCAGCAGTCACACCTGGAGAGACTACCGGTTTAACAGCTACATCAGGAATCACTACGTCTGTTCCACCGTAAGGCACGAATCCGCATGACCAGTTTGCCGGATTGTCCCATAAGGAACCTGCAGAACCGCTCCATATTTCCCCGGCAATGACCACCGTGGCTGTGGCTGTCATCCCACCACAGACAGAGGCATCAACGGTATTGGTTACGTTATACGTGCCCGACCGGCTTTCCGAAAGGTCTATCTGACCCGTTGAAGCATCAATGAATACCAGTCCCTCAGAGGATGAGAATGATCCGGCAACAGCGCCGGGCTCAAGGACCGGGATGGGGTCCCCGCCATTCTGGCAATAGGGTGAACCGGAATATGCGAATGAAGCCGTTCTGATGATAATATCTGCTGACCGCGCTGGGCTGATGCCGCATGCATTGGCAGCCGTCACGCTCAGGGTGCCTCCTGTTGCCTCAGAGCTGAAGTCAATTGTTACCGAGTTGCCGGTGCCATTTATTGTGTGACCGGAGCCAGTGTAAGACCAGTCATAGGTCACACCCGAAACGAGAGGTACCGTATAGACATAGCCTGACCCGCCACGGCAAACATATTGTTCATAATCAGTGAATTCTCCGGGCCGGGATGCCACCACCGGGAATGAGATGACAACATCATCTGATGATGAACATGGTCCGTTGCTGATGGTCCATCGCAACGTGTAGCTTACGCCAAGGACGCCGTTGAATACCGTGTTGTGCTGAACACTGTTCTCAAATGATCCGCCTTCTCCGCTGACCACCGTCCAGAGACCGGCAAACGATCCGGGATCATTGCCTGCAAGCATCGTTGTGGAGACTCCGCAGAGCGACTGGTCTGTTCCTGCAACGGACTGAGTGGGCAGCTCATAAACAGTAACTGTATTGACGTCAACAACCCCGGTGCCTGTCCCGCCGTTGAATCTGAACCCGGTGAGGCGATACACTCCCGGTGCGCTTGCGGGCAGTGCGAAAGGCAGTGATGTGACCGTCACATCTGGCTGGGCTATGCCATCAATGGTATAGCTGAGAATATAGGCGAGGCTGATTGGGGCAAAGGAGATAAAGCTGACAGAGATGCCACCCGAACCGCAGATGGGTTCAAACGAGGAGAAAGAGGCCCTGGCTAGTGTTCCGGAGGTGCTTGCAGTGGTAAAATCTGACGGGGTTGATGACAGAGCCACGCTGCCCGTTGTCTCCACCTCGCCGTTGTTATTGTTTCCTGATGCTGATGAAGCCAGCTCTCTCCATAACCCTGTACTGTAACCGGCCACCCTCATGTCTGCCAGTCCGTTCTCAGTAACCAGAGGTGTAAGATCGCTCTGCGGATCCCAGCCTATCTTTATCCTGGCCGAAGCCGACGAGGGAGATGAGACACTCCAGTATTCAAGGGTGTTGGTCACCTCAAGAGGTGGTGCAATGGATGTGGCAGTAACGTTTGGCGAAAAGTATTCGGCCGTGAAAAGCCTGGTACCTGCGGTGGTTGAAATGACGGTGAACCGGTGACCCCTGATATCTCCCCTGCCGAGCGGGAAAAGGAAGGTCTCACCGTTCACAATATTCTTTGTGAGCGGGCCGCTGACCCACGATGTTGTGCTTCCACCTGATGGTACCACGGCTGCCGGCGAGGTGCTGAGGAGTGCAAGTCGGCCTGATGCCGGAACACTGACCACGCCATTTATGAGAATAAGCTTATTACTGATTTCCACATCTCCTCCGTCACCGATGATGAGACCTGCCGGATTGTTAACCTCGATGTTCCAGAACCTGCTGATGCCGGTGAAATCACCTGTGGCGCCTCCCAGAACCTGCGCCATTGATCCTGAAAATGAAACAGTGGCGGCAGGAGATGATCCGGTGCCGCTGCTGAAGGCGCCCGAGTTGTATCTTTCGAATGTGCCCAGGATGGTCAGCTTCCTGTTGTTCAGACTGTTATCCAATAACGGGCCGTCAATTACCAGTCTTTTGCAAATTGTCAGATCTGCATTGGGAAGAATCCTTGTGCCGGTTCCTGAGAAGATCAGATTGGGTACCGAGGAGTAGAGCCCTGATACTATTATGTATGTGCCGGTGCCGCCATACTCTATCGTTCCATCACCCGAACAATCAACGAAGTCAGTATAAGTTCCGCCGGGAAGGTTCCCTCCTTCAAGATATATCTTTCCATCACCCGTCACATTGCCCAGATTGTGCCCGTAAGTGGGGGAAACAACTCTGAGTTCATTGTTGATGCTGGTATTCAGGACTGAAATGAAGTTTATGTCAGTTGTCACAACATGATCAATGATAACATTGCATCCTCGCGGTCCTCCGGCAGGACACAGAGGCGAAGCGCCCACGGGGTCCCATATGCCCGGATCAGACCAGTTGCCGTTACTGTTGGTAACGTATGCGGGTACCTCCGGGGGTATTGCTGCATCAGCGCCTGCGGTATAATCACCGTTCATGTTGTTGCTGCCGGAATAGTAAAAGACCGTAGTATGGGATGCTTCATCCACATTATCCGTTGCCGGTCCGGGCAAAGCCTTGTCCCAGGTGCCATCCGGAAGAACCAGTCTTGCAGCAACATAATCTGCCTCATTTCCTGAAACATCCTCATCAGAATAACTGAAGAGCATACTTGCGACAAGCCCCGTTATCCCCGAACTTTCAACCTGCCAGTAATAACTCAGTGAGTTGAGAGGATCTGTAATGGCAGGGTGAAAATCATTGACGGGATTTACCCTGACTGACCCCACAGCTGCACTAGCTGTGACGGTGAACAGCGCCGGAGTGTATTTTCCGGCAACACCTGTCGGGAAGGTAAATGTCTGCGCTCCGGCAGGAAAAAATTTAAGTACTCCCCTGCTGCTGCCAACCCCGTCAGACCTGATCATTCTGGAGGTCCCGAAATCACTTCCCGAGATAAGGCTGTTCTGGCTGAGGGTGAGCTGGTACCTGTTAATGTCAAGCACCCCGTTATTCATAACGAGGTCATGCTGAATGGCGATACTGTTGTTCAGCTTTGCTCCTGCATTATTGTCCAGCACCATCCTTGCGAAGGAGCCTGTACCCGAAATATACTGCATGGCAGTGCCGGCAAGATTCAATCCTCCAGTGGTGTTATCATCAGTATATGCGCCGTTGTTGGCTATATTCCCGATAAGTGTAAGAAGCCCGGAACCGAGAACAAGGTTTCCGGATATAATATCCAGGTCATGATAAACAGTGAAGTTGCCATTGGCCGTCAATGATGTCAGGGGAGAGACCTCAAGATCATAGAAGTCTGTTACTGAAGATCCCGTGATTGCCTGAACCCCGCCGTTAAAAATTGTGCGGCCGGTGCCGTAGCCATATGTCCCGCTGTTGTCCAGGTTGCCCCTTATTGTGACATTGCGGCTGCCGGCAGCAAACAGGCTCCGGTCATTTGAAAGGGTCAGTGAGCCGTTCAGCACCAGCGGACTGACCATCAGTGACAGTTCTGCCTCGCGATTTGTGCCTGATGTTTTTCCTGTAATTGTGAGGTTGT
>JAAZAP010000299.1 GCA_012514255.1 Bacteroidales bacterium | reverse complement strand
TGGATTGAATCTGATGCCGATGATTTTCAAAAGATATATGCATCATGGTTTGACCACCCTGTGCCTTCGGCAGTGAGCCTGGCGGAGACGGCGCTGACACGCGTGGCACTGCTCACCGGGGCTGACCTTACCCCGGCAATATACCGCAGACCGTACCAGTCGGATTTCTACAATATTAACGTATTGCTGACTGAGGATCTCTTTTACCTCTACACCACCCGTGACCCGCTTCCATGGAGTACCATCCCGGTCAACTCCCTCCAACGGCGCGGCGAACCGGAGTCAGTATGTTATGATAAGGTCTGCAGGACCGCAGGACTGCAAGACCGCACGACGGAGCGAAGCGACAGTCCTTACTGAAACAGGTTCCCGAGCAGTCCCTGTGACTCCTTGCCCCTGTTGGGGCTCAAGGGAGAGAGGGCACGGATCAGCTTGCGGATAGGCATGCTCTGAAGCCATACCTTACCCGTACCGCGCATGGTGGCAAGGAAGATGCCCTCGCCGCCGAAGACCATTGTCTTCAGGCTGCCGCTGGTCTCGATATCAAAATCAAGTGATGGCTCATAGGCTACAATACATCCGGTATCTATCCGCAGTGTCTCGCCGTTGAGCTGCTTCTCTATGACCGTTCCCCCGGCATGGACAAACGCTTTGCCGTCACCCTCAACACGCTGCAATATAAAACCCTCGCCGCCCAACAGGCCCGCTCCCAGCTTCCGGTTAAGGGTTACTGTCAGCTTCGTGCCGAAGGCAGCACAGAGGAAGCCGTCCTTCTGGACAATGATGTTGCCGTTGACTGTCGTGAGATCAATAGGAATGATTGTTCCGGGATAGGGAGCCGCGAAAACCACCTTGCTTTTCATTGACCCCCTGTTGGTGAAGTGGGTGAGGAAGAGCGACTCTCCGGTGAGGATCCTCGATCCGGCCTGGAAGAGCTTGTCCATCATGCCCCGGTCAGGCGACGCTCCGTCTCCCATCCTGGTCTCGTAAGTGATGCCCTGTTCCATGTAAACCATTGTGCCGGCCTCGGCGACAATTGTTTCATTCGGATCGAGCTCTATCTCGACGAACTGGATATCGTCACCGAAGATGCGATAATCAATTTCATGTGATACCATAAGGTCAGTGTTTTTGTGAATCCGTAACTAAGTTATGACTATCGCGACATATTACAAAATGAGGCAAAAGGCAAAAGGCAAAAGGCAATAGTGTAAAAGTCTATTGCTGTTTTGCCGGATTGGGGATGATACATAGGAACTCAAAGGTATCACCGAACGGATTCCTGAACTGGTGAAGATCGCCTGGCTTGACAAACAGGCTCTGCCCCTCGGCAACCTCGTGCTCCACGCCATGCTCATCCACGGCAATACCGCGTCCGCGTTCCACCTTGATCACGTGCTCGTAGTTGTGGTTATGGAACGGAGTGTTGCCTCCCGGCGCCACGAAGAAGTGACGCATGATGATGTTGCCTGACCCGTCCTCCGGGCCGATGAGTATCTTCATCCTTACATCGCGGGCACCTTCCATCTGAACCTCCGGTGCCGGAATCTGCGCATTTGTATTGATCTTCATAATCTTTCCTCCTTCTTTCTGCAAAGTTACCAGTTAAACATCTTCGCTGTGTAAAAGTTTTGAGTTGCGATGGTGAAATGGTTAACTTTATGCCAACAGTAATAATCATAGCCGGGGACACACCATGAAAAAAATCATCCATCTCTCTGACCTGCACATTGGTTACCGCAACTGTGGGAAGAGGTTTCGCATACTGTCTGAGAACCTGGCCTTCCTGAAACAGCCTGCTTCAGATTATGTGGTGGTCATCACCGGCGACCTGGAGGAGAATGCCAATGACCCGCTTCATGCGGAGGAGGCGATGGAGTCGGCGGCACGGCTGGAGCAGTTGGGATATACCGTGCTTATTGTCCCGGGGAATCACGATTACGGCACCGGATCGATGGGTAATGCCGACCTGGTTCCTGTCTTTAAGGAGAGGTTCTATAAAGACAACAGTATCGAATTCCCCAAGCTCGATATCATTGACGGTGTGGCATTTATCGGGCTTGACTCCACGGCGGAGGAGCTCAGCTGGCATGACCGCATTCTCTCCGAGGGGGAATTGGGTGACGCGCAGCTCGGCAGGCTGAAGGATCTGCTTGATGACGGGTCCCTTGACGGTTTGAAGAGGGTGGTCTATATGCACCATCACCCGTTCGATTTCAAGCTATGGCGACAGCTTCGCGACAGCGAGAAGCTGGAGAAGGTGATTGAGAACAGGGTTGACATGCTGCTCTTCGGGCATTACCACCGAAGCAAGATCACCGCAGGCAGGATCTACCACGGCAAATGGGGCATAAGAAGGTGTTACAATGCCGGCAGCTCAACGCACAAGAATGAGAATATCGGCTTTCACAGGGTCATTGACCTGTCAAATGATGATCCGAGGATGGATTACGACGGAGCGTTTGTTTAGGCAGTCCGCAGTAACAGTCGGCAGTCGGCAGTCGGCAGTCGGACCGGGATCTCCGCTTCGCTACGACACGACCGTCCCGACTTACCGGTCGGGATCTCCGCTTCGCTCCGACAAGACCGCACGACCGCAAGACAGCCGCCAAAGGCGGCCAAGCCTTCACACCTCTCCTGCCAGCCGCCGGCGGAAAAATGAGATTGTCAGCACTGCAGCAACCACCACAGCCGCCACGGCAGCGGTAAGAAAAATTGACCGGTAGTCATCCTGCCGCCTGATCATTATCCCGATGAATGCCCAG
>JAAZAP010000298.1 GCA_012514255.1 Bacteroidales bacterium | reverse complement strand
TATATGCTCTTCAAAGCTAATCAATCCCGACGAATAATCATTCAAATCTCAGGGCATCAATCGGGTCAAGCTCTGAAGCCCTGCGGGCAGGATACCAGCCGAAGAAGACGCCTATCACAGTACATACAACAAACGCCAGTATGACTGAGCTCCACATCACACTTATGGGCCACGAGGTGAAAGCCTCAACCACCGCAGAAGCAGTAAAGCCAATCACGATGCCTATCAGCCCGCCAAAGACGCTGAGCAGTATTGATTCAATGAGAAACTGAAGCAGTATGTCAACACTCCTTCCTCCTATTGACATCCTCAGGCCTATCTCTCTTGTCCGTTCGGTAACGGAAACATACATTATATTCATAATGCCTATTCCGCCGACCAGAAGTGATATTCCTGCGATGGCGCCCAGCAGTATGGTCAGTATCTCGGTGACAGAGGTCATTGTGGTAGCAAGCTCCTCCTGGCTTCTTATCTCGAAGTCGTTATCCTCATTCTCGCGAAGCCTGTGAGTGCGGCGAAGCACCTCCTCCACCTGTGCCTCTGCCACGGCAGACTCATCGGCGCTCCTTGCTGACATCTGAATAGACTGGATATGCGTCTGGGCAAGTATCCTCTTCTGTACAGTGGTGTAGGGAGCTATCATCACATCATCCTGGTCCTGTCCGAAGCTGTTCTGTCCCTTCTCTGCGAGGATCCCTATGATTTTGAACGGTATGTTTTTAAATCGTATCGTCTCACCGGTGGGATCGATCCCTTCTCCAAACAGCTCATCCGCCACCGTCCTGCCCACTAGGCACACCTTGGCAGATCCTTCAGCCTCACTGTCAGTGATATTCCGACCGCTGACCACCTCCCAGCTGCGTATCTCAAGATACTGCTCGTTGCCCCCATATATAGTAGTGGGCCAGTTTGCGTTGCCATAGACAACCTGACCGCTGCTGCGCACCTCGGGAGACACTGCCACCACGGCATCACATTCAGCAATGATGGCATTCACATCCTTTGCGGTCAACCGTTGTGATGACGAGCTGCCCTGCTGCACCCCGCCCATTCTCATGTTACCGGGCATGACGAAGAGCATATTTGAACCCATGCTTGCTATCTGGTCCTGTATGCTCTTCTTGGATCCCTGGCCTATGGCCAGCATGGTGATAACCGAGGCAACACCTATTATAATGCCCAGCATCGTCAGGAATGAACGCATCTTGTTTCTTTTCAATGCGTTTATTGCCACTTTTATAAGATTTCCCGTATTCATTTCTCTTTCACTTTATTATTCTTCCTCCACCGGCAGAGCCTGAAGCATCTCTTCTGCAATGAGCCTGCTTTTAATCTCTTCTTCCCTGATTATATGGCCATCACGGAACACAACGCTCCTGGTCATGCAACGGGCTATGTCAGATTC
The DNA here is from genome assembly GCA_012514255.1 of Bacteroidales bacterium. The sequence goes on along the minus strand of JAAZAP010000298.1, from coordinate 1,308 downwards.
ATGGGTTACGAACACTATTGTTTTGCCCTTCGCGTTCAGATCTTGGAAGAGCGACATGATCTCATAGGATGTGCGGGTGTCAAGGTTTCCCGTTGCCTCATCGGCTAGGATCACCACGGGATCATTTACTAGCGAACGGGCTATGGCCACCCTCTGCTGCTGCCCTCCCGAGAGCTGATTGGGCATATGGTCCATCCTGTCTGCAAGGCCTACAGCCTCCAGGGCTGCCATTGCCTTCTCCCTGCGCTCCCTGGACCCCACATTCGGGTTGTACATAAGAGGCAGCTCAACGTTCTCAAGTGCGGATGTTCGCGAGAGCAGGTTATATGACTGGAAAACAAATCCTATCTTCAGGTTCCGTATTGCGGCCCGCTCGTTCTTCGACATCCCGGCCACATTAGCTCCGTCAAGCAGGTAAATACCCTCAGTAGGCCTGTCAAGGCAGCCGATGATGTTCAGCATGGTCGATTTGCCAGAGCCGCTGGCTCCCATTATTGCCACGAACTCACCCTCGCGTATCTTCAGATCAACACCTCTGAGGGCATGGACCGTGACCTCGCCCACATGGTAATCCTTCTTCAGTGCAGTAATATCAATTATTGTTTTCATCTTCAGTTTCTTGTTGAGGAGCCGGTTGCTGACCTTGATGTGCCCTGACTGCTCCTTCTTCCGGGAGGAGTGGGCATGAAGGGATTGGACGCAACTTCCTTCTCCTTACTTTCTTTTGCTGTTGCCGCTGTCATCTTTATCACCACCTCATCACCTTCGGCAAGGCCGGATTTGACCTCCGCATTATCACCGTCATTTGATCCAATCTCAACCCTTACCGGATGTATGCCCTTCTCATCCTTCACCCATACCATTGTTGGCATTTTGAAGCCTTCCGGCAGAACAAAGCCTTCCGGAGGGGTGAAGCCCGCTGGTATCTGGCCGCCGGTCATCCCGCCTGCTCCTGCTCCTGCTCGTGCTCCTGCTCCAGGCGCCATTCCGGCTCCCATGTCTCCAAAGTTACCTGAAGGCCGCCCGACACCTCCTGGCATACCGCCTCCCATCCCCCCGGGAAACATCTCCTTACCCAACTTTGCCAGATAATCAGCCTCAGGGGTAAACTTCACTGCCCTGTAAGGGATGGTGAGTACGTCTTTGATCTCTTCTGCGTAAATTATAATGTTGGCCGTCATCCCGGGCAGAAGCTTCTGATCCGGGTTGGGAGCATTGATAATGACTGTATAGGTAACCACACCTGATGTGGTGACGGGTGACAGCCTTATCTGCTCAACCGTGCCCGTGAACGTCTCCTCCGGAAAG
>JAAZAP010000297.1 GCA_012514255.1 Bacteroidales bacterium | reverse complement strand
TTTATTGCATACCTTACATGCAAAGGACAGGGCGTATCGGTAGATATTCCTGAAGATGCCGAATCATGGTTGTCAATTTCCTCCATCCAATCAGCAGGAACGTCTGCAGTTGTGAAATTCCAGGCTGAAGCCAATACAGGCGAAGTCCGCGAAACCACAATCACCTTCCATACCACTGACGGGACTAAAGACTATACTTCACAAACAACACTTAGCCAGTTAGGTGCAATTATAGATGCTTCTATTGAAGAATTCCTTGCTGCAGAAGTTAGTGATAAACTATATCGTTTGGAAGGTGTTATAACCAATATTTCCCATACTACCTATGGCAATTTAGACTTGAGAGATTTCTCAGGTGAGGCCTATGTATATGGTATTGAGGATTTCACTACCTTAGGTTTAAAAGTTGGTGACATCATCACAATTGTCGGAAAACGTGCCGCATATAAAGAAAATCCACAGGTAGGTGATGCATTTTTGGAAAGCTCTATTCCTGTGACAGCGGCAACAATTGCAGAGGTGCTGGCCAAGCCTGACGACCCCAATACATACTTCATGGTAACCGGCGAAATTTCATCGATTGCTACCGGGGATTACGGAAATCTAACGTTGAAAGACGGCGACGATGAAATCTACTCGTATGGCTGTTATCCGGGTTGGGGTGCAACTGGCGACGACAGAAAATACGTGGTAGTGGACAAAGGCCTTAAAGTGGGAGACCAACTGACGGTTATTGCACCGAAGGACTCTTATCAAGGGGAACCCCAGCTTTCAGGTAGTATTTATTTCAGCCATGTGAGTTCGAAGTAAGTATTACGAAACTTTATACCATAAGTATGTTACACGCAGCATTAGTTGCGTGACAGATAATAAAAGGGGCTGCCTCAACCCGGGGCAGCTTTCTTTTTTATTAGCGTGCCGGGCGTGAAAAATGACCGGAGGTCAGGTTGGCGGGCATGAAGAGCAATTTGCGAGACATGGACAGATGGCATCCACAAAGTTCATAAAAGTTAATATGTCTGTTGATAAAAGAGAACTTTTCTTCTTGCCTCCTCTGCCCTGCTTGCCTATTTTAGCAAAACCCGTTCAGCATTACGGAAGGTAGATTAACTAACTTATTTTCAAACTTTAATATTTTTTAAGTATCAATGGGAGATTCATTTGTCCATTCAGCCACTGTCGCCTCTACCGAAAAGGAGCAGTTAAGTAAAGAGGAGAGGAAGCCCAGGAAGGAAGAGGCGGTGATGGAGAAGAAAAACAAGCCGGCAGACAAGAGTGCAAAGAAGGTTTTCACATATGAGGAGGCCATAAAGGCAACGCGTCTTTACTTTGGCGGTGATGACCTGGCGGCAAAGGTATGGGCAAGCAAGTATGCTCTCAAGGACTCTTACGGAAAACTATATGAGCTGACGCCTGATGATATGCATCGTCGTCTCGCTTCCGAGGTTCACCGTATAGAAAAGAAGTATCCGAATCCTGTTCCGGCCGAAGCAATCTACGAGGTCTTCAGGGATTTCAGGTATATCCTCCCCCAGGGCGGGCCAATGACGGGCATAGGCAATGATTTCCAGGTAGCCTCTCTCTCCAACTGTTTTGTCATAGGCAACAAGGGTGATTCCGACTCGTATGGCGGCATCATGAAGATAGACCAGGAGCAGGTGCAGTTGATGAAGCGCCGCGGCGGGGTGGGTCATGATCTGTCACATATACGCCCCAAGGGTTCCCCGGTACTGAACAGTGCTCTCACCTCTACAGGTGTGGTTCCGTTCATGGAACGCTATTCAAATTCCACCCGTGAGGTGGCTCAGGATGGCCGCAGGGGAGCCCTTATGCTCTCCATCTCCATTAAGCATCCTGACGCAGAAAGTTTTATTGATGCCAAGCTTGAGACCGGCAAGGTGACCGGAGCAAATGTCTCGGTCAAGATCACCAATGATTTTATGCAGGCGGTGGTTGACGGCAAGAGCTTCCGCCAGCAGTACCCGATCAATTCGGATAACCCGAAGTATGTAAAGGACATTGATGCGGGCAAACTATGGAATAAGATAGTTCATAACGCATGGAAATCAGCTGAACCGGGTGTCCTCTTCTGGGATACAATCAGGAACGAGAGCGTACCTGACTGCTACGCTGACCTGGGTTACGAGACGGTCTCAACCAATCCGTGCGGGGAGATACCTCTCTGCCCGTATGACAGTTGCCGCCTGATAGCCATCAACCTCTTCAGCTACGTCAAAAACCCCTTTACCCAGGAGGCAGAGTTTGATTTTGATCTCTTCAAGAAGCATGTGCATCTCTCACAGCGCATTATGGATGATATCATTGACCTGGAACAGGAGAAGATAGATGCCATCATAGCCAAGATAGATGCTGATCCTGAAGGAGAGGAGCTCAAGCTGGTGGAACGTAACCTGTGGCTCAATATAAAGCATAAGACCGGCGAAGGCAGACGTACCGGCATCGGCATCACGGCCGAGGGCGATATGCTTGCTGCGCTGGGCCTCCGTTACGGAACAGACAAAGCCACGGATTTCTCGGTTAAGGTACACCGTACTCTGGCCATTGAGGCATACAGGTCATCTACTGTGATGGCAGCCGAAAGAGGAGCATTCCCAATCTACAGCACTGAGAGGGAGAAGGATAACCCGTTCATCAGCCGCCTTCGCGAAGCTGATCCTGAGATGGTTGCCGAAATGGAGAAGAACGGAAGACGCAACATAGCCCTTCTTACAATCGCCCCGACGGGCTCTACCAGTCTGTTGAGCCAGACCACTTCGGGAATTGAGCCGGTCTTCATGCCCTTCTACAAGCGCCGCCGCAAGGTCAATCCCAATGACAAAGATGTGAAGGTGACGTTCATCGATGAGGTGGGTGATCACTGGGAAGAGTTCACTGTCTTCCACCATAAGTTCATCGACTGGATGAAGGTGAACGGCTATAATTATGAGGAGGTGAAGGAGATGTCAGAGGCACAGATAAATAAGATTGTTGCCCGGTCTCCTTACCACAAGGCCACAGCCAACGATGTTGACTGGGTGGCCAAGGTGCGCATGCAGGGCGCTATACAGAAATGGGTTGACCATTCAATCAGCGTGACAATCAACCTTCCTGCAGAGGTAAAGGAAGAGCTGGTATCTGAGCTCTATCTGACAGCATGGAAGGAGGGATGCAAGGGAGCCACCGTCTATCGCGACGGATCGAGGGCCGGCGTGCTGGTATCAAACAGCAAGGAGGAGAAGAAAACCGACTGGTCGCCACTCAGGCCCAAGGTGCTTGAGGCCGATGTAATTCGCTTTCAGAACAACGAGGAGAAATGGATCGCCTTTGTAGGCATCAAGGATGGCGTTCCGTATGAGATATTCACCGGCCTGCAGGATGATGAGATGTTCCCCATTCCCAAGAGCATCGTCAAGGGCAAGATCATCAAGAACAAGGATGAGGCAGGTAACAGCAGGTATGACTTCCAGTATACTGACAAATACGGGTACAAGAACACCCTGGGAGGTCTCTCCCACATGTTCAAACCCGAGTTCTGGAACTATGCCCGTCTTATCTCAGGCGTGCTGCGCTATGGCATGCCGGCAAAGGATGTTGTGGAACTGGTCTCTTCCATGAAGCTTGACAATGAGTCGATCAACACATGGAAGAACGGGGTGGAGCGGTCACTGAAGCGCTACATCCCCAACGGAACGAAAGCCAAGGGCAAGTGCGAGAACTGCAACTCAACGAACCTGGTCTACCAGGAGGGGTGCCTGATATGCACTGACTGTGGCACCTCAAAGTGCAGCTGACCATTTAATAAACTCCATATCACAGTGAAAGCAGGAAGGAGCATTGGGCTCCTTTCTGCTTAGTTATCGGTTGTCGGTTGTCGGTTTCGGTTATCGGTTAGTCAATGCTGATCGGGACAGATGAATTTAGCAGAGACTGGCTGATTTCCTCTGCTGTGGCCTCATGATCAGGCAGGTTGCCCTCGAAATACTTCTCATAGGCAGTGATGTCAAAATGACCGTGGCCGCTGAGATTGAAGAGTATCGTCTTTGACACTCCCTCAAGGTCAGCCCTCCGTGCTTCATCCAGGGCTCCTGCTATGGCGTACGAAGACTCCGGTGCAGGAAGAATCCCTTCCGACCGTGCAAAGAGGATGGCTCCCTCAAAACACTCCCGCTGGAATTTGGCCTTCGCCTCCACGAACCCATCCTTGCGCAGCTGGCTGACCAGCACGCCGGCACCATGATAACGCAGTCCGCCTGCATGTATCTTGTCAGGGATAAAGTTATGCCCGAGGGTGTACATGGGCAGCAGGGGGGTCATGCCTGACTGGTCACCGAAGTCATATGTGAACTTCCCTTTTGTGAGTTTGGGGCAAGAGGCTGGTTCCACTGCCACAAACCTTGTCCTATTGCCGTTGACAAGATTCTCCCTGAGGAAGGGAAATGCTATGCCGGAGAAATTGGAGCCTCCGCCGAAGCAACCGATAACCACATCGGGATAATCACCCGTCTTTCCCATCTGTATCATTGCTTCCTGGCCTATGATTGTCTGGTGAAGGATCACGTGGTTGAGTACGCTGCCAAGCGAGTATTTGGTATAGGGATCCTGTGCCGCTATCTCCATGGCCTCGGAGATGGCTATGCCCAGGCTGCCGGGTGAGTCGGGATCAGCCTCAAGCACCTTTCTTCCCGCTGCTGTCATGGTACTTGGAGAGGGAACCACCCTGGCATTGTAGGTGTTCATCATCAGCTTGCGGCCGGGTTTCTGGTTATAGCTGACCCTGACCATGAATACCAGCAGGTCCAGCCCGAAGTGGTTGCAGGCAAAGCTCATGGCGCTGCCCCACTGGCCCGCTCCGGTCTCGGTGGTGATACGGCGCACACCCTCCTGCCGGTTGTAGTAAGCCTGTGCAATAGCAGTATTGGCCTTGTGTGAACCGGAATAGTTGCCCCCCTCGTACTTGTAATAGATCCTGCTCTTTGTTCCCAGGGCCTTTTCAAGATTGAGCGCACGGTAAAGCGGCGAGGGCCGGTATGTCCTGTAGAGATCAAGTACCTCGTCAGGGATGTCAATGTACCTCTCTGTTGACACCTCCTGCCTGATCAGCTCCATGGGGAATATGACCGACAGGTCCTCCGGGCCTACCGGTTTTCCTGTGGCCGGATTCAGCGGAGGGAGAGGTTTGTTTGGCATGTCAGCCGCGATGTTATACCATTGTCGCGGCATCTCGTTTTCAGACAGCAGAATTTTCGTAATCTTTTCCATCTCAATTAGTGATTAAAAGGGTTTATAAAAACAGAAGGCACGCTGTGATCAGCGTGCCTTCCTGTATAATTATCCTGTACGGGTTACATAACGACGTGATTCACAGCTTCATCATATGAGCTGCACCAGCGCCAGTTATTTAACCTCATGGTGTTCATTGGTGCAAACATAATGATTATTTCCAATAATAATATCAAAATGGAATAAAATTTAAAGCAATCTTTTAAAAAAACTATCATCCTGGTTTGTGCCTTGAGAGCAAGTATGAGTATGATGATGATATATACGTTTGTTTATCATTGTCATTTGTCCGGTGCAGATATAACCATTTATTAATTCGAACTTCTGCACTGCAAAATTTTATACGGAAAATTCCCTCAAACGGCTGCATATCCTTTCGCCAACGGCTGTGGTGGAGCAGGGATTACTGTCATCAAGGTCAGCAGTGACACAACCTTCCTTTACCGTCTCCTCAACTGCACCGGTGATCATCTCAGCTTCCTTCACCAGGCCGAAGCTGAGCTCCAGCATCATGGCAGCTGAGAGGATGGCAGCCATAGGATTGGCTGTATTTTTTCCCGCCGCCTGCGGGAAGGAGCCATGTATGGGCTCGTAAAGGGAGGTCGACAGTCCAACGGATGCCGAGGGCAGCATGCCAAGTGATCCGGTTATCATGCTGGCCTCATCGGAGAGGATATCTCCGAACATGTTTTCCGTTACTATGACATCAAAGGCCGGGGGGTTCCTGATGAGCTGCATTGCAGCGTTATCAACGAACATGTATTCCACTTCAATCTCAGTGAATTCCCTGACAACCTCGCGGGCTGTCTCCCGCCAGAGGCGCGAGGTGGCAAGCACATTGGCCTTGTCAATGACCGTCAGCTTCTTTTTTCGCCGCATGGCATACTGGCATGCAAGACGCACCACACGCTCTATCTCATGGCGGCTGTAGAGGCAGGTGTCATAGGCTGTCAGACCATCCTCCGAGCGGCCCCGGGGTTTGCCGAAGTAGATGCCGCCGGTAAGCTCCCTGATAATCACAACATCAGTGCCGGTAACGATCTCCTGCTTCAGGGGCGATTTGCCGGCCAGTGCCGGGAAGTTTTTTACAGGCCGTACGTTTGCATAGAGACACAGCTCACTCCTCATGGCCAGCAGCCCCTGCTCAGGTCTGACCTTTGCAGACGGGTCATTGTCATATTTAGGATCACCTATGGCGCCGAAGAGAACAGCGTCAGACCGGCGGCAGAGCTCCAGGGTCTCAACGGGGAAGGGACTGCCTGTCAGGTCAATGGCTGAGGCACCTATCAGCCCCTCAGTAAAGATGAAGCTGTGCCCGGTGGCCTCGCCGGTGGCCTTCAATACCTTTACTGCCTGTTCGGTCACTTCAGGACCTATGCCGTCGCCGGGGAGAAGAGCTATATTATAATTCATCTGTTATTGCTATAAGGTTATTGTGTTTATGGTTTGTTTCGTTGCTGTAAATTATGTTAAGCATCTTTTCAGTGGCCTTGATGGCTGATTCGGTCTGGTCGGCATCAAGGCCCCTTGTCCTGAACTCCTTCCCGTTATAGCTCCATCTGATGACCGTCTCTACCAGTGCATCGGTGCTACCTCCCGGGGGTATTGACACCTCGTAGTCAGTCAGAATGGGTAGTGCGTTGCCGAGCGACTCATATATTTTTCTTAAGGCTTTCATGAAAGCATCATACTGCCCGTCGCCTGCGGCTGTCTCCTGATGCAGGATGCCGTCTATCTCCACCTGCACGCTGGCTGATGGCTTCAGCCCGCAGGTGAGATTGAGAGAGTAGTTACGGATAAAGATCCTGTAAGCCGACCGGTCATCTCCCAGTACGTCAGCGATAATGAAGGGCAGGTCTTCGCGGGTCACTCTCTCCTTCTTGTCACCCAGCTCTATCACCCTCTCGGTCACCCTGTCAACCGACTCAGGGCTCAGCTCCAGCCCGAACTCCTCGAGGTTCTTGCGAATGGTGGCTTTGCCCGACTGTTTGCCGAGGGCGTATTCTCTCTTCCTGCCGAATCTCTCCGGCCGCAGGGTGCTGCAATAGAGTCCGGCCTTACTGTCGCCGTCAGCATGCACACCGGAGGTCTGGGTAAAGACATTGGCACCGATGACAGGTTTATTGACGGGGATCCTTATTCCGCTGAATTTTTCCACCATGCGACTGACACTGGTGATCTCATATTCATCTGCTCCCGTTTCTGCTCCAAGGTGATCCCTGAGCAGGGCAATAACGCTTGAGAGAGGAGCGTTGCCCGCCCTCTCGCCAAGGCCGTTGACAGTGGTATGCACACCCTGTATCCCGGCCTTCACTGCTGAAAAGGTATTTGCAACGGCCAGGTCATAATCATTATGCGGATGGAAGTCGAACCGTACCCCCGGGTAACGTGAGGTCATCCGGCTGCAGAAGTGGAAAACCTGGTCAGGATTCAGTATGCCGAGGGTGTCTGGGAGCATTATCCTCTTTATGCAGCTTCCCGCCAGCGCGTCAACCATCCGAAAGACATACCCCGGTGATGAGAGCATGCCGTTAGACCAGTCTTCAAGGTAGATATTGACCTGCATGCCGCAGCTCTCTGTCATGGAGCATATATTCAGGATGTCCCTGATATGTTCCTCCGGCGATTTTCTCAGTTGTTTCTCCAGGTGCCGCAGTGATCCCTTGCAGAGCAGGTTGATAACTTCTCCTCCCGCATACCTGATCCAGTCAACTGAGGCTGAACCGTCAACGAATCCCAGCACTTCCACCCTGTCAGCAAGACCGTTCTGTCCAGCCCATGAGGTTATCAGGCGCACTGCCTCCTGTTCTCCCGGGGAGACCCGGGCGGAAGCCACCTCTATCCGGTCAACCTTAAGGTCCCTGAGGAGCATGACGGCTATCTGCAGTTTCTCGTTCGGGGAGTAGGAGACACCCTGGGTCTGTTCACCGTCCCTGAGGGTTGTATCAAGAATCTCCACTCTCATCCTTTGCGGGTTCTTTCATATGCTGCTATCTCCTCTTTCATTGCCAGGAGGTAATCAATGCTGTCAACTCCTTTCATGAGGCACTCTTTCATGAATGCGTTCACCGGGAAGCCCGACTGCAGTCCGGTGCCGGGGACAAAGAGAAGCTGGTTCTCCAGGTCAATGCTGATTTTTGTGCCAGGTTTTTCCGTAACCAGCGCTGTCAGCCGGGCCAGCAGGTCTGAGGGAATGACCACGGGCAGAAGACCGTTGTTGAGAGCGTTATTCATGAAGATGTCAGCGAAGGAGTCAGATACCACAGCCCTGAAGCCATAGCCGGTAATTGCCCATACGGCGTGCTCCCTGCTTGAACCGCAGCCGAAGTTGCTGCCGGTGATGAGTATCTTTCCCCTGTATTCCGGTCTGTTGAGCACGAACCCGGGCACGGGAGTGCCGTTACTGTCATACCTCCAGTCGCAGAACAGCTTCTCCCCGAATCCCTCCCTCTCCGTGGATGTCAGGAAGCGCGCCGGGATGATCTGGTCAGTGTCAATATTTCCCAACGGCAGGGGGACGCATGTTGATTCCAGTATTGTGAATTTTTCTCTTTTCATCTAACAGATTATTCTTAGTTCACCATCTGAGATTCATCTCCCTCGGATCAGCAATCCTTCCTGTCAGTGCCGCCGCCGCGGCCGTCAGGGGTCCTGCCAGGAGCGTTCTTGCGCCGGGCCCCTGTCTCCCCTCGAAGTTGCGGTTTGAGGTGGAGACCGCATACTTGCCCGGGGGTATCTTGTCATCATTCATTGCAAGACATGAGGAGCAGCCCGGCTGCCTCACCTCAAATCCGGCCCGGCGCAGTGTGCAGGCCAGTCCCTCACGTTCGGCCTGGCGTGCCACCTGCTGTGACCCGGGGACGATCAGCGCGGTGACGCCGGCAGCTTTCTTCCTGCCGGCCACGGCGGCGGCGAAGAGCCTGAGGTCTTCAATGCGGCCGTTGGTACAGCTGCCCAGGAAGACATAATCAACAGGGTGCCCCAGCAGCTTCATCCCGGGTTTGAATCCCATGTATTCGAGTGATTTAAGATAGGAGCCGTTGGCTGACGGTCCTGCTTCGCCGGGCGAGGGGATGACTCCGTCAATTGCCATTCCCATACCTGGATTGGTGCCATAAGTGATCATGGGAGGAACCTTCCGTGCATCAAAGGACACCTCTATGTCAAACCGTGCATCATTGTCGCTTCTGAGCAAGTGCCAGTTATCCACAAGGCGTTCAAAGACAGGGTTGTCAGAAAGTGCGGGTATCTGTGAGAGCCAGCTGAAAGTGATCTCATCAGGGGCTATCAGCCCGCCACGGGCACCCATCTCAATACTCATGTTGCAGACGGTCATCCGGGACTCCATGCTCAGATTACTTATTGCATTACCGGCGTATTCGACAAAAAATCCTGTTGCCCCGCCTGTTGTGAGTGAGGCTATGATGTTAAGAATCAAATCTTTTGAGGTTACACCCTCAGGGAGTGATCTCTCAACATTAATTCTCATCTTCAGCGGCCGGGTCTGCAGGAGGCATTGTGTGGCCAGCACCATCTCCACCTCGCTGGTGCCTATACCGAAGGCGATGGTGCCAAAAGCCCCATGCGTTGATGTATGACTGTCGCCACACACTATTGTCATCCCCGGCAGGGTGTAACCCTGTTCGGGGCCGGTGACGTGGACTATGCCGTTACGCGGATCGCCGATACCGAAACAGGTGATACCCGTATTGCGGCAATTCTCAGTCAGGGCATCCACCTGGGCACGCGCAACGGGATCAGCTATAGGCAGGTGCTGGCCGGTGGTGGGGATATTATGATCGGCAGTGGCTGTGGTACGGTCCGGCCTGAAGACATTGAGCCCCCGTCGGTGCAGGCCGGTAAAGGCCTGCGGGCTGGTCACCTCGTGGATATAGTGACGGTCAATGAAAAGTACATCGGGACCGTCAGGCACAGACCTGACAATATGTGCATCCCAGATCTTGTCAAAGAGAGTCTTTCCGCTCATTGTCTATCTTTGAAATTGCATCGATGAACGCCTCTACCGAGGCAGTTACTATGTCAGTGTTTGCGGAGAACCCGTAGTAGATCCTCCCCTCATGTTCCACCTGTATATGTACTTTGCCGATATCGTCGCTGCCCCTGGTGATGGCCTGGATGAGGAATTCCTCCAGGTGGACATTTTCATGTATCAGGTGTTTGACGGCAGTGATGGCGGCATCAATGGGTCCGTTGCCGGGAGCGGTTGAGGTATGTACCTCCCCGTTTATCCTTACGCCCACAGTGGCTACCGGCATCACTGAGTTTCCGCAGAGGACCTGAAGCGACTCGAGCTTAAGCCGTTTCTCTCCCCGGAAGACCTCACCTGACAATATCCGGATATCTTCATCATTGATCTCCTTCTTCTTGTCTGCCAGGATCAGGAAGCGGTGGTATATCTCATCCAGTTCATCCTTCCCGAGCTCAATGCCGAGGGCTTCAAGCCTGTGGTTCAGTGCTGCCCTTCCGCTGCGGGCCGTCAGAATGATAGACGACTCCCTGACACCCACCTCCTGAGGATCAATGATCTCGTAGTTTTCCCGTTTCTTCAGTACACCGTCCTGGTGTATGCCTGAGGAGTGGGCGAAGGCATTACGGCCCACGATGGCTTTGTTGGCCTGCACCGGCATGCTCATCAGGGTGGATACGAGCCGGCTGGTGCTGAAGATAAGCTTTGGCCTGATGCCGGTAGACAGGTTAAGATGGTGGTGGCTTCTGATGATCATGGCCACCTCCTCCAGTGAGGTGTTTCCTGCCCTCTCGCCTATGCCGTTGATTGTCACCTCTACCTGCCGGGCACCGTTGATGATGCCCATCATGGTGTTGGCGGTGGCCATCCCCAGGTCATTGTGGCAGTGGGTAGAGATGATTGCACGGTCAATGTTGGGTACATTCTCCATGAGATACCTGATCTTCATGCCGTACTCCTCAGGGAGGCAGTACCCGGTTGTATCAGGTATGTTGACCACGGTGGCTCCAGCGGCGATCACCGCCTCCGTCACCCTGGCCAGGTACTCATTGTCGCTCCTGCCGGCATCCTCGGCATAAAACTCCACATCGTCAACAAAAGTCCTGGCATATTTAACGGCATCCACGGCTCTTCTGATGATCTCTTCGGGTGTGGTTCTGATCTTGTACTCAATATGCCATGGCGAGGTGCCTATGCCTGTATGGATCCTCTTTCTGGCAGCATATTGAAGTGCTTCTGCCGCCACCTCAATATCCTTCTTTACCGCCCTGGTGAGAGCGCAGATGACCGGTTCCCTGACTGCCTTTGATATCTCAACCACCGACTGGAAATCGCCCGGGCTCGATACCGGGAATCCTGCTTCGATGACATCCACGCCGAGGGCCTCCAGGGCCTTTGCCACCTCGATCTTTTCCACCGTATTGAGCTGGCACCCCGGCACCTGTTCGCCGTCGCGGAGGGTGGTATCAAAGATTATTACCCTGTTCTTCTCCATGATTTCTCTTATGAGGTTATTTCTTTTCTGCCGGTCTCAGTGTTCTTACCGCTGCGCCTGCCCGCCATAGTTCCGATGACCCCATCTCTGACAGCTCGGCATTGAGCTCTTCCCGGTATCCGGGTGATCCTGTTGAGGTGAGCACCCTGACGCACTCCTCGCCGGAGCTCACCTTTTCATACAGCTCCCTGAAGACAGGCAGTGTTGCCTCCCTGAACCTTGGCTTCCAGTCCAGTGCTCCGCGCTGGGCTGTGGCGCTGCAGTTGGCATACATCCAATCCATGCCCTTCTCGTCGACAAGTCTTATCAGGCTCTGCGTCAGCTCCTCCACCGTCTCATTGAAGGCTTCCGACGGCGAGTGGCCGTTTTCGCGAAGCACCTGATACTGTGCCTCCATGATACCCTCGAGGGCTCCCATCAGCACTCCTCTCTCTCCGGTGAGGTCGCTGTAGACCTCCTTCTCAAAGGTGGTGGGGAAGAGGTAACCTGAGCCTATGGCTATTCCAAGAGCCAGGACGCGTTGCTCAGCGCGTCCTGTATGATCACGGAAGACGGAGAAGCTGGAGTTGATCCCGGCGCCGGCCAGGAAGTTACGCCTGACACTGGTGCCCGATCCCTTGGGAGCACAGAGGATCACATCTATATCTTCAGGAGGTATTACCCCGGTATGCTCCTTGTATGTGACCGAGAAGCCGTGAGAAAAATAGAGCGCCTTGCCAGGGGTAAGATGCGGCCTGATGAACGGCCACAGGATACGCTGGGCTGCATCAGATACCAGGTACTGGATGACGCTGCCGCGGGTGGCTGCCTCCTCCACGGGAAAGAGGGTGACACCCGGAACGAACCCGTCGGCTACAGCCCTGTTCCAGTCATTTTTAAACTCGGGAGCCTGCCCGATTATCACGTTTATGCCGTTGTCACGCATGTTCATGGCCTGTGCCGGCCCCTGGACGCCGTAACCGATGACGGCAACAACCTCGTTTTTGAGTACCTCCCGGGCCTTTGAAAGCGGGAATTCCTGCCTGGTAACAACATTCTCAACTACACCTCCGAAATCAATCTGTGCCATAATATATTACTGTTAGATTAGTGTTTGTGTTCAACTGTACAATTCAACTGTTTCCTGCCTGTTTCGCAGTGCTTCGTCCATCTCTTTCAGGTAGCTGTTCAGCTCCTTCACCTGCCGGGTGACAGCTATCCGGCCTGAGCTGACGAACTGCAGCACTCCGCAAGGCTCAAGCAGCTTGAGCATTTCCTTTATCTCCGCCCTGGTGCCGCTCTTCTCCACCACCGTATATTCGGAAGTCACCTCGAGGATCCTGGCGTGGTACTTCCTGACGATATCGGCTGACATGCTGCCGGACATCAGCCCCCGGGTGGTTACCTTGTAAAGGGCCAGCTCCTGGTATATGATTTCCGACGAGGTATGCACGAAGACTTTTAGGACATCAACCAGTTTTTCTATCTGGCGGGCCACCTTCTCCACCATCTCAGGTGTGGTGCGGACCACCATTGTCAGCATCTGCACGCCAGGCACCGCCGATTCTGAAGCGGTGATGCTCTCAATGTTTATCTGCCTTCGCGTCAGTATGAGGGTGATCCTGCTGAGGATACCGATGTGGCTCTCGCTGAAAAGCGAGATTGTAAATTCCTGTTTCATGACTTTTCGTTATAAGTAAGTGTTACTTCAGATACTGAGGCTCCCGGTTCAATCATCGGGAGGATATTTGCCGTACGGCTCACCTCTGCCTGCAGCAGGAAGGGACCACTGGCGGAGAACATCTCTTCCACGGCCTCTCTCAGCTCTTCGCGCGAGGTTATTTTTCGTGCAGCGATGTCATAGGCTGATGCCAGCATCACGAAATCGGGGTTGACCATCTCCGTTGAGGCATACCGGCGGTTGAAGAACATCTCCTGCCACTGGCGCACCATCCCGAGGAAGCTGTTGTTCAGAAGGACGATCTTCACGGGGATGCGGTACTGCATAATGGTACCCAGCTCCTGCACCGTCATCTGTAATCCGCCGTCACCGGTGAAGGCCACCACCTGCCGCCCTTCGCCACCCACTGCTGCCCCCAGTGCTGCCGGGAGACCGAAGCCCATTGTGCCCATTCCTCCCGAGGTGACCAGCCTGTTGGTCTCGGTGAAACGGTAGTAGCGAGCCACGGCCATCTGGTGTTGCCCCACGTCGGTCACCACCACGGTATCACTGCCTGCCATTTCAGAGACTGCCCTGACAACCTCGCCCATTGTCAGCTCACCGCTTTCCGGCTCAGTCTCCGGTTTAACCACCTTCTCATGCTCCGTCCGGTCAAGGATGCGAAACTCCCTGATCCACTCCTCCCTGCTTCTTTCCCTTACCAGGGGAAGCAGTGCGGTGATGGCTTCCCGTGCATCACTGTTTATGCCCAGGTCTGCCCTTACGTTCTTATTTATCTCTGCCCGGTCTATGTCGATATGTATCACCCGTGCGCCGGGAGCATATTTCTTCAGGTTGCCGGTTACCCTGTCATCAAACCGCATACCTGCGGCAATGATCAGGTCTGCCCTGTTGGTCAGGACGTTTGGAGCATAGTTGCCATGCATGCCCAGCATGCCGGCGTACAACCTGTGATCATGGCTGAATGCCGGTAAGCCGAGCAGGGTAACTGCCACGGGGATAGCTGCTTTTTCGGCCAGCGCCCGGAGCTCCGCCATGGCGCCGGAGATGATGACTCCGTGACCGGCCAGTATCATTGGCCTCTCCGCATGGTTGATCATTACGGCAGCTGACTCAATATCCCTGCTGATCAGCGGATTGACCGGATTATAGCTTCGTATGCTGGTGCACCGCGAGTACCTGTAGGTCAGACTCCCGAACTGGGCATCCTTTGCTATGTCAATCAGTACCGGTCCCGGCCGCCCGGTGCGGGCGATATAAAAGGCACGTGCCACGGCGTCAGGGATCTCCTCTGCTTTCTTCACCTGGGCGTTCCATTTGGTAACCGGCATCGAGATACCGAGTATGTCCGTCTCCTGGAAAGCGTCGGTACCTATCAGTCCTGATGTCACCTGTGCCGTGATAAAGACTACCGGCACCGAGTCAAGGAATGCATTGGCAATACCTGTCACCAGGTTTGTTGCTCCCGGACCTGATGTGGCAAGGCATACCCCCGGTTTACCTGTCACCATGGCGTAGGCCTGTGCAGCATGTGCTGCTCCCTGCTCATGTCTTGTGAGTATATGCCTGAGCCTGTCACTGTAATCGAGCAGTCTGTCATAGACAGGCATGATTGCGCCGCCGGGGTAGCCGAAAATTGTATCAACACCCTCCTCGATGAGTGCTCTTAGAAAGGCTTCTGCTCCGGTGATCTCTGACCCGGCTGTAACATTATTGCTTACTGTCACACTATCTGTGTTCTCTTTCATCATCATGCAATGGCTATAATTCTCTAATGGCTCCCCTGTCTGCCGAGCTGACATGTGCTGCATAAATCCTGAGTACCGGTGAAATGACACGGTTCCTGGCAGCTGGAGTGTATGCTGCAGCACCCCTGACCTCCTCGGCCATTCGTCGCTTTATAAGTATTGAATTGTCCAGTGCAAGCCTGATGGTGCGGGCAGGGATGTCAATCTCCACCCTGTCACCGTCACGTACCAGGGCTATTGTTCCCCCTGCAGCGGCCTCGGGGGAGACGTGTCCCAGCGACAGTCCTGCTGAGCCTCCCGAGAAGCGACCGTCAGTTATGAGTGCACAGCGGCGCTCCAGTCCCTTTGACTTAAGGAAAGAGGTAGGGTAGAGCATCTCCTGCATTCCCGGGCCGCCGCGGGGACCTTCGTAACGTATCACCACCACATCGCCCTCCTTTACTCTCCCGCCAAGGATGCCTTCAACGGCTGCCTCCTGCGAGTCAAACACCACCGCCGGCCCGCTGAACTTAAGCATTGAGCTGTCAATGGCTGCTGTCTTTACAATACACCCATCCGGGGCAAGGTTGCCGTACAGGACGGCCAGTCCGCCGTCATTGCTGTATGGATGGCTGAGGTCCCTTATTGCACCGCTGATCCTGTTCCTGTCATGCGAGGTGTACTTCGCATCAGAGGAGAATGGTTCAGCCCGTGCCGTGCCTCCGGGTGCGCAGAGAAACAGGTCCAGCGCTTCCTGCAGTGCGGAGGGACTGTTGATGTCCCACTCTGCCAGTGCATTCCCAAGGTTTGAATAATCCACTCTCCCCACACTTGTATCAAGCAATCCGTCTCTGCTCAGTTCACCCATGATTGCAAAGACCCCTCCGGCGCGATTGATATCTTCCATGTGATATGACGAAGAGGGGGAGACCCTGCAAATATTCGGTACACGGCGTGAGAGTCCGTCTGTGTCTCTCATGGTAAAGTCAACACCGGCCTCGTGGGCTATGGCCGGGAGATGGAGAACGGTGTTGGTTGATCCTCCCATGGCTATGTCAACGCTCATGGCATTCATGAATGCCTTCCTGGTGGCTACCGAGCGGGGCAGGATGGAATCGTCTCCCTCCTGGTAGTACCCCTCTGCCATGTCTGCTATCAGTCGCGCAGCTCTTCTGAACAGGTCATTCCTGACCCGGTGGGTGGCCGGCACGGTACCGTTTCCGGGGAGCGCCATCCCGAGTGCTTCTGCCAGGCAGTTCATGGAGTTGGCGGTAAACATCCCCGAGCAGGAACCGCAGGTAGGGCAAGCCGCTCTTTCCAGTTCAAGCAGATCATTGTCCGTGACTCTGTCATCAGCAGAGGCCACCATTGCATCAATCAGGTCTACAGGCCTGCCCCCGGCCACACCTGCCTCCATGGGTCCGCCTGAGACAACAATGGCAGGAATATTGAGACGCATGGCTGCCATAAGCATGCCGGGAGTGATCTTGTCGCAGTTGCTGATGCATATCATCGCGTCAGCGCAATGGGCATTGCATACATACTCAACGCTGTCAGCTATCAGGTCACGTGAGGGGAGTGAATAGAGCATCCCCCCATGCCCCATTGCTATTCCGTCATCAATGGCTATGGTATTGAACTCGGCAGCAAAGAGGCCCCGCCCGGCCAGTTCTTCTTTTATCAACTGTCCTGCCTGATGCAAATGCACATGACCCGGAACGAACTGCGAGAACGAGTTTACAATTGCTATCACCGGTTTCCCGAACTGTTCCTCCTTCATCCCGTTGGCGCGCCAGAGGCTCCTGGCTCCGGCCATCGTCCTGCCGGTCATGGTACGCACACTTCTGAGTTCCCTTTTCATCATCGTCTGACGTGTAAAAAAAAAGCTCCCCGGTTTCCCGGGAAGCTTCTGTATACATTTATGGTCACTATATATTACTCCCCGGTCATCCGCTTATGGCGATGAGAAGAAAAAGGGCAATAATAAACAGTGACGTATAGTTCATGGTCTCATTTATGGATGGCAAAATTAACTATCAATTTTAAAAAAACAAGGGAAAGTTCAAAAAGAATTAATTTTTTAAACTTTCCCTTACCTATTTAATAATGGACAGGGCGAAAAAAATTAATTATTTTAAAACGCCCAGTTCCTTTCCTACCTTAGTGAAGGCAGCGATAGCCTTGTCAAGGTGTTCGGTCTCGTGTGCTGCCGAGAGTTGTACCCTGATGCGTGCCTGGCCCTTTGGTACCACGGGATAATAGAATCCTGTGACATAGATCCCTTCATTCAGCAGTTTCGCTGCCATCTCCTGTGACAGTTTGGCGTCATAGAGCATTACGGCGCAGATGGCTGACTGGGTTGGTTTGATATCAAAGCCTGCCGTCATCATCTTGTCCATGAAATATTTCGTGTTGAAGTGCAGCTTATCCTGCAGCTCGTTGGTCTCCGTCATCATCCCCACCATCTTTATTCCTGCTGCTGCAACCAGCGGCGGGATAGAGTTGCTGAAGAGATACGGCCTGGAGCGCTGACGAAGCATTTCTATGATCTCCTTTTTACCCGTGGTGAAGCCTCCTATTGCACCGCCGAAGGCTTTACCCAGCGTACCGGTAATGATCTCTATCTTTCCCTTGAGGTCATACAACTCAGTGACACCGCGACCTGTATCACCAACCACACCGGCTGAGTGTGATTCGTCTACCATGACCATGGCATTGTATTTATCCGCCAGCTCATAGATCCTGTCAAGCGGTGCCACATTGCCGTCCATTGAAAAGACGCCGTCAGTGACTATCAGCCTGAAGCGCTGTGCCTGTGCCTCCTTAAGCTTCTCCTCAAGGTCATTCATGTCAGCGTTGGCATAACGGTAGCGCTGTGCCTTGCAGAGACGTACACCGTCAATGATGGAGGCATGGTTGAGAGCATCGGAGATAATGGCATCCTGCTCTGACAGCAGCGGTTCAAAGACCCCGCCATTGGCATCGAAGCAGGCGGCATAGAGGATTGTATCTTCTGTACCGAAGAACTGTGCAAGCTTCTGCTCCAGCTCCTTGTGAAGATCACCCGTACCGCAGATGAACCGTACTGATGACATGCCGTAACCATGAGTGTCAAGCGCTTTCTTTGCAGCTTCAACCAGCTTTTTATTCGCCGAAAGGCCCAGGTAGTTGTTGGCACAGAAGTTAAGGACAGTCTGCCCTGTATTGAGGGTAATTTCCGCACCCTGGGGCGAGACAATGATTCTTTCTCCCTTGTAAAGACCGGCCTCTTTGATAGCGCTTAGCTCTCCGGTCAGAAATTCCTGAAAATTCGTGTACATGGATATGGAGTTATTGATTAACTATGTAATTGGTTATTAGACGGGCAAATATATCAACTTTGTTCCATAAGCCCTATGTTATTTGGATAACAATTAAATGATTTTTATCAGAACAAGTTGCCGAAAAAATCATCATGTTTGTTCCCCTGTTCTGATGATCAGACAGTGACAGAAAACTATAACCCACACGGAATAAAATGAAGAACATACTAATAACAGGATCGGTAGGACAGATAGGCTCTGAGCTCACGCTCGAACTCAGAAAAAGGTATGGCGGCAGCAATGTTGTGGCCGGTATCAACAGAACCCAGCCCACCGGACCGCTTGCCGAAACCGGCCCTTTCCTGAAGGTTGACACCACGGATAAAGAGGAGCTGGCCGACGCAGTAAAAAAATACAACATTGACACCATTTATCATCTTGCAGCTGTGCTCTCTGCCGTAGGTGAAAAGAATCCGGGGCTGGCCTGGAATATAGGAGTCAACGGGCTTTACAATGTGCTGGAGGTAGCCCGCGAATACAACTGCGCGGTCTTCTTCCCCAGCTCCATCGGCGCCTTCGGACCCACCACCCCGCTTGACAATACTCCGCAGGATACCATTCAGAGACCTACATCCATGTACGGTATCACCAAGGTTACCGGCGAGATGCTGTGCGATTATTATCATCTTCGCTTCGGCGTTGACACAAGGGGCGTCAGGTATCCGGGCATAATCTCAAACGTAACCCTTCCCGGCGGAGGAACAACTGACTATGCAGTTGAGATATACTATGAGGCTGTGAAGCATCAGAAGTTTACCTGTCCCCTGGGAAAGGGAACATTCCTTGACATGATGTACATGCCTGATGCTATTGAAGCCGCCATCAACCTCATGGAGGCAGATCCCTCCAGGCTGAAGCACAGGAATGCATTCAATATCAGCGCTATGAGCTTCGATCCCGAGATCATTGCGGCCGAAATCAGAAAACATATCCCCGGCTTCGTCATGAACTACGACGTTGATCCCATGAAGCAGAAGATAGCTGATTCATGGCCAAACTATATGGATGACACTGCAGCCCGTGAAGAGTGGGGATGGAATCCCGTTTACAACCTTGAGTCGATGACCAAAGATATGCTTCAGGTGATTACCGAAAAGCACAACAAGGGGTTGATCTGATCAGGCAAGATACTTCATTGTTCAGGAGGCTGTCATCCGCGACAGCCTCTTTTTTAATTTTATATCTTTATCGCCGGCAATTAACCATCAGACCATTATGACGAAAAACAATATACGCGTGCGTTTTGCCCCTAGTCCTACAGGACCTCTCCATATAGGAGGCGTGCGAACAGCTCTTTACAATTACCTTTTCGCAAGGCACCATGGCGGGACATTCATCCTGCGCATTGAAGACACAGACCAGGCCCGTTATGTTGAGGGCGCTGAAGAGTACATCATGGACGCGCTGAAGTGGGCGGGAATACATACAGACGAGGGTATTCGCGAAGGCGGCCCCTTCGCACCCTACAGGCAGAGCGAGAGAAAGGAGATTTACAGGCAGTTCTCCGACGAGCTTATCCGCAGGGGCGATGCCTATTATGCCTTTGACAGCCCTGAAGATCTTGAACAGCTGAGAAAAGAGTATGAATCGCGTGGCGAGACATTCAACTATGGCTGTACAACAAGGATGACCATGAGTAACTCACTAACCCTTGCCAGTGATGAGGTTGAGAAACGCATTTCTTCGGGCGGGCAATACGTTGTCAGGTACCGTATGCCGGAAAATGAGGATATCCACTTCAGTGACCTCATCAGGGGCGACATCGTGGTCAACACCTCCACCCTTGATGATAAGGTGCTGTATAAATCTGACGGCATGCCCACCTACCACCTGGCAAACATCGTTGATGATCACCTTATGGAGATATCTCACGTCATCAGGGGCGAGGAGTGGCTTCCGTCACTGCCGTTGCATGTGATGCTTTACCGCAGCTTCGGCTGGGAGGCACCCCTCTTCGCGCACCTGCCGCTCCTGCTCAAGCCCACGGGCAAGGGCAAACTGAGCAAACGCGACGGAGACAAGATGGGATTCCCCGTGTTTCCTCTCTACTGGCCATACGGCGAAACAGCCTCCGGGTACAGGGAGGAAGGATATTTTCCCGAGGCTTTTGTCAATATGCTGGCCCTCCTGGGATGGAATCCCGGAACAGAACAGGAGATATTCACCATGGATGAGCTGATTGCAGCCTTTTCTATCGACAGGGTGGGACGGTCAGGCGCCCGCTTTGATCCCGACAAGGCAAAGTGGTTCAATGCCAAATACTTCCAGGCAAAGAACGATGAGGAGCTTGCACACCTTCTCATGCCCGTTGTGCAGGAAAAAGGATTTCAGCCGGACTTCGGCAAGCTGGTAAAAATCGTTTCGCTGGTAAAGGAGAGAGTCGGATTTGTCAGGGATCTATGGAATGAGGCAGACTTCTTCTTTGTAGCTCCGGAGAGCTATGATCATGATGTTGTACGGAAGAGATGGAACAATGACTCTCCCCGACAGATGACCGAACTGTTCGGGATAATTGCCGGAGTGCAGCCTTTCACCCCGGAGGTGCTGGAGAAGAGTGTAAAGGAATGGATTGCATCGAAGGGGTATAATACCGGCGCTATCCTCAATCTCTTCAGGCTGTTGCTGGTGGGAGCCTCACGCGGTCCGCACCTCTTTGACATTGCGGCACTCATAGGGAGGGATGAGACCCTGGCCCGCCTCGGGAACGGCATTAGCAGGCTTGCATCCACAGCTTCATGAAAGCGGGGTATGACATACGGTACATCGATTTCCATACCCACAACAGAATTACTGCCACAGATACGGTTGCCGTGGTGAACCTGATGGCGGGTGATGACGTTCCTGCCGACTTCCCGGCCAACACGCTCTTCTCTGCGGGCATCCATCCGTGGCAGCTGACTGATGACAACGCGGAGCAGCTGAAGACAGAGTTGGTACTCACCGCCGCCCATCCGCATGTGGTGCTTATAGGTGAGACCGGGTTTGACCGGCTTCGCGGAACACAGGGGGAGGTACAGAAGAATACATTCATGTTCCAGGCTGCACTGGCGGAAGAGACAGGCAGGCCGATGGTGATCCACTGCGTGAAGGGATGGGATGAGCTGAGACAGGCACGCCGGGTGATCAAACCCGGCCGGCCATGGGTAATACACGGGTTCAGGGGCAACAGCACCCTGGCAGCCTCACTGGCACAAGAGGGCTTCTGGTTCTCACTGGGGAAAAAAGGACTGACAACTGAAGTGCTTGCAGCAGTAAACCACGGGAGACTGCTGCTTGAGACTGATGACTCAGGGGAGGCTATAGCAGAGGTTTACCGATTGTTTGCTGCTGTGGCGGGATATGAGGATCAACAGGCAGAGAGCCTGATACGCAATAACTTCAACTCACTCATGAATTTCAGCCTGTGATGGAGGGATGGCTTTCACGCACCGAGATGCTCCTGGGTCCTGAAGCCCTGGAGAAGCTGCGACAATCACATGTGCTGGTGGCCGGCCTGGGAGGAGTAGGTTCATGGGCTGCAGAGATGATCTGCAGGGCGGGAGTGGGGGCGATGACAATCATTGACGGAGATGTGATCACGGCTGCCAACAGGAACAGGCAGCTGCCGGCTCTGACATCAACCACTGGCAGGAAGAAGGCTGAGGTGATGGGAGAGAGGCTGCTTGATATAAACCCTGATATGCGCCTCAGGATCATCCCCGAGTTCATACGTGACCAGCGGATGACAGATATCCTGGAAGAGGAGAGGTATGATTATGTGGTTGACGCCATTGACACTCTCTCTCCAAAGGTTTTTCTTGTATATCATTCGCTGCGCCTGAAGCTGCGTGTTGTCAGCTCCATGGGCGCTGGGGGCAAGTATGATCCCACAGCCATCAGGGTGGCAGATATCTCAGAGACAAATTTCTGTAACCTGGCACGCATGCTTCGCAAAAAGCTTCACAAACTGGGGGTACATGAGGGGTCCCTCGCCGTCTACAGTCCGGAGGTGGTTGACAAGAACCTTATAATCCGGGGTTCGGATGAGAGCAATAAGGCCTCCAGCATTGGAACAATGTCATATATGCCCGCTGCTTTCGGCCTGGTCTGCGCCTCGGTGGTCATCAGGGAGCTGGCAGGTGTAACTCCCCCTGTATGAGCATCAGAGCCGGCCTGATTCAAATACCCTGAATGAACCGGTGAGCTGGCCTGATTTATTCCTCCGGTTTGGGAAGCAGAGCTGACAGGATTTATTATTTTACTGCCGTTTTCCCTGAGGTGAACCCTCCTCTTTTTTCTTTTCCTTGATCTCACTGGCGGTATAGCCCAGCTTTTCTATTGATCTCTTCAGCTTCTCCGGGCTGGTCTTATCCTCCTGGTATTTAATTGATACCTCCTTTGTGGTGAGGTCACATTTGACATCCTTGACCCCCTTTTCAAAGGGTACATTTTTCATTATGGTGTTGACACAGTTCTCACAATCGATACTGGTTTCAAATTTGACTGTCTGAAGTTCCTTCTTGTTCTTTTCCTGGGCGTTGAGCGCCAGCGAGGAGAAGATAAGCAGAAGAATTGCTGTTATTACCTGATTTTTTTTCATTGTATTGATTTTTAAGATTGTTAATTAATTCTGTGGTCTGTCAATAGCGAACCGGAATCCGGCATAGAGTTTCCGGCCGTGCACCGGACCCCATATCATTGCCCCGTCAAAGTAGGGGCCAAAAGGGTCCTCCGGTGCGATGATCGCATTATGCTGCCCTGAGCCGGTAATGTTCTCAGCCCCCAGGTAGACACTCCATTTCCTGAAGTATCTGGTTACCTGGGCGTTCATCACCGGGTAGGCACTGAAGTAATCATTGCTCCTGTAAGGCTCCGGGTTGGCCTGTGTTGAGGGGATTCTCCCGGGGCCGTTGTACTGGAGAGTGTAATCAACCTGCCACTTTCTCATCCTGGTGGTATAGGAGACTGTCAGCAGGCCCTTGTAACGTGATGAAAGAGGCTTTTCGCGAAGCTCTCCTCCGATGGTCTGCCAAACGTCGTTCCACCTCCAGGCAGCGGAGATGTCAAGTCCTGTCACCGGCTGCATCTGCGCCTCCACCTGGAAGACGTTTGACCATGACCGGCCATCAAGGTTATAGAAGAGCACGCGGTCAATGTCTGTATCCAGGTCGGTCACTATCTGTTTAACGAATCTGGTGCGGTGGGCTTCGCCAGTCAGCCTCAGCTCACGTCCGCTGATGGGGATGTATCCTGTCAGGTTGATACCTGCGTTCCAGGCTTCTTCTATATCCAGGTCCCCGGCAATGATCATCTTCCTGCTGCTTGCCAGGAAGTACATGTTCTCGGCAAGCACATGGACTGTCCGGTAACCCTTGCCCGCTGATGCCCTGAGGGTCAGGTGGGGCATGATCTCATAGCGCAGGTGCACACGAGGAGTGAACCGGGCGCCATGGTTTC
>JAAZAP010000296.1 GCA_012514255.1 Bacteroidales bacterium | reverse complement strand
TCTCGGTTTCGTGCTCGCTCGTCCAGTGGTACGTCACGGTCTGCGCGCTCGTGTTCAGCGTCTTTGTTCCTTCGCTGTTGGTGAGGATGATGGGCGAGTCGCGCACGAGGTGCCCTTCTCCTGCTTCTGAGCTGATGAGGTTGATGGTCAGGCTGTGCTGATAGGCTGCTTATTCGAGGTTGAATTCGAGCTGTTGGCCGCCGGAGGTGATGTGGATGTGCTCGATGATCAGGGTCTGGTAGCCGTTGCTGGTGATCCTGGCGCTGTCGATCTCGTCGTCGCTCATCGCTATTTCACGGTCGGGTGACTTGTACGCATTGTTCGCGACCTCTTATTCATGCAGACAGAAGAAGAGACAGATATCCCTGCTTTTGAAGGTATTCCGGCTGAATACATCAGATAGCACAGTTGAAACGACTAAAATTAGGAAATTAATTGACCGACCTTACTTTGCAACTATTGATTTTGATTAATTGAGGTTTTTTAAAGCCAAATGATCGGCAGCAGTGATTTATTGGTTGCAGAACCTAATTGCTCTTTCATGTTCCGGGGGAAAATTTGCATTGCTCATTCATTGCCAGAAAAAAATCCGGGAGAGATAACCCCTCCCGGATTGATTAATTGCAGACGCACCGGTTTACAATTCCTGCGTAAATTCTATTTCAGTGCAAAGCTGATCGGAACAGAATAGTATATGTTAACCGGTTTACCCTTCATTTTGCCCGGGATCCATTCAGGGCAGAGGTTCATTGCCCTTACCGCTTCGTTATCAAGAAGTGGATCAACGCCTCTAACCACACTGACGTTTTCCACCTTGCCTTCGGAGGTGACAATAAACCTGAGTATGACCTTACCCTGTATTCCTTTTTCTTTAGCTTCTGCCGGATATTTGATTGTTTCATATAACCATTTGAACAAAGCTGCGTCACCTCCCGGAAACTCCGGCATCTCGTCAACCATGATATAAACCACACCGTTGGATACCCTGTCTGGCAGTTGAAACCTGATCAGTATCTCTGAGTTAAAGGGTTCGTTGGCATCTTTGTTTTCCGGGCTTTTCCAGCGGGGAGAAGATTTCATGACCCTGGTCAGTTCAGCGGCAAAGAGCGGATCGGTGTCGGGTGACGGATTTACCTGAGACACAGAACCGTTTGTCTCTACCGTGTAGTTCATTCTGGCCCAGCCGCTCAAGCCTTTCGCGGCAGCTTCGGCCGGGTATTTGGCCCTCTCTTCCACCCAGTCGGCAAATGCCAGGTAGCTTTCACCCCTGAATGTCGGAAAGTCATCTTCATCTTTTCTTGGGTAGGGAAGGAAAACACCCGATTCTTTTGCCTTGCTTCTGGAAGTAACTTCGAAAGCTCCTTTTTCTCCCTTATCTCCGTATTTTGTTTTCGCTGCTGCCGGGTCAAGGTATACAGATTTGCCAAAGTCCTTCCCAAGTTTAAGTGTGGCCTCCTCAAGAGAAAGATCTGTAATCTGTCCGTCAATAGTGACCAGTCTCCCCTGTGATATTGAGCCCATTAACGCATAACGCTCATCAGCCTTCATTGTGACTGTTGCTCCATGGGCAGATTCGGCAGTCAGAGAAACAGGTTGGTAGCCGCTTGCTGTGAACATAATGGCCACATAGGAGGGCAGGTCACTGAAGTAGAACCTGCCCGATTCATCAGTGGTAACGCTCAGAGAGGTCCCGGAAACATTGACGGTCACTCCGGGTAATGGGGTGCCATCCTCTTTGACTACTGTCCCCTGAATATCCTTTATCAGGTTTCGCGGACCAGCGGCTTCAATGCTGCCTCTTCCGTCAGAATGGTTATAGACCGGTTCAGCAAATGCGAACAGCATTATGACTGTCAGGGGCAGAACAAGAAGCAGTTTAAGCTTCCTGTATGGGGAATAATTTTTCTTTTTCATCATTTCAAACCTGTTAGTGTTAAACGAAAAGTTGAATGAATTGGAGAGGCTTATCAGCCTGGCACTGAATACCTGGTTGAGGAGGGCCGCCCTGTATCCTGCCGGGTCAGAGGTCTGCTGCAGCGCCACCTCATCGGCAAGATGCTCATGATTCTGCCTGACAAGCGCAGAACAGATCCATGCAAAGGGATTCATCCATTGCATCAGGCTCATCACTTCAACAAGCAGGAGATCAAACCAGTGTTTCTGCCTGAGGTGCACCATCTCATGGTTAAGGATCTCCCGGACCTCGCGCCCGCTCAGTGAAGGATTGATAAAGACATAATTGAAAAAAGAAAAGGCGGAGGCATATTTTTCTGTTCTTACAAGCAGCGCATCGCCTTCCCTGTTTACCGGCCCGCTTCTGACAGTGCGGTAAACCGAGAAAAGGTACTTCAGCGTTCGTCCCAGCAGGAAAAGTATTCCTGCGGCATAGAATATCATGAACCACAGCAGCGGATCTGACTCTTCAGCAATCCTGGCCGTCGCGGCCGATGACAAGGGCAGAACTGACGTCATCCTCTGCGTCTCCTGCAATAACGGGGCGGGAAGCTCAACCCTGTAATGCAGTGTTACCAGCGGAAGGAGCAGTGAGAGAACCACTCCTGACAGAAGGTAGATTCGCTTAAGCATGAAAAACCTCTCCTTCCGCAGAAAGAGAAGGTATAACAGCGTAAATCCTGCCAGCCATGCAGCCGATTTCAGAAGGTAGAATGCAGCCTGTTCCATATTTTATTCCTGTTGGTCTTCATTGAGCTCATCACGGGCTTCCTTAAGTATCCTGTCGAGATCCTTCAACGACAGATTCTTCTCCCTCGCAAAAAACGAGGTCATTGCAGGGAATGAATTATCGAAGTATCCCTCCAGCAGCCCGAACAACTGGTGCTTTGAGTACTCCCGTTTTGAAACCAGGGGAAAATAGAGGAATACATTTGCATAGGCCCGGTGATCAACATAACCCTTCTTTTCAAGCACCTTCAGCACCGTTGAGATGGTATTCCGTGCTGGCTTCGGATCGTCAAATTTTTCCCTTATATCCTTTACCACTCCCTCCTCCAGATCCCATAGAATCTGCATTATCTGTTCTTCAGCCTTCGTCAGTTGCATAATCAGTTAATTAAAATACCATACTTAGGCCCGTTACCGGACATTTCATATCAATCAATCCTTCACCACAAATATACGACTATATTTATAGACGCACAAGTTTTTTAAACATTTTTCGTCTATATTTATAGTCGCTAAAGTAAAGGGGTAATTTATAATTACTTAAGAGAATAGAATCGCTTACGATCAGGGGAATTAATATAAAAATCCAAAGAGCCAGAGGGGAATTGTATTATCTGAACCATATTCAATATCATCCTTCACGATGAAAGCGTTTTCAGCTTCCGCTATTTGCCTGCCGGTTTTATTCCTGCCCCCAACCTCAATGGTGTACCTGCCTTCCACAACAAAATCCCCCCTGTCCGGGTAATTCACTTTATACATGGCAGAGACCTGGTTTAAGAAAAAGGTTTCGCGCTCAGATCCTTTATCAGGGATATGAAGAGTAAGCGCCTGCGAAAGATTGGTATTATGCAGGTATATTTTCTCCGGTTTCGACATCATGCTGATGCCTCTTGAATCTCTCCTCAACTGGTAAATCAGCCCAGCCTGCTCGAGGAGGTGAAGATACCTGTACAGAAGATCACGTGATATTCCTACCCTGCCACTGAGTTCATTTATATTTGGAGTAAACGGAACTGCTTCTGCAAGAACCGACAGCAGTTTTCTGATCTTAAGAATCGTACCATATGTAATACCTGACACTGCCGGCAAATCGGTGTCGAGAATGGCATTGACCGTATTTGCCAGGCGTTCATGGTAATATCGGATCCCTTCCAGAAAATAGGGGTATGCTCCGTATTTCAGGTACTCATCAAAAAGCATCAGGGGTTTTACCTGTGATAATATTTCCCTGGCCTGTTGCTCGTGACCTGTCAATAATTCTTCCATTGAAATGGCCGGAAAAACAATATTATATTTCATCGAAATGAATTCCCTGAGGGATAGCTCATTCAGATTCAATGTAAGCATCCGCCTGCTGAGATCAGCTTCTCCCCTCTCCATCTGCAGCGCGGAAGACCCGGAAATAACCATTTTCAGATCGGGATAACGGTCGTAAAGTGATTTGATAATTACAGACCATAGAGGATTTCTGTGCACTTCATCAATGAAAAGGTATTCTCCTCCTCTTTTTACGAACCAATCAGCAAAATCCTCCGCAGGATGACGATTGAAAATCATGTCATCCAGACTTATAAACGCAGCTTTGGAAGAGGGAAGGTCAAGAGACCTCAGAATTTGAAGCAACAACGTTGTCTTTCCGGTGCCTCTCGAGCCACGGATTAATACAAGTCTCTGATCCAAAGGTACCCGGCGCATCAGATATCTCGACCGGTTTGCAGAAAGATTGCTCACCCTTGATTCGGACAATTCAAGAATTGATTCCATTATTGTTCTATAAATTTAACATAAAAATACATCTTTTGTTGTTTTATTACAACTTTATAAATGTATTTTTGTTGTTTTTATACAACACTGTTCCGATTTAAAGAGGTTGAGAGCCTGTTCAGTCAAGGGCTGGTATCAGAAGCTGTCGAGCATTTGCAGAAGCTTCTCCCGCTCTGTGCTGCCGGGGGCCGACCGGAGAAGGTCGTTAAGCCAGTTGCCGTACATGGGATTGGGAAGCACAATGTATTTTGTGCCGAATAGCCTCCGGTCAGAATCAACAGTCTCAAAACCGTAGTCCGGACCCCGTTTTTCATATACACCGCTGAGGTCAGCGAGGTTGTCCCCTATCAGCAGAAGTATTTCGTAATCCTTTTCAACCAGCGCCCGTCTCTCCACCTTTGACGAGGTTGTCTCCTTCAGTAGCATATGTGTGCTGTCGGCATTGACAAATCCCCAGGCCGCCATATTTTTAATTGTCGGCCCCATCTCCTGCACTGTTCTGTTTGAGACATAGAACACCTCCACTCCCAGTGAATCGGCGTACCGGGTGAATTCCACCGCACCGGGCAACGGCCTGGCACGGGCAAGCTCCACCCACCGGAACCAGTCGTCATTGTTGAAGGATTTCTTTTCATGCACCTGCCATCCCTGGAAGGGAGAGTTGTCAAGCAAAGTCTCATCGATATCAAGTACTACGGCAGGCTTTTTATGAGATTCCGGACCGGAGTCTCCCGGGGCGGAGGAGTCTGATGTGGTTCCCCCCGTTTCTCCTGATGACAGCACTGAAACAGTCGGCGATTCCGGCGTGTGAGGCTCCGGAGCAGCTGATGCCTGCCTCTGCAGTTCAAGGTTCTCCTTCAGAGCAGTCTCAGCATTCCGGAAGCACTGGTAGAAGAGGGCCCGCATCTCAGCTGATTTCTGAAACCAGAGGGTTGCCAGAATCAGGTGGTCCTGGCCTTCTGATGCCACAGGTGATGACGGATCTCCGGCAGCTACACCCTTTGGGTCACTGACGGTCGGGGAAGAACGGCCCTCCCCCGGTGCAGTTGTTTGTTTAACCGCAGCGCAGGAGGCCACCATTATCATCAGGGTAACAATAATGAGCTTTTTCATCCGTTTTTATTCTGTTGAAAATAAACTAATTGCCAAAAATCGGTCCGATTTGTTTGTTATTGCCTAAGTAACAAATAATTGGCCGATGCCGTTTATATTGTTTGAAAGATTTTTAACTTTAACCGTACCATACCAAAAAGTAACCTGCAATGTCAACTTTAAAGCTGATGCTGGGGATGATCCCCTCAACCTCCAAGATCGAACAGGAAGAGAAGGCTCTGATTGCCGAGTATGAAAAGATGATTGCTTTTGCCGGCTCGGAAGCACTGGCAAAATATAACCGCCTTCACGAAAGCGTCAACTCTGCCGGATTCCAACAGAAGAGAAAGGAGATAGAATCACTCTCATACAAGGGCTCGGAGGAACACGCAAGGGAAACGGAATTCCTTGGCCTGCAGAAGGCAAAAGACATTGTATCATATTTCAAGACCGAAGGCAGCGCCCTTCTGAAGAATTTTCAGTCGCTTGACGGATCAGCCAGGATAAAGGAGATTGAGGACCTTCAGCTCTTTGTTCAGTCGCCTGAATTCAAACAAAAGGAAAAAATGAAGCCAATCACCTTCAAGGATACTGAAGAGTATGGCAAGTGGCTGGAGTTCAGGAAACTGAAGGGCGACAGGGAGGTAAAGAAGAATCTTAATCCCGAAAAGGTGAAGAGGTTCTCCGAATTGCAGACCCTGGTGACCTCTTCGGCATTCCTGCTGAAGAAGAATATGAAGCCGATTAGGTTTAAAGACACTCCCGAATATCAGAAACTGCAGGAACTAAAGACCAGGAAAGGAGCATCGGATATTGTCAGCTACTACAGGTTCCGCGAGTCAAAGGATTATCACAACTGGGTGCAGGTCAGGGATTCCGTCCGCCTGAAGAGGTATTACGAGCTCCAGGAGTACCTGAAGACGAAGGAATTCAATGAGCGGAAGGAATACCTGCTTGACAAGCGTCGTTTTGAAAAGACCGAGATGTTCAGGGAGATGAAGGAGTATGAAGCCCTGAAGAATTCACCTGACATCAAATGGTATTTCAGCGTGAAGGATTCAAACAAGTTTGACATACTAAAGAACAGGGAGTTGACCTTCAGTGATGAATTCGACGGCAATGCGCCCGACAGCAGCAAATGGCTCAACAAATACTACTGGGGTGATAAGCTGCTTCACGACAGCTACAGTATTGCCACCGACCTTCACTGTTACACCCCTGCGGACAATTTTGAAGTGCGTCACAGCGTCCTGCGAATCATCACCAGACCCCAGAAGATAAACGGCAAGGTGTGGGATCCGGCAAAAGGCTTTTACAACAAGGATTTCAGTTTTACTTCCGGGATAATCAATACCGGCGCTTCCTTCAGGCAGAAGTATGGCACCTTCACTGCCAAGATCAAGCTCGCTGACCATAATGTCCGCAATGCTTTCTGGCTGATCGGTGACCGCATAACACCTCATGTAGACGTATGCAGGTCGGGCGGCGGAAAGGTCTGGTTTGACCTCTTCACCTCACCGGGCAGTCATCTTAAGAAGAGCCTCGGATCAAGATATCTCTCTGATTTCTATATCTACACTCTTGAATGGACACCAAATGCCCTTGTCTGGAAGATCAACGGTGTGGAGGTGACGCGCCAGACAACGGGCGTGCCACAGGAAGAGATGTACATTAACCTTGCCGGCGGCGTCGACAAGCCAATCGGTGGCATCTCCTCAATGGAGATTGACTGGATCAGGGTTTACCAGCCCAAATAACTGTATCACAGGCAGATCTCTGCCTGCATATCATCGGGATTTTGTGCATACATCAATGTAGCGACGGGCATCACACCTGTCGTTACCAGTTTTTTTATGTATGTATCTGTAACATTACGGGTGTTCAGGCCGTCTTTACAGTGTCAGTGCATTGACCATAATGACCGTAAAGGAGTACAATAACGCTGTAAGGGAGTTCGGAGACCACGTCTATCGGTTCATCCTCCATAGCATCAAGGACAGCCACAGGGCTGACGATATCGTACAGGATACTTACGAGAAACTGTGGCTATGTGTTACTGAAATAGAGTACGGCGCAGTAAAATCATGGCTCTTCTCCACGGCTTACAACAGGATGATAGACGTCATCAGGAAAGATTCAAGGATTATAGGCATTGAGTATTATGATGACAGCTCACTCTATGCGGATGAGAACAGCAGCGACCTGAACGAGGTTCTGCACCGCGCACTGGAAAAGCTGCCTGCTGTACAGAGGTCGGTCATCCTGTTGCGCGACTATGAAGGATACAACTACAGGGAGATAGGTGAAATAACCGGATTATCGGAGGCACAGGTCAAAACATACATCTTCAGGGGACGTGTGGCTCTCAGGAACTATCTTGTAAAGACATCGGTATGGCAGTAACAGAAGATATGGATTTCCCCCGGCTGACGCCCTCTGATGGCAGGCTGCCATCGGGTAGCAGGTTGTTCCGCGGGCCGGAAGAGCTGACCGATGAACAGTTTGATCTCCTGTCGGCAGCATGGGCAGACGATGCCCTTGAGGGCGAGGCGTTGACCGAGCTGGAATCAGTCATAACAGCCGATAACCGAAGAAGGCTACGTGCGGAGAGCTTCCACCGCCTCCGTCTCGTTGCAGGCAGTGAACCCTGGCCCGGAATGCGGTCATGCCTCAGGCCTGAACCCGGCAGGGTATCATTCCGACGGACCATCATGCCGGCTTTGATGGCAGCCGCGGCAATGCTGGCGCTGATCATCGCAGGACCGGCATCAGGCAGGCTGCACAGCAAGGAATCATCCGGTGTTGCCACCAGCCCCGAAGCCATGGCTGTTGCAGAGATTCAGGCATCCCACCCCATAGTGGTAACGGACAACAGACCCGACGCTGCAGAGATACAGCCATCCCACCCCATAATGGTAACGGACAGCAGACCCGACGCTGCAGAGATACCTGCATCCCACCCCATCATTACAGCGGAAGGCAGGGCCGGCGCTGACGGGAATCGCCCCGCGGCAGATAACAGGCGGGACGAGGCGGCCCGTGCGATACATCTGGCCCTGGTATATCAGGAGGCGGCTCTCTCCTCTCTCTTGCCGGTACAGAGCAATCAGATGGCTCCGGTCAGATTGACTGATATTACACCAGTATACACCCTGCCACAGGAAAAGAACTGGATGCTCAGAGGCATCACCATGATAGCCAGCGCCGTGACCGGGAAAGAAAAAGAGATAGACGGATATGCCATCGCCAGCAGCTGTGTCAGCGGCATCAATAACCTGCTGGGATGGGAGATGGAACTGGAAAAGGTCAGCAACAAAGCAGGCGATCCGGTGGCCGTCAACTTCAGTTCATCCCTGCTCTCTTTTACGAAACCCATGAACAAAATTACTCCCTGATTGTAACTTTCCGGCAGGATTAACCGTCCCATCATTAAACAACAAATAACTCTTATCCATGAAAAGAATATTGATTTTATCAGCGCTCATGGTTGCTTTTCTCGTTCCCGCCGTGGCACAGGAGAAGGAAGAAAAACTGAAGGAGCTGGAAGAGCTTGAGCAACAGACAGAAAAGAGAACGCCACCGGACACCATTGTTGCAGCCGCGGAAGACACACTGGCCGTTATCATGGCAGAGGAAGAAGAAATTGCAGTGGTGGTCAGCGAGGATGCCGGCGACACTTCACGGGTCAGGATCGGAGAGATTGTGACCATTGAGGATACCGGTGACGAAACCGTCATCAGGATCGGCAAAAAGGCCATTAAAATACTGGATGATGATAATGATACCTCGATCACCTGGGAGGAAGAGGAAGACTATGAAGGAGTGAGACATACCGGCCAAACCCGCAGAAGCTTTGACGGACATCTTGGCGGACTCGAGTTTGGATTCAACGGCTACTCAACGGGAAGATGGATGCAGAATGAGACACCCCTGGAGAATTACCTTGACCTAAACACAGCCAAATCGACAAACTTCAATATAGTATCCCCTCCTGTAAGCCTGGGATTTACGCGCCATTTCGGACTGGTCACCGCCCTGGGTGTCAACTTCAACAGCTACAGGTTTGACGGCAATGTGACGCTCGGTGTTGATGACGATGGTATGATTGCCCCGGTCTATCCCGCCGAGCCGATACGCTTTGAAAAGAGCAAGCTGGCAACAGTTTACGGTTTCATCCCGGTGTTGCTTGAGCTGCAGATTCCCGTGAACCACGGCGGAACCATCAACCTGGGTGCAGGAGTGATCGGAGCTGTCAAGCTGGGTTCGCATACCAAGGTAGTCTATTACGATGACGGCAAGCAAAAGGATAAAAACCATGACGACTTCAACCTCAATGTGCTGAGGTACGGTGTTACCGCCAGGGCGGGATATGAGATGGTCCATGTGTACGGCACCTTCTATCTCTCACCGATGTTCGAGGATAACCGGGGTCCGGAACTATATCCTTTCGAAGTAGGGCTTGCGCTTACAATTAACGACTGACAGACAAGAACGAACGTATGAACAGAGAGGGCATTGAGACTGATGCCCTCTCTTTTTTTTATATCTTACCGCCTGAAATGAGTCCGGTTTTTTATGCGTGCAA
Source organism: Bacteroidales bacterium (assembly GCA_012514255.1). The sequence continues at coordinate 43,141 of JAAZAP010000296.1, read as the reverse complement.
AACCGGGTGATTTTACGTAAGTTTGAGCCGGTGACGCAGGGGACAGTGAATCAGTATTCTGACCCTGCAAAACATGCAAAAGAAAGATAAAAATGAGACTACTTCTTATCAGCAATTCAACCAATGCCGGGGAGGCATATCTTGATTATCCGAAGAACAACATCAGGGAGTTCCTGGGTAGCAAAAAGGTAAAGGCCCTGTTCATTCCTTATGCAGCTGTTACCTTCTCCTATGACGATTACGAGGCAAAAGTGAGAAAACGTTTCAATGAAGTGGGGCACGATGTGGTATCCATTCACCGATTCAAGGACCCGATGAAGGCAGTGATGGATGCCCCGGCCATAGTTGTCGGCGGCGGGAATACATGGATGCTGCTCAGGTGTCTCAGGGAAAACAAACTGATAGCACCGGTGAGAAAGAAGGTCCTTGGTGGTACTCCCTATATAGGCTGGAGCGCAGGATCGAACGTGGTCTGTCCCACCATCATGACCACCAATGACATGCCTGTCACCGCTCCCTCATCATTCAGGGCGTTCGGGCTTATCCCCTTCCAGATCAATCCCCACTATCTCGATGCCAATCCGGCGGGCCACGCCGGCGAGACAAGGGAGCAAAGGATAGAAGAATTCATTGAGGTCAACAGGGATATTTATGTTGCCGGGCTGCGTGAAGGGACCATGTTCCTGCTTGAGGGCAGGAAGCTGTCGCTGATCGGCCCGCGCAACGCACGCATCTTCAGGTTCGGCAGTGCACCCATTGAGGCTGCCCCGGGCAGTGATCTTGGCATCCTGCTGAAGAAGAGGAAAAAGTAAACAACAGCGCCACCCGGCACAATGAAACTGGTAAAAAAAATAACTCTTTTTGCCGGAGGCCTCCTGATGCTGGCCATACTGGTGCCCGGTATCGCTGCCGTCATCTGGCAGGAGAAGGTTACCGGCACACTCGTACGCAAGGTGAATGAGAGCGTTGATACAAAAATCTCATACGGTAACCTTCGCCTTACCATTTTTGAGTCTTTCCCAAATATCACAGTCAGGTTCAGCAACCTGCTGGTTGAACCATCACCCTTTTATGACAGGACACAGTTAAAGAATGAGGACAATGACACCCTGCTCTATGCTTCATCACTCTCGCTGACAGTGTCAACGCCCTCACTGCTGACAGGGACGGTTGCGATCAGGTCAATCACTGCCAGGGACGGAGAGGTGAACCTGCTGACGGACAGGAGGGGAGATATCAACTACCGGGTTATGCCCCAAAAGAAAGGGACCGGAAAGAATGTGAAACTGAAGAATATCAGCGCGGTAAACATCAGCGCAGCATATAATGACCGAAGCTCAGAAATGAGGGCATCAGGTATCATCAGACAGGCTGCCCTCGGCGGCGAGATCTTCCGGACAGGCATCTACCTCAATACCATACTGGATACGCAAATAGACTCTGTGAGCCTGAACGGCAACACCATCAGGGATATCCCTGTCACAGCTGCCGTCAAACTCCGCAAATCAGCCAGCTCACTCTCAGTGGCCAAAGGATCACTCTCGGTAGCTGACCTGAAATTTGATGTCAGCGGCAACATCAACTATTCCGCCTCAACACTCAATATGTCCATCGACGGAAAGAAGATAAGCATTACGTCACTCATCTCCAGGCTGCCCGATAATCTCAAATCGTTCACCGGCACTTTCTCTCCAGCCGGGATACTTGATCTGACATGCACTATCTCAGGGCCATACGGCGAAGCCGGCAAGCCTCATGTCGATGTTACCTTCGGACTCACGAACGGGAAAATGAGCCACTCAGCCAGCGGATTCAGGGTGAATAACCTGGAGTTCAGCGGAAGCATCACCAATGGCGACCATAACTCAGCGGAGACATTCCGCATAACTGTTGACGATCTCTCTGCCAGGTACGGCTCAGCCTCAATGAAAGGCTCATTCATGCTTAACAACCTCACCAGGCCTCATGTGACCCTGGCATTTGACGGCGATCTCGATTTTGATGACCTGAGCAGGATCTTTAAATCAGGATATATAAGTGATCAAAAAGGGACAGTATCGGGAAGCATACGCCTGGCAGGGACCATCCCGCAGGATATGCCAATTATAGCTGCACTGCCGCACCTCAAACCTGATATCTCACTCCTCTTCAATGATTTCGGGGCATCAGCCGGGGATCAGGGCGTGGTACTCTCCGACATGAACGGGTCAATAAGCGTCAAAAATGACCTGAGGGCAGAGAACCTGTCATTAACCTTCAGAGAACAGCATATCACCCTTAACGCGGTAATGAAGAAATTTATTCCATGGATATCAGGCAGGTCAGAGACGCTTGACATTACAGGCGATCTGCATGCAGACAGGATAGTAACTTCCTCTTTCACCACTGAAAAGAGTGATACCCTGATGACTGCCAGGAAATCCCCGGACCTGTTCCCCGGAAATGTTGCGGCAAATATCAACCTTTATATTGACAGCCTGATATTCAGGAATTTAAGGGCTGCCGACTTCAGTGCCGGTTTAACCTACAGGCCCTATGTCTACAATTTTGACAGGGTGAAGGCAGAAGGGCTCGACGGGCTCATTGCCGGGGAGTTCATGCTGGGAAGGCAGAAGGAGGGCGGATACATCACAAGGACCATCCTTGATGTAAAGGAGATTGATATAAACAAAACCTTTTCCTCATTCAATAATTTCGGGCAGGATTTCATAGTAAGTGATAACCTGCAGGGAGATCTCACCGGCACCGTTACGGTGCTGTCTCCACTTGACAGCTCCTTTGCCATGTTACACAAAGGGATTGTGGCAGAAGCTCACCTCCTGATAACAGATGGAAAACTTTTAAGCTTTGCTCCCGCCGAAAGCCTCTCATCATACCTTGACCTGGATGAACTCAGAAATATCAGCTTCTCAAGAATGGAGAACGACCTGTTCATAAACAACGCAACCGTATCAATACCCAAGATGCTGATAAATTCCTCGGCGGTCAATTTCACAGTTTATGGCACACATGACTTTGAGGGCGATTATTCATATCATGTGCGGCTGCTCCTCTCAGAGGTGCTGAGCCGTAAGGCCAGGGAGCGCAACAGGGGAGCAAGCGCTATGGGACAGGTGAAGGTTGACGGCAGCGGTAAAGTCACAGTCCCGCTGAAGATAGAATGCGTAAACGACAAAACATCTGTTGGTTATGATTTTGGTCAGGCACAGGATAACATAAAGAGTGATATAGCCATAGAGAAACAGACCCTGAAGGGCATACTCAACGAAGAGTACGGATGGTATGAGACAGACACCACACGGATAAAGCCCCGGGAGAGCAAGCCCAGGTTCAGCGTCACCTGGGAGGAAGGCAGGGAGCAGGCCGCAGATACGGTAACGCATCAGCAGGAGGTAAAGGAGAGCCCTTTAAGGATACTTCTTAAAAAGAAAAGATAACCAATGGACATTTACCGCAAACGACTTCTCTGGAAGGTGCTGCTGCTCATCTTCGCCGTGGTCATAGGCCTCGGATCGCTCTTTTACACCAATGACCTGGTAGACAAGCTCAAGGAGGAAGAGCGGAAGAAGGCGGAGCAATGGGCGGAAGCGACGCGCAGGCTGGTAATCTCTGACGACTTCGAGTTTCTTTTCAGTATCATCGAGGACAACACCACCGTGCCTGTAATACTGATAGATGAGGAAGAGAGCATTCTCTCCCAGAGAAATCTCCCAGCCTCCATTGCCACTGATACCCTTGCCATGGTCAGAGAGCTCAAGCGCATGGCGAAGCGGAATGCTCCCATCTCCATCGAACTGCCAAACGGGGTTGTCAACCATCTTTATTACCGTGAAAGCACCCTTCTGCGTCAGCTCCGGGTCTATCCCTACATTCAGCTCGGAGTGATTCTGCTGTTCATAGGAGTGGCATATGTGGCATTCAGTGCATCGCGAATGGCGGAGCAGAATCAGGTATGGGTAGGCCTCTCCAGGGAGACGGCTCACCAGCTTGGAACACCCACCTCTTCACTTTCGGCATGGAGTGAGATAATAAGCAGCAGGTACCCCGGCACAGACATTGCCGAGGAGTTGCCTGCCGACGTTGAGAGACTGAGCCGTGTGGCAGAACGTTTTTCCCTGATAGGTTCAAAACCTAAGCTTCAGTATGAAAATCTGCCGTTACTGGCAGAATCAACGGCCTCTTACCTGAGGAAGAGGATAGCTTCAACAATTGATCTCAGGGTGGAGGATGAAACCACAGGATGTACTGCAATACCATTCAATCCGGTTCTGCTGGGATGGGTCATTGAAAACCTGGTAAAGAACTCCGCTGACGCCATGAAAGGCAGCGGGGTGATAACAATCAGGCTTACAGAGCATCACAGCGAAGCCGTAATTGACGTTGAAGACACTGGCCGGGGAATCCCGCGAAAGGATTTCAAAACAATCTTCAAGCCGGGTTACACCACCCGCGAACGTGGCTGGGGCCTTGGCCTTTCACTGTCAAAGAGGATAGTTGAACAATATCACAGGGGAAAGATATTTGTGCTTCGTTCAGAGCCGGGCCATGGAAGCTGTATGCGGATATTACTGAACAAGAAGGATTGATAAAACAGTTCCGGAGTGAAGAAAAGCGATATAGAAATAATGGCCCCGGCCGGTTCGTGGGAGTCGTTGCATGCAGCCGTCAGCGGTGGCGCTGACTCCGTCTATTTCGGTGTGGAAAAGATGAATATGAGGACTCGATCATCACACAATTTCACCGCGGCTGATCTGCCTGAAATAGTTGACTACTGTAAAAAGCACGGGCTGCTGAGCTACCTGACCCTGAATATAGTGGTCTATGACGAGGAGATAGGTGAGATGAACAGACTGCTTGATGAAGCATCAAAGGCCGGAGTTACGGCCGTGATTGCCACCGATCAGGCAGCAATACTCGCTGCCAGGGAAAAAGGTATCGGGGTTCATCTCTCCACCCAGCTTAATGTCTCCAATTACGAGGCGCTGAAGTTTTACTCCGGGTGGGCTGATGTGGCAGTACTGTCAAGAGAACTTAACCTGCAACAGGTTAAAATGATACATGAGGCCATCAATAGTAATAATATACTTGGTCCCGGTGGCCGCCCCGTGAGGCTGGAGATGTTTGTCCACGGTGCCCTCTGCATGGCAGTGTCAGGCAAGTGCTATCTCAGTCTCCATGAGTACAATGCCTCCGCCAACAGGGGTAACTGCTACCAGACATGCAGACGTGGGTATACCGTCAGGGACAGGGAAACTGGTTATGAGCTGGACATTGACAACCAATATATCATGTCACCCAAAGACCTGTGTACCATTGGATTTCTTGACCAGATCATTGATGCAGGAGCCAGGGTGCTGAAGATCGAGGGCAGGGCCAGGCCACCGGAATATGTTGAAACAGTATCACGTTGCTATGGCGAGGCGGCTGCGGCAGTGGCTGACGGCACTTTCGGCAGGGAAAAGGTGGAAGGATGGATGAATCAACTGGAGAGTGTCTTCAACAGGGGATTCTGGGATGGATATTACCTCGGACAGAGGCTTGGAGAGTGGACCACAACCTATGGCTCATCAGCCACAAAAAGAAAGATCTACCTGGGTAAGGTAACCAACTATTTCCCCAGGCCCGGAGTGGCGGAGATAAAACTGGAGACGGGCAGTATTAAGGAAGGAGATCAGCTTCTGATCACCGGACCTTCCACGGGCCTGGTATGGCAAACCGTGACCGGGCTGAGGGATGCATCGGAAAATGATGTCGTGATGGTTCCGCGCGGAGAGGTGTGTTCGGTAAAAACCGATGAAAAGGTAAGGCGTTCTGACAGGGTTTTCAGGTGGATTGACACCTCTGACCTGAAGCAGGAATAGATTTATTTCACATCCTCTGCTGCTTCCATGACGAGGGCTGCGTTCACTGCCACATCATCAGTTTCAGTGTTAATGTAGATAACCTGTCCTTCAGGCCTCTTTGACAGCCCATAATGATATGATTTATCATAGTACTCAAGGGTGATCCTGATAGCTGTCGGGTAATCACCTCTCTTAAGGGCTTCAAGAGCCTCCCGGGTACGGTCGCCTCCCAGTCTTTTTGAGATCTTTATTACTGATGCCATGATCTGTTCAACCGGGAATGATGTATACTCCTCCAGCAACCTGGGCATCCGTGTTTCTATGCTCATCATAAGCGCCACCACCGGGGCAGCCTGCATCCTCTCAAAGAAGCAGTCAGGCATAAACACCGTGCCAATATTGCGGCTTTCATCTTCAAGCCATACGGGGTTCTTCTCATCATGTGACGAGAGATCATCATAGAGAAGGTTTGCGAAGTGTTCGGAGGAGGGTTGCGGCGGTTGTCCGAGAGCACCAAAGGCCGAGCCCCTGTGTGCGGCCAGCTGTTCCAGGTCTGTTACCTGATAGCCGGCTGATTTCATATGACGCAGTATACCGGTCTTGCCACTGCCGGTGAGACCTCCCAGAATAATGTACCTCCTTTCCCCGGCCATGTATGTCAGGATATGATTACGGTATGCCTTATACCCACCCTCCAGGAGTACTGGTTTCAGGTCGCCGACAGAGCACAGCCAGGCGATGGCTCTGGAGCGCATGCCCCCTCTCCAGCAGTAGAGCAGGAGCTGACGGTCCGGGGCAATCTCCATGGCTCGCTTCAGTTTCCCTGACATAACGGGTCCTGCGAGGTCAATGCCGCGCAGCAAAGCCCTGGTTCTGCCTTCTTTCTTGTAGAGGGTGCCCACTTCCGCCCTCTGGGCATCATCAAAAAGAGGGATATTGACAGCTCCCGGAATATGACCCGCAGTGTATTCGCCGGGTGATCTCACATCAGCGACAGGTATAGTCTTTCTGAGATTCAGAAATTTACCGGCAGGGATTTTTTTAAAGTCCGGCATCATAAATCATCGGGGCTTATGATACCTGTCAATGACCCGCCTCAGTTCCTCTACGGTGACCGGCTTGGCGAGAAGCTCCTTCATACCTGTTTTTTCTGCCTTAAGCCTCGTCTCCGGCATATTGTCAGCAGAGAGAGCGACTATCTGTGTGTCAGCTGCAAAACCCAGTATTGTACGGGCAGCTTCAAACCCGTCCTTCTCTGGCATTATGAGGTCCATCAATATCAGGTCATAGGATTTGCTGCGGGCTTTGTCTATGGCTTCATCAGCGTCTGCAGCATACTCGGCATTGACACTAAGCACCTTGAGCAGTGATCCAACCACCTTGCGGTTAAGATAGTTGTCATCAACAACCAGGATCACCGGCACTTCTGACTTGTCAGACTTCAGGCGTGCGCTGTTACCGCTCAGGGCCTGGAAGTGTTCCTTGAGCACATTCATCAGGTCTTCTGCTGCAAACGGTTTGACAAGGAGATGGTCAATGCCCATGTCAACGCACCTGGCGTAGTGCCCCCTGGGATCCCTGGAGGTAAACATCAGCACGATATGTTCGGATGTCAGGCCTTCCTTCATCAGGGCTTCAGCCACCTCAAAACCGTCGGCCTCAGGCTCGTCGAAGATAACCAGCAGGATGTACCTGCCGGGGTCGTTCTGAAGGCTGGTTTTTATCTGCGAGATGGTGTGCTTCTGGAAGCTGGTAACGGAAACGGGCAGCCCTACCCGGTGCATGATGCTCAGGAAATCGTCATCACGACCACGGGTACCGGTTAAGACCAGGGTCCGTATGTCAGAAAGATCATCATAACTGCTGAGGTCAATATTTTTGGATATTTTTTCATTGAGGTGAACACTTATGGTAAAGGTTACCTTCAGGCCCTTCTCCACTCCTGATGCATCTTTCATGGCAGGACTCTCTGCCTGCAGTTCACCGCCCATTAGCTCCACGAGCTGTCTGGCAAGGATGGGGCCCAGTCTCAGATCCTCAGACCATTCGGAGCGTTCGCTCAATGATGCAATATAGTCGCCGAACAGTTTCTTGATCTCAGCCCTGGTAAATGTATTGCCGGTATCAGTGAGAGTGAAAACCAGTATATATCTGTTGCCTTCTGATTGTTTAACGCGGCATTCAAGTCTGATCTCGCCTGTCTGGGTGCCGGCTACTGCATTGGTAATCAGGTTGGTGATAACCTGTCTCAGCCTGTATGGATCACCTATCAGGTTCTCCGGCACAGCCTGGTCTATCTTCGATTCAAAACTGACAAATGATTCGGGATTCTGACGCCTGACGAAATTCATGCAGTAGGCCACCTCTTCCCTGAGACGGAACGGTATCTCGTCAAGGATCATTTTGCCGGTCTCCATCTTTGAAACATCAAAGATGTCATTGATGATGTTAAGGAGCAGATCGGCCGAGCGCCTGAGCAGTCCGGCAATCTCTTTTGATTCCGGGGGCAGGTCGCCTGACCTGTTGAGCATCTCCGTCATCCCCAGGATACCGTTCAGGGGAGTGCGTATCTCGAAGCTCATGCGGGCCAGAAGTTCTGACTTGGCTATGTTTGCGTCAGCCTCCTGCCGGCGTGCCAGCTCAAGGGAAGTGATGTCTATCAGCGCCTCAAGGGTCTGATTGCCTCCCTCCCATGCTACGGGAATGGAATTGAGTAACACTATCTTGTCGCCTCCTGGGCCGGGAAGCCTGATGACCCTGCCCTGGCTGAATTCCCCTGCAACGTCACAGGCATATTCATTGCACGACAGATCGGGCATCAGCTTGCCTGTCATGCCGTCTTCACTCTCCAGCGAAAAGAGTGTAGCTGCTTTTTTGTTGGCCCTGAGAATCTCCCTGGATTCATTATAAATGATGAATCCTACAGGCATCTGGTCAAGAATGGAGAGGAGGCTGCTCTCAGAACTTCTCTTCTCTTCCAGCCTGTGTGATTGTTTTCGGATAAAACTGCGGAACAGAAGGATTATGGAGAGAATTGTAAAGAAAGTCAGCAGACCCAGTATGAGAGAGTTACGGATAAGATACTTGCGAAAGAACTCCTTGGGCGCCGAGAAGACCAGGCTGAAGTCGAGACTAAAAATATTTACCGGATAATAGGAAGAGAGTATCTCCACTTCCTCTTCCTCTCCTTTCATGGTGTGGTCCATTCTGCCCACCATTCCTTCTGCCAGGGCCCGGGTGAGGCGATCTAGGTGTGAGTAAATGACGCCGGAGCCATGGTTGTCAAACACAACGTTGCCGGCATCATCAACCACCCATTGCCATTGGTATTGTTCGAGGTTGTACTTGTTGAAAGTTGCCGAAAAGAATCGATTAAAGTCTATGGTTATCACAAGATTGCCCAGCACCATTCCATCCTTGAGAACCGGCTGGTAATACCTGTATCTGTCACGGTCCCTCTCCAGTTTCTCGGTTTCGTGAATAGCAGGCACGGTCTGAGCCCGGTATGAGCCATCAAGCCACGAATTTCTCTCCTCGTCCTTGAAAAGGGTGTAAACATCACCTTCGATGTTGTAAAGCATAAGCCCCACTACAATCTCATCATACCTGGAGTAGTAGAGCTTCATCTTCTCCTTCGCCCTTTCGTTTATCTCAGGATCAGAAAAGAAGAGAGCTATGTCATCAGAGAAATCAATCTCGGCCAGGTCGCTGACGATATACATGCTGATATTGTCAATGTCGCTCCCCGCAATCATTACCTGCCTGTCAAGCAGCTTGTTGGCATACTCCACCTGGTTCCTGTAAAGGCTCAGGTAGAACAATGCCGTGATTATCATCAGCAGTACAAATGCGATATATGCTGCAAGGAAGGTTCTTTTCATTCCGGATATGTGCCTTTAGGATAACGCTTATCTGTACTTTTCATTGTCCTCAAGCAGCATACTCAGATAGCTTTTGTAACGCCACCACTCCACCTCCTCCCGGGACACCGCTTCGCGTACGGCACACCCCGGCTCATCCAGGTGAAGGCAATTGTGGAACCTGCATCCTGCTGCCAACCTGAAGATCTCGGGGAAAAAGTGGTAGATCTCGCGTCGGTCAAAGTCGATGACACCGAATCCCCTTATGCCCGGAGTATCAATTATATAACCCCCTCCGGGAATGGGATGCATCTCAGGAAAGGTGGTGATATGCTTACCCTGTTCGTGATAATCTGATACGGGGGCGGTCTTCAGTGAAAGAGATGGATTGAGCCGGTTGAGAAGGGTGGTCTTGCCAACCCCTGAATTGCCGGAGATAAGGGTTGTCTTGCCTCTCAGCATCTCCTCAACAGAATTCAGATCAGCATCTTCCGTTGCTGATATCATAAGAACCCGGTAGCCTATCTCCTCGTAGACGCGTTTTATACGGAGGGCCTGTTCCATCTCCGCGGAATCATAAAGGTCTGTTTTGTTGATTATCAGGACTGCAGGTATCCGGTATGCCTCGGCAGTGGCCAGAAAACGGTCAATGAACTCCACGTGAGTGACCGGCATCCTGACCGTTATCACCAGGAAAGCCTGGTCAATATTTGCCGCAATGATCTGTGACTCCCTGGAGAGGTTTGACGACTTGCGTATGATATAGTTCCTGCGGGGCGAGAGTGCTACTATCAGGCCTTCGTCAATGTCCATGGTCACATTGTCACCTACAGCTACCGGGTTGGTTGTGCGTACGCCACTGATCCTGAAACGGCCCTTAAGCACACATTCATGGATAGTACCCTCTTCGTCACGAACCCTGTAACGGCTTCCCGTAGACTTAACTATAACACCTTGCTTCAGTCCATTCTTCATGCTGCAAAAATAAAAAAGTGATGCCCCGTTTTTCCTGACATCACTCTTTTTGTTTTCTGTTGGTAAATCCCGGTCAATACTCTGCCGCCATAAGGAAGAACGGCTTCATCTCAAAGTTCGAGTAATAAGGCCTGAGCCTTTCGGTGTTGTAGTATTCGGAGACCTTGACTATCTTCTTGGACGAAGTCACAACATCGATGGGCACATTGTCATAGCGCCCGTTCTTCAGCACCACAAGCCTGCCATGGATGCCTTTCATGATAAGGTCAAGAGCAAGGTTACCGTAAGCCATGGGCACTATTGAGTCAACAGCGTCAGGATCGCCTCCTCTGACCATGTATCCCAGCTTCTGGTTTATGATATTGATGGATTTGCCATTGTTGAATTTGGCTGTATGATTCTTTATCTCCACTGACACCAGGTCTCCTATTCCTCCCAGCTTGGCATGGCCGTATGCATCTCGTTCGCTGTCCAGGAAGATCATCTCGCCGCCCTTGTACATTGCGCCTTCAGAGATCAGTACTATTGAGTAGCGACTGGGGTTTGAGTTTCTGTCTTCAACCAGAAGGTGGGTAAGCTGCTCAATATCAAATTTGTATTCGGGAATAACGCATCTGTTGGCAGCCCCCGCCATGGTAGGAAGCATGGCAGTGAAGCCGGCATATCTTCCGAACACCTCGAGAACCATGATGCGCTCATGAGAGCCTGCAGAGGTACGGAGGGTATTGGTCATCTGTATCGTGCGGGTGACGCATGTGCTGAATCCTATACAGTAATCTGTTCCCGGTACATCATTGTCCATCGTCTTGGGTATTGCCACCACCTTTACTCCCTGCTTGTAGAGATGAACCCCGTAACTGAGAGTATCATCACCTCCGATGGGAATAAGGTATTCAATGCCAAGCCACTCAAGGTTCTTAAGCACCTCGGGGGTAAGGTCATTGACCTCATCTTTGTATATATCCTTAAGATGATCAGGCACATCGTTCTTTGACACATGGCTCGGCCTCGTGCGTGAGGTGTGAAGATAAGTGCCTCCCGTTCTCCCTGCCCTGTTGACCATATCATCCGTAAGGATCTGGAAACAATTGCTGTTATCTGCTTTGGGATCCCTGATGATCTCAAGAATGCCCGCCCAGCCCCGTCTCAGTCCTATTACCTTGTACCCTTCCCTGTTTGCCCTTATGGTCACGGCCCTGATTGCGGGATTGAGCCCGGGGACATCTCCTCCGCCGGTCAGGATGCCAATCACTCCTTTGATTTTCTTCTGGTTTGCCATCTTAAATACTTTGTTTAAATCAATTTATATGCTGGTGGTAAATGTAGAATATTTCAAAATCATATCAAAAAGGTAACATAGCCCTCCTTAATTTTTTTAATATTTTTGACAAAAAAGTAAATGGAAAAAACTGACCGGGCGCTCCGCTATTTCAGGAATGGCTACAGCTGCTCCCAGGCGGTGCTGATGGCTCTGTCAAATGAGAGCGCGACCGCGGCAAAATGTGACGCTGATGCATTCCGCGAAGGCGATGCCATCATTCACCTGGCCGCTTCAAATATTGGTGAGGGACGGTGGACAACATCACGGAAGAGGGAGATCATGCAGAGCCGTACCCTGACGGGGCAACTCCTGCACAGGATGACAGCAGCTACAGACATCAGGCCATCTGTATTCGTAACAGCCTCGGGAGTAAACTATTACGGCACAGGAAACCCGGAGCACACCTATACCGAGAATGACCCGCCGGCAGAAGACTTCCTGGGCGAGACATGCCGTCTCTGGGAGGCGGCAGCTGATCAGTTTGATGAGTCGGGCACAAGATCAGTCCCTGGACCCTGCCCTGTAATAAATCAAATCCCTCCTATCTGCATTTCAGCCACCCTGAAGGTGGGAGCGGCAAATGACCTGTTCATGTCAATGTCATTGCCCATCATGTCAATGCCGTTGAGGATAGCATCACCGCTGCCGGCAATAGTCAGTCCTTCAACAGGGTAAAGGATCTCTCCCTTTTCTATCCAGAATCCTGATGCTCCTCCGCTGAAGTTGCCGCTTACCGCGTCAATTCCATAACCTGTGACACCGCTGAGAAGTAATCCTCTGTCAGTTGCAGCGATTATCTCGCTGCGGCTTTGTTTTCCTGTTTCAAGCGAAAGGTGGTGAGTGCCAATGCCGGGAAGTGATGTATATCCGTTTCTGGATGCGTTGCCGGTACTTTGCGTGCCTGCCCTCCGTGCGGCTATGGTATTGTAGAGGAATCCGTTTACCACACCCCGGTCAACGAGTACCCTGCGCTGTGTAGGCACCCCTTCTCCGTCAAAAGGTGAAGCCCCCATTGAGCGTGGCCTGGTGCCGTCATCAATGATCGTCAGCAGCGGAGAGGCAAACTGTTTGCCCATTGACTGAGCAAGGAAGCTGGCTCCCTGCAATACCCGCTCACCGTTCAGCGCCGCTATAACGCCTCTCAGAAGCGATCCTGCAACATCAGGGTCAAATATCACTGCGGCCTTCTGGGTCTTAACCATACGCGGATCAAGCATCTCCCATGCCTTCCGGGCCGCCTTTGCAGCTATCTGGTCAGCAGGAGTAAGGTCACTGAAAAAACGGCGCGAGCTGTACTCGCCGCCGGTTTTCTTCTGGTCACCCTTTTCCGCCACCACGCTTACTCCCAGGGAGCAGCCTGATGCCCTGTAGCTCCTGGCCTGGCCTGAAGAACTTGCAATAACAACTTCAAAGACCGATTCACCATATGATGAGCCCGAGCTTTTTGTTATCCTCGTATCACTCATTGCCAATTTCTCAAGCTCCAGGGCCATGGCTATCTTCCTGTCAAGGGGCACTCCCTCAATCTCCGGATCATAGAGGTCCTGCACCGCAGTCTCACCGGCAAGTTCCGGTAAAACATTGTTTTCATCAGGGGTTGTCAGCCTGGCAAACTTCACTGCCATTGCAATGGTATCTTCCAGTGCCTTCATCTCCAAGCTGTTGCTATAGCTAAACCCGATTGATCCGCCGGTGATAATCCGTATGCCCACCCCCGCGGAATCAGCCTCTTCTATGGTTTCAATCTCATTGTTGAGAATATTCACCGACAGGTTGCGGCCGGCAGATATGTATATTTCAGCTGCATCGGCTCCCGCACTGAGAGCTTTCGATACAAGTTTCTCTGCAAGTGATAAGTAATTCATATCATTGAAATTTATGGTTCACACTAAGCTTTGCTGCCACCCACGTTTATTCCACGGATCCTTACGGTAGGCTGCCCTGCGGTAACCTCTGCGCTCTGACCTTTTCCGCAAATGCCGGGGCCGAATGCCAGGTCATTGCCCACTGCATCAATATTTGATATCACATCCATACATGATCCTATAAGTGTGGCTCCCCTGACAGGAATGGTTTTCTTACCGTTTTCTATCAGGTAGGCTTCACGGCAGGTGAAATTGAACATGCCGGTTACCGGGTTGACACTTCCGCCGCTGAGGCTCTGCACATAGATTCCCTTCCTGGTTGAGGCGAGTATCTCAGACGGATCATCATTCCCCTGTGCAATGAAGGTGTTTGTCATCCTCGGGATGGGGATATACCTGAAGCTTTCCCTCCGTCCGTTTCCGGTTCGTTTCAGTCCCAGCTGACCGGCGCTCAGAATGTCAGTCATGTATCCGTTAAGCACTCCGTTTTCTATCAGTACATTACGCTGTGCCGGCGTCCCTTCGTCGTCATGATTGATGGTTCCCCTGTAGTTTGGCAGTGTTCCGTCATCAATCATCGTAAAGCAGTCACTTGCAACCTTCTGTCCCACCTTACCGGTAAAGGCGCCTATTCCCTTTGCAATGTTGTCTGCCTCCAGCGGATGGCCTACAGCCTCATGTGCCAGTACACCGCCCCATCCGTTCTGCATTACAACATCCATTATCCCTGCAGGGGCTTCCTGTGCTCCCAGCATAGCAATGGCTTCCCGTGCGGCATTACGGGCAACCTCTTCGGGTGTCACATGTGAAAACATCTCGAATCCGCTGTGCATGCTCAGGCGCTCCCTGGCCATATGCCTTCCACTGCCGTCAGCTGACATTGCCTGGACAATGAAGAAGAGTAACGGCAGTTCGTCACGGAGATAAAGACCTTCACTGTTGGCAATGACACGACCTCTTACCTCATCATAGTAGTCAACCATGGCCATTTTTATCCTCGGGTCATATGAGAGTGCTGCCTGGTCTGCCCTCTTCATCATCTCAATACGCTGCTCATCGGCAATCTCACCCAATGGCATCTCAACGGTAACGAATGAACTATAGTCGGCATCGGTGAGGCTGACCGTGGTGCCGGCATTACCGCCGGATGCAACGTAGGCGGCTATCTCTGCAGCCCTCACGAGCCTCTCCTCGTCAACAACATCGGTGTAGGCGTACCCGGTCTTGTTGCCGCTGATGACCCTTACTCCCGCACCCTGGCTGATGCCGTAGAGTCCGCTCCGGAATTTTGATTCTTCAAGCACTATTTGCTTCGAGACACGGCTTTCTATGTATACCTCGGAGAAGTTACCTCCTTTTTCAAGAGCTTTTTTCAGTACCCGAGATATCATGTCCCTGTCAGCATCAAGTACTGTCGCCGTGCCGGCTCCGCTGCTGCATGAGGTGAGCTGCGAAAGGAGTGCCGGGGTCAGGGCAATAGCCAGGCCGCCCTTCGCTGTCAGCCCCAGGAAGCGTCTCCGGGGAATGTCGCGAACGGAAAATTGATGTAATCTCATAATGAATCCTCCAACTTAAAATGATTTTGTATTGTGTTGATTATCTGATAACAAACTCTTTTTCGGAAAGCAATCCCGCCCTGGTGGTAATCACCGTGGCCGATCCCCGGAGTTCTGAGACACCGTAGAGGCGTATGGTGAACTGAGCCTCCGCGATGGCGCCGCCGGGGGTATTACCTACGGTGGCGGATATATAACCGGGTCCCCGGTTTTCTTCATCTGAATACATCCTGCTGCCGCGCCTGGGGGCCGGCGGCACCGGATCAAGAATTCTGTAGCGTGATCCATTCTCATTTTCACCTTCAATTTTTATCCTCACCTCGTCAGGCTTCACAATTTTGACGAGGTGGGCCTGGCTGAGAGCCGTTGGCAGCTTGCCGGTATTCCTGAACCTGATGGTTAGTTCATAGTCAGTTGAATCGCCGCGATGCTTCCTGACCCTTTTAACCGTATAATCCTCCCATTCGAGTCTTGGCAGATGCTTTATGAGCTCTATGTTGAAAAGTGCCTGGTTTGCAGCCCATTTTTCGAGATGGAGAGGAGGCGGGTTCTGACTGAAGAACTTTGGGTGAAATCCCCCTGCCTCAACACTGTCATGAATGGGATGGGAGACCGGTTTCCATTCATGGAAGCCTTCTCCCCTGTTCTCTTCGTCATCCCAGGCGAGCATATCAGCCTGGTCCTTGTCACCGTCACCATCGTAATCCCTGTGCCTGCCCCCGTTCCAGAGTTCGTCGCCATACCAGATGGCACCATAGTACCAGTATCCGAAGTCAGGGCCGTGACCGAACAATGGCTGACCGCTACCGTAATCATTGTAAACATCGCCGGCCCTTTCATACCCGGTGATCTTCCTGGCGAGGTCATCAAAATAAACATACCATTTCAGGTCTTCGGGGTACATCCGCTCCTCCGAGGGTGAAGTTGACGGTGGGCGGAGGTGCATGGGGACAGTGGTGTCCATTGAATTGACAACATATATGTTGGGGTGAGTCATCAGGAAAGCAAAGACTGCCCGTGTTTCAGGTTCACTGAGGGGATAGGCTCCGGCGCCTCTCTGGGTGAATCCCCTTCCTGTCAGCTCCCTTTCCGGCCTCCAGTTTTCCGGATAATTGCGGTGGAGGTCGAGGCCTCCGATGCCGTCTTCGTTGATACGTCCGTCACCATCATTGTCAATTCCCTCTGACGAGGTGGCATATATCCCCTCTCCGCGGGGAACCCGCTTCATTATCCTTCCGGAGGGATCTTCAGGATCAGGGACAAGGGTACCGTTTTTCCTGTCAGGCCAGCGAAGGGTAAGTATTATACCATCACCATCAAGATCCTCCGGAGGATCTTCGTCATAAAGTCCATCATAGTCATTGTCATCAGGTCTGACTGTACTGCGGTTGCTCTGGGCCGTGTTCAGGTAGAGCTCATGGCCGTCAGGATTGTTGACCGGACGGAGGTAAACTGTAAAATGGTCAAGAAGATCTGTGATTTCAGGATCATTGTCATATCCTTCAATGAGGTGCCTGGCCAGCCATAGGACTGACTCGGCACTTGTAATCTCACCGCTGTGCCTGTTTCCTTCAAAGAAGGCGGCAGGTTTGTCAGTGTCAGAACCATTCTTTCCGCTGGTGAGGGTCATCTGCATGACAGGCCTTCCTTCATAGCTGCAGGCCACCTTGTAAAGAGTTACAATCCCGGGATATTCATCAACCCATCTTTTCATCCAGTGGCAGATGACACTGTAGGTATGGTACCTGTCAAAGGTAAGGGTGTCTCCGGGAGCATATTCCACTCCCGGGTGCTGCACCCTGGGGAAAAAACTGACACCATGCCTGGACCCATCAACGGTATAAACCGAGGAGTCCGGCAGGGGATGATCCTGAGCCCCCAGTAACCCGGTAATGGCAGAAACAAAGACAAGAAAAAAGATTCCGGTTATTCTTTTCATGGCCTGAGTCTTATGAATTAATAAACGCAATCAAGTTAACGATTTTGGCTTAACAATCAGCCCCTGCGCGAGATCACCTCCAGTTTGCCGATGTCAGTGATCTCAATGGTGCGGCCGTTGGAATTGATGATGCCGTCACGCCTGAATTCTGAAAAAGTCCGGATCACATTGGCGGAGCTCATGCTGATAAGATCAGCTATCTCTTTCCTTGAAACCGGCAGTTCAAATATCCTGGATTTGAATATCTCATTTGAAAAATAGAGCAGCACAAAAGCTATTCTTCCGGCCAGGTTTCTCTTTCGTATCTCCAGGCTCAGAGAGATAATATTCTCGGAGGTCCTTGACAAAACGGAGATGAGGTTAAGTGCAAACCTGCCGTTGCGCAAAATAAGCTGGCGGATCAGATCAATCCGTATACAACATACCACCGAATCTTCAAGCGCAGATAGTGAATACCTGTACCTCTCCTCATGAAAGGCATTGGTATTGCTCACAAACTCAAGGGGCCGGGTAATGGTTATGATCTGTTCATCGCCATCATCGGCGCTCTTGTAAAGTTTAACAAGACCGGTCTTGAGGTACTTGAAATCGCGTATCAGGTCGCCCTCACGGTGTATGATCTCGCCCCTGGCATAGGCCCTCTCCTCCCTGGCTTCACATACAATGTTGATATCCTCATCATCCAGGCTGGAAAATACAAGCTCCCTGAGCTCGCACGAGAGGCAGGAGCATGTCTTCTTATTTGTGTTGGCTACAGTGGTCATGAACTATACAAATTTAGAACAATCCGTCAATTAATTCGTTCACCTTTCCTATTTTTGAGCAGGGGCAACCAACACCGGTAAAGAGATGATCTACAGAACGGACTACCATGTGCATACAATATACAGCGACGGCAGGCAGGAACCCGAGGCATATATAGAGGCAGCACTGAAACTGGGCCTGCGTGAGATAGGATTTTCAGACCACCTCAATCCTGACGGAGGCCCCCCGGAATGGTGCATGAAACATGAGATGCTTCCTCAATATGTGGAACATCTCCTGCGGCTCAAGGAAGAACAAAAGGATATTGCCGTCAGGGTGGGCCTTGAGATTGATTACCTGCCAAACAGGGAACAGGTGACTGACCGAATCATCAGTTCCCATCCGTTTGACTATATAATCGGATCAGTCCATTACCTGGGAGATGAGACTGTAGATCTCGGTCCGGAATTTTATATAGGAAAGGATATAGACCTGATCTACGAGAATTATTTCAACCTGGTCTGTGAGGCAGCTTCAACCGGTTTTTTTGACATCATGGGACACCCTGACCTGGTGCGTATTCACCGCTATCGTCCCGAAGCAGACATAACTCACCTCTACGCCATGATGGCTTCTGCCTTTGAGATACATGACGTAGCCTATGAACTGAATACTAACGGACGCAACAAACCGTTGCATGATTTTTACCCTGACAGGAATTATCTTCAGCTGTTTGCCGAACACGGGGTACCTGTCTGTGTCAATTCAGATGCCCATTTTCCTGAAAGGGTAGGGCAATATTTCGCCGAGGGATATGACATTCTGCAGAGGGCAGGTTACAGGCAAATGGCTGTTTTCGCCAACCGCGAACGGTTCATGATACCGTTCCGGAAGATTAATATATGAGGCTGTTCCCGCAATTCTGGTTTGCTGCCCCTGTCATCCGGGAATAAACCTGCAATCTTACAGGAGGTCTCAGGCAGCGGCCAGGAGGTGCTCAACAAGTATGCGGATACCAATGGCTGCCAGTATTATTCCACCAATTATCTCAACCCATGATCCGAGGCGGCTTCCTGCCGATTTGCCAATGCGTATTGCAGTCATTGATGCAAGGAAGGTGACAGCGCCGATAAGCAGCCCCGCAATCCATATCTGCACCTTCAGGAGGGCGAAGCTTATCCCCACCGCCAGGGCATCGATGCTTGTTCCCACGGCCATGGTCAGCAGCACATGCCAGCGGTTGATGTCCACCGGCGCTCTCTGGGCTCCGTCCTTCAGACCGCCAATGATCATCCTGACTCCCAATATCATCAACAGTATAAAAGCCACCCAATGGTCATACTTTTCAATATAACCGCTTACTGTTGAACCGAGAAAGAATCCGAGAACTGTCAGTCCGCCCTGGAAGAAGGCAAGCACAAAAGCTATTTTCATGGCATTCCCGAAACGTATCTTTGACTCCACAACGCCGCATGAGAGTGATACGGCGAAACTGTCAAAAGAGAGCCCGAGGGCTATGGCTATAATAGTTATCAGGTCCATGAATGACGGATGGGCACAAAAATAGTAATTATTGCTATTTTTACCATCCTGGTTTACACTATGAGATTAGTTGTTCAAAGAGTAAAAAGAGCCTCCATAACTATAGACGGAAAGGTCTTTTCATCCATTGGCGGCGGTCTGCTGGTGCTTGCAGGCGTTGAGGATGCAGATATGGCTGAGGATGTTGACTGGCTTGCCTCCAAGGTGGTTAACCTGAGGCTTTTCGATGACAACAACGGGGTGATGAACCTCTCGGCCATTGAAACGGGAAGTGATTTGATGGTTGTCAGCCAGTTCACTCTTCATGCCTCCGTCAGGAAAGGCAACAGGCCGTCATACATCCGTGCGGCCAGGCCGGAAAAGGCAATCCCTCTTTACGAGGCATTCATAGCCCGTATCAGGGAGCTGATGGGCCGGGATCCTGCAACAGGTGTCTTTGGCGCAATGATGGATATTGAGCTTGTGAATGACGGTCCGGTCACAATCATTATAGACAGCAGGAACAGGGAATGACGGAGAGAGAATTCAAGAGATCGGTGCTGACAGTCACTGCCTTTGCATCATTCCTGACACCCTTCATGGGATCGGCAGTTAACCTGGCACTCCCCTCCATAGGTGAAGAGTTCAGCCTCGACGCCGTAACCCTTAACTGGATAATAAGCAGTTATATGCTCACCACCTCCATCCTGCTGCTACCGGCGGGCAGGGCAGGAGACATACTGGGCCGCAGGAAGGTGTTCACCGCCGGACTGGTTGTCTTTACCCTCTCTATGATACTGCTCACGTTTACTCCTGGCATACGGTGGCTGATAGGTGTCAGGATTCTGCAGGGCGTTGGCGGTGCAATGATGTTCGGTACCAATATGGCAATCCTTACATCCGTCTTCCCTCCTGGCGAAAGAGGAAGGGCTATGGGAATAAACGTTACGGCAGTGTATGCCGGGCTGGCTTCAGGACCTTTCCTGGGAGGACTGCTGACAAGATACATGGGATGGAGAAGCATCTTTGCATTACTCATTCCCATGGGAATAATCAGCCTTATCCTCATCCACAGCCGCATGAAGAAGGAGTGGGCCGAGGCCAGGGGAGAGAGCTTTGACTGGCCGGGAGCAGTTGTCTATGGTGTTGCCATGGCGGCATTGATGTTCGGTTTCTCAAAACTACCCGACCTGCAGGGATGGATCATTACAGGCACAGGCCTGGCGCTTATGCCTCTCTTCATCCTCAGGGAGAAAAGGGCTGTACACCCGCTTTTTGATATTACCCTTATCTCCGGGAACAGGGTTTTTGCCTTTTCCAGCCTCGCCGCACTCATTCATTATGCAGCAACCAGTGCCATAGGCTTCTTCCTGAGCTTGTATCTGCAATATATCAAAGATCTGGGGCCACGTGATGCAGGATTCGTACTGATGGCATGGCCGGTGACTATGACCCTGATATCTCCCCTTGCCGGTAAACTGTCAGATCATCATAACCCGGGCGTACTTGCATCAATAGGCATGGCCATCTCAACTGCAGGACTGATAATGCTCTGCTTCCTGACCGAACAGACCCCGGTGGTATTTATCGTTGTCATACTCCTCTTCATGGGAGCCGGCTTTTCACTCTTCTCCTCGCCAAATTCAAATGCCATCATGAGCTCCGTGGAGAAACGCCAGCTGGGAAATGCCTCCGGCATGCTCGGAACAATGAGAAACGTGGGACAAACCTTCAGTATGGCAATTGCGCTGATGCTTCTGGCCCTCTTCATGGGACATGAAACAATCAATCCCGGCAACTATCCTCAACTAATGAAATCTATGAAGATAGGATTCATAGCATTCTCTGTTCTCTGCTTCGGAGGTGT
This sequence comes from Bacteroidales bacterium, assembly GCA_012514255.1. The sequence goes on along the minus strand of JAAZAP010000296.1, from coordinate 21,650 downwards.
ATTCGCTTCCCTGGCAAGAAATAAAAGCCTTCGCAAATAATCTGATTTTTATTTGCTTTTCAGTAAAAACAACTAAATTGACCCGCGTTTGATGACAGGCGGAAGAGTTAGTTCTGGATATATACAATACTGATTATGAGTAAATTATACGAAAAACTTTTAAATCATGATTACTCACCCGATGAGATGGGTGAAAGCATCGCTGAGGCAATAAAGGCTACCGGGTCAGTTGAACGCGCCCCGTTACTGAAGGAGATCTTTTCATTCATTGACCTTACCAGCCTGAATACACAGGACGGTAACGGGTCAATACGGAGCTTCGCCGAGAGAACGGCCCATTTCAGGTACAACTTTTCCGGCATCAGCAATGTTGCAGCGCTATGCGTCTATCCCAACTTCGTGAATGTGGCGAAGGAAGGGCTGGCTGACAGCGGTGTCAAGCTGGCCGTAGTGTCAGCATCATTCCCCACATCACAGACTTTTACCGAGGTAAAGGTGCTGGAGACATCTCTGGCCGTAAGGATGGGTGCTGATGAGATAGACGTGGTCATCCCTGTGGGGACTTTCCTTGAAGGAGCCTGGGATCAGGTTATTGATGAGCTGAAGGCTATCAGGGGCGCTGCCGGTGATACCACCCTCAAGATTATCCTTGAAACAGGATTGCTGAAGGACGAAAGGAATATCTTCAGGGCATCCATTATTGCCATGGAATCGGGAGCTGACTTTATCAAGACCTCCACGGGCAAGGTATCGGTATCAGCCACCCCCGAAGCTGCCTGGGTGATGTGCTGTGCCATACGCGATTATTACAATGAGACCGGCATCATGATCGGATTCAAGCCGGCAGGGGGTATTGTGACACCTGATGATGCCCTGGTCTATTATTTTATAGTAAGGAACGTGCTTGGCCAAAAGTGGCTTTCTCCCGAATATTTCAGGATAGGTGCTTCGCGTCTGGCGAACAATATCCTTTCGGAACTTTATCCCGGCAAACCGGCCTATTTCTAGGATCATGGCATGAATAACGGTCCGGGCGATACAATCAGTGTTGCTGCTGACACGCTCAACATGCCTGAGCCGCGGGCAGAGTTCAGCATAGGCCGTATTATCCCTGTAGCCTCAACGAATGAAGAACTAAAAACCACTACAGAGACTGCCTCTGCGCCCGGACCTGACTATATCTCCGGGATCAGGCGCATGGAGGGCCAGCCCAGACCCCCGCAGATGATCAATACGGACATCAGCTTCATCCTGCTGTCAGCATCGCTGCTTATCCTTACCCTCCTGACCGTCTTCGGACGCAGGAACCTGGCAAGCGGTATCTCATCCCTCAGCTTCAGGAAGCACGCCGAGATGACCCTGCCGGGAACGTCGGAAGTCTTCTCCTGGCCCCCTCTCTTCAGGAACCTGTTTGCAATCATTGTCATCAGCCTGTTTTCTGCCATCTCCCTGATCACCGCCGGGGTTGTAAGTCCACTGCTATTTGGCGGCTTTACGGGACTAACTGCCGTGCTTGCCGGCTCGTTCCTCGCTGCCCTGCTCATCAGACATCTGACATGCATGGTGGTGGGCGGCATCTCCGGACTGAAGAATCCCTTCCGTGAGTATATGAACATAATATACAATACATGGTTTGTCTCCTCTATAGTATTGTTTCTTCTCATCCTTGTTGTCCTTTTTACACCCCTTAATAATACTCTTCCAATCATAATTACAGGCATTATTGTTGTTGTCATAATGCTTATTGTCAGGTTCTTAAGGCTGCTGGTGATTTTTCGCGACAGGCATATTTCGTTATTTTATTACATTTTGTACCTTTGTGCCCTTGAAGTCCTGCCTCTACTGGTCACTCTTAAAATACTTGGTGTTTTTTGACCGGAAGCAGGAAAGCGGAGGTTGAACTAAAAACTTAAGGCTTTGAAAATAAGGAAGGTATTAGTGTCGCAGCCTGAGCCAAATAATCCGAAATCACCATATTTCGAGCTCGCAAAAAAATACAATCTGAAGATTGACTTTAAGCAGTTTATTCAGATTAAGGGGATCTCTGCCAGGGATTTCAGACAGCAAAAGATCAATCTCGGTGACTTTACTGCAATCATCTTTACATCCAAGACTGCCATCGATCATTACTTCAGGATTTGTGAAGAAATGCGGATAGTGGTTCCAGAGACAATGAAGTATTTCTGCATAACAGAAAACGTAGCCTTCTACCTGCAGAAATACATTGTATACCGCAAACGCAAGATTTTCCACGGAAAGTCCAATTTTGAGGACCTCATTGACGTGATAATCAAGCATAAAGAAGAGAACTTTTTTGTGCCGTTGTCAGATCCTCACAAGTCAGACATCCCCGATCTGCTCAAGAGCCACAAGATCAGGTACACAATTGGCACCATGTACCGTACAATAAGCAGGGACTTTGATTCTACGGAGCTTGATTACGATCTGCTGGTGTTCTACAGTCCTTCCGGGATCAAGTCACTTAAGGAGAATTTCCCGACTTTCGTGCAGGGCGACATAAAGATAGCCGCCTTCGGACCCACTACGGCTGAGGCGGTCACCAATGAGGGCCTCAGGCTTGATATCCAGGCACCCAATCCCAAGGCCCCTTCAATGACGATGGCCCTTGACTGTTTCCTTAAGGAATATAACAAGAATAACAAATAGCTCAGGAAAGAGATATTATTTTTGCGAAAGCATCCATCCTCCAGGATTGATGCTTTCTCTTTCCCTATGATACAACGGGTGGAATCATTCAAAAAAGACGAGAGACTGTGCGGGGTCAGGGCCGTCAGTGAACTTTTCAGGGAAGGCCGCACCCTTAATGTAGGTTCCCTGAGGGTGATATACAGGATCATGCCTGCCGGCAATGATCTAAAGCCAGCCAGGGTGCTTGTCTCCGTGCCAAAGCGCCATTTCAAAAGAGCTGTTGACCGCAACCTGGTGCGCCGGCGTATCAGGGAAGCGTGGAGAAGGAACAGGGAGCCGTTCCTGGTTATCCTGAAGGAGAGAGACAAACGGGCTGATATAGCCCTTATCTGGACTGATAACATGATCAGGCCATACGATATTACCGAAAAAACCGTAATAAAGGTGATAACAAGACTGTCAGGGCTTAAATACTAACTTTGTGAAAATTTCATTCATGAGTAGCAGAAACAGGAAAAGAATAATGATAATTCCGGCCATTGCCGTTACGGCTCTGATAACGCTGGGATTTCTAATGGGAGGACAGGAGAACAAAGACTTCAAACTCACCAAAAACCTTGATATCTATATCTCCCTCTTCCGGGAGCTGAACGCCTTTTATGTTGATGAGATAGATCCGGAAAAACTGATACACAAAAGCATCACCAGCATGCTTTCATCCCTCGATCCATACACGGTGTTCTACCCGGAAGAGGATACCGGTGATCTGGATTTCATGACAACAGGCAAGTATGGGGGATTTGGATCGCTGATACGCAAATCCGGTGAATACATCCTGGTCACCAATGTCTACCAGGGATTCCCGGCTGATAAAAGCGGCATCAGGCCGGGAGACCTGATGATAAGCATCGACGGCAAATCGCTGAGGGGAGTCTCTTCCGACAAAGCCTCCGATATGCTCAAGGGTGAGCCGGGAACGGAAGCCGAGATCATAATAAGGAGAAACGGAGAAGATATTGTCAAGCAGGTCAAACGTGAGAGAATAGCTATCTCTGCAGTCCCCTATTACGGGATGGTGGATGAAAATACAGGTTATATCAGATTCACCAATTTCACCCAGAATTGTATCTCGGATGTACGGGAAGCGCTGACTGACCTGAAGGATAACCAGGGAGCCGATGATCTGATCCTCGACCTGAGAAACAATCCCGGCGGCCTGGTGGCCGAGGCTGTTGAGATAGTCAATCTGTTTGTAAGGCCGGGTCAGGAGGTGGTAAGTACCAGGGGCCGGGCCAGGCAGTATGATGCTGTCTTCCGGACTACAAAAAGCCCAGTGGCACCCGATATGCCACTTGTGATTCTTATCAACAGGGGATCAGCCTCCGCGTCAGAGATAGTGGCCGGTGCCATCCAGGATCTCGACCGCGGAGTGATAATCGGGGAACGATCATATGGCAAGGGACTGGTCCAGGTAGCCCGGCCATTGAGCTATAAGGCCCAGGTAAAGATGACTACCGCCAAGTACTATATCCCCAGCGGAAGATGCATACAGGCCGTGGACTTTTCACATCCCAACGAGGACGGAAGCGTGGGACAGATCCCCGATTCGCTCATCAAAACCTTCAGTACCAGAAACGGCAGGCCCGTAAAGGACGGAGGAGGAATTATTCCTGATCTTGATGTGCCTTCCGACATGCTCAACAGGTTTGCGGGCGAACTCTATGTTCAGAATATGGTCTTCGATTTTGCAACCCGGTACTACTGGACACGCCCCCAACCACCGATCCTTGACAGCCTGAAGATCACCAATGAAGACCTGCAACAGTTCAAATCATTCCTCACAGAACGGAATTTTACATACAAGACCGGCTCTGAAATCCTTCTTGATGAGCTTGTTGCAACAGCCGGCGAAGAGGGACTGTATGAAACCAACAGGGAGGAGTTGGAAAAGCTGAAGTCAGGCCTCAGCCATACCCTTGACAGGGATATGGATCTCTACAGGAACGATGTGACAGAGCTGATTGAATCAGAACTGGCAGGCAGGTACTTTTATGACAAGGGAATGGTAGAGTATTCCATCAGCCGTGACACCCAGATAAGGGAAGCCATCAGGATTGCAGGTGAGCGAGACCGCTATATCTCTCTGCTCAGCGCTCCTGACAGTATCTGAATGACCGGCCCCGATAAATCAGAATAACTCCTTTTTCCAGATGGGAAGGCGTTCCTTCACCATCTCAAGGGCATGCCTGCAGGCACGTGTTCCATGATCACGGTGGCCAGAGGTTACCATGATGAAGAGCGATGCCTCTCCGGACCTGACCACCCCCGTGGAGTGGAGAATTATTACTGACCTGACATCGCTGAATGCGCCTTTGACCGTCATGATGATCTCATCAGCCTCTTTTGCGGCCATCTCTTCGTAAGCCGAATACTCTATCGCTGTTACTCTTTTGCCATCAACCTCATCATTGCGAACTCTGCCGATGAAAACTGAGACGGCACCGGTGCCGGCATCATCATTGCCCATGGTCATCAGTTCGGAAATGAGAAGAGGTGTTATCGGTCCCCCGATCAGATACCTGTTTTTCATTCGTTTATGAAAAATTTATAGCTATAGGTTATATGTAATTAATTCATTAGCAGAATGGATCTTTCATAATGCCTTATAATCAGGTTCTTGCGTGAGCTCCCGATCATACGGGATTCATTTATCAGGCCGTAATGGCTCACCCTCCCTGAAACGGAGGAAGTATTGCAATTATGTCGTTTCTTTTCAGCGGTGCATCTGCCCTGAGCAATGCTTTGTTGAGAGCCATCCTGAAGGGTATATTGGCCAGGGAGGGGTATTTTTGCATCAGCTGACTACGCAGATCGGCCGTATCCTCTGCCATCAGCAGCTCTTCATTTTTTCCGGCAGTTTCCCTTGCGGTTCCGAAATAAAGTACCTTTATCTCCTCTCCCATTGTCAGTGAGCCTCCAGCCAGTTATTCCCCTTTCCTGTATCCACCTCCAGGGGTACTTTAAGCTGCGCGGCACCCTTCATCTCCTCCTTCACAATTGCGGCCAGCTTTTTAACACAATCGCTATCAACCTCAAAGATGAGTTCGTCATGAACCTGCAAGATCATCTTTGCCGCAGGCATCTCACGCTCCAGCCTTGAAGCAATCCTTACCATCGCAATCTTGATTATATCAGCGGCGCTTCCCTGAATGGGTGCATTTATGGCATTGCGCTCGGCATTGCCCCTCACCACCTGGTTCCTTGAATGAATGTCAGGCAGGTATCTGCGCCGACCGAACATGGTTGTAACATAACCCTGTTCCCTGGCTTTCCGTATGCTCTCATCCATATATGCCTTAACCCCGGGATAAGAAGTGAAGTAGCCATCAATCAGTTCTTTGGCTTCCTTGCGCCCGATGGTCAGCCGTTCGGAAAGGCCAAATGCCGATATGCCGTAAATGATCCCGAAATTGGCGGTTTTGGCCCTGGCACGCATCTCACGGGTCACCTCCTGAACAGGAACTCCAAAGATCTTGGAGGCAGTGGCAGCGTGAATGTCCTGACCCGACAGGAAGTCGGAGACCATTGCTTCATCTCCGCTCAGGTGAGCCATCAGCCTCAGCTCTATCTGTGAATAGTCGGCACTCAGGAATATCTTGCCCGGGGCCGGGATGAATGCCTTGCGTATCTCCCTCCCTTCGGCATCACGCACGGGTATGTTCTGGAGGTTGGGATTGGTGGAGCTGAGCCTGCCGGTGGAGGCAACAGCCTGGTTGTATGTGGTGTGTATCCTTCCTGTCCCGGGATCAATAAGCTGGGGGAGAGCTTCCACATAGGTTGAGAGCAGCTTCTTCAGTCCCCTGTATTCCAGAACCTTTGCTATTATGGGATGCTTTGCAGTAAGGCGCTGCAGTACCTCCTCGTCAGTCCGGTATTGTTTGGTTTTTGTAAGCCTCGCCTTGTCATCGAGGCGAAGCCTCACGAAGAGTATATCTCCGAGCTGCTTTGGCGAAGAGATATTGAACTCCTGGCCGGCAAGAGAGTATATCTCCTGCTCAAGACTGATTATCGTTTCCCTGAGAGTAACGGCATAATTCTTAAGAACACTCTCATCTACCAGGACTCCCTCGCGTTCCATCGCTGCCAGAACCCTGATGAGCGGCATCTCTATTTCTTCGGCAAGGGTGTCAAGCCCCTCTTTCCTTAGTCTGGGCCCGAAGTGCTTCATGAGCTGCCATGTCACATCGGCGTCTTCCACTGCATATTCCCTGATCTTCTCCTTTTCAACATCCCTCATCGTGCGTTGCCTTGGACCACGTTCGCCAATGAGTTCCTCTATCCGGACCGGCTCATAATCCAGGTACTGCGTTGCCAGAAGGTCCATATTATGGCGCATGTCAGGCTCAAGCAGATAGTGCGCCAGCATGGTGTCAAAGAGTGCCCCCCTGACGTCTATGCCATAACCGGAAAGTACCTGTATGTCAAATTTAAGATTCTGACCGGTCTTACGAATATTCCTGTTTTCAAAAACGGGTCTGAGAGGCTTAAGCAGCCTGAGTGACTCTTCCTTTTCAGTCGGGAGCCAGAGCAGGGTGCCGCTGCCCTTTTCCCAGGAAAAGGCAATAGCAACAAGCTGGGTGTTCAGCGGATCAAGGGAACTGGTCTCGGTATCAAAACAAAAATCATTCAATCCGGCAAGCGCTGAGGCAAATGCCTTTACCTCCTCTGCTGTCTCAATCAGGGTATAGTTATGGGGCGTGTTATTGATATTTGCCTTCCGGCCGGTTTCCTCAGCGGCCGACACGCCAAAGAGTGTTCCCTGGGCATCGCCGGCAGCCTGTTGAGGGACAGTACCAGAGGCAGCGGCATCCGCCGCCGGGTACTGAATGGGATTTTCCATGACATCAGCAGCCTGCATCGGTTGACCCTCTGAGGCAGAAAGGCGTGCTGCAAAGGTTCGGAACTCCAGCTCTTCATAGATCTTTCGCAGTTCGGAAATATCAGCATCACTCCTGTGATAATCGGCATGCCTGAATCCCACCGGCACATTCTGTTCTATGGTGGCCAGTCGTTTTGAAAGAAGTATCTGTTCTCTGTTTTGCTCTATAATATCTTTCTGGCGGCCCTGGAGCATGGATGTGTTGTCGAGAAGGCTCTCTATGCTTCCGTGTTCCCCGATGAGCTTACAGGCCGTTTTAGGGCCTATTCCGGGCGCTCCCGGAATGTTGTCGGAAGTGTCTCCCATCAGCCCGAGAAGATCGGTGATATTTGATGGAGGAACACCATACTCCCGGACAATTTCATCATGGCCCCAAATCTCTGCTTCCCCTCCGGAGCGTCCCGGCCTGTACATCATCACGCTGTCAGTGACCAGCTGGGCAAAATCCTTGTCCGGGGTCATCATATAGGCGGTGAATCCCTCTTCGGCCGCCTTGCGGGCCAGTGTTCCAATAACATCATCAGCCTCAAAACCGGAGACTTCTATCACCGGAATGCGGTAAGCCTCAAGCAGCCTCTTGATCCATGGAACTGCTATTTTGATGTCCTCCGGGGTGGCGTCCCGGTTGGCCTTGTATTGAGGATAGATCTCATTCCTGAAGGTGGGTCCGGGCGGATCAAAGACAACGGCAATATGTGACGGTTTCTGTTTTGAGAGCAGATCCTGGAGGGTGAGCAGAAACCCGAATATGGCCGAGGTGTTCATCCCCTTCGTGGTTACGCGGGGATTTCTGATGAATGCATAATATGATCTGAAAATCAGGGCATAAGCATCAAGTAGAAATAGTCTTTTGTCGTTTTCCTGTGTCATCAACTGTTGTCTGATGCATACCACTCGGCATAAGCGGTAGCTGTTTCATATAACCTGACGCTGTGCAGGAAGACCCCTGGGGGGACCCTGCCCGCAAGCCTTGCGGCCACCTCTGCAACAAGATTCTCACAGGTGGGCTGGAACGGCAAGACAATGACATTCCCGAAATGCTTGCGGTAACTCTCAATCATCTCTGCCGGGGCCTGACCTGAAACCATGAGTGAATGATCAAACCGGTCAACAACATGTTCATGGACAATCTTTTTCAGGTCGCCGAAATCTAACACCATTCCGTTTCGCGGGCTGTCAGGATTATTTTCCGGCTCGCCGGCAAAGGTTACATACAGAATGTAGGAGTGACCATGTACGTTACGGCACGGACCGTCATAATTCCACAGAACGTGGGCCATTTCAAAGCGGAATTCTTTTGTTACCCGGATCAGGGTCATTGTTGCAATTATTTTGGTATCTGCAAAAATAAACTATTTAAAACGATTTTTGTTTGTCAGCATATTTCTGTATGATAATTGCACGTTTACATGTCTGACATATTAATAAAAGAGTATCTTTGCGGCCAATATATTAGAAACCAATGAATAATAACGAGTTGTTGACTATCCCATTCCTTGCAGGAGAGAGCTTCAGGAAGCACGGCCGGAACAGGGCAATGGGTTTTGTGGGAGAAGAAGTAATTACATATTTTCAGCTTGAGGCCAGAATAATGTCAGTAATTAAGCTTCTTGAGGACTATTCCGTAACACCCGGTGACAGGGTGGCACTACTCAGTACCAGTATGCCCAACTGGGGTGCATCCTACTTCGCCATTACCATGATGGGGGCAGTGGCCGTTCCCATACTGCCTGACTTTACGCCGGTAGAGATTGCCAATGTGCTGGACCACTCCGGTGCAAGAGTACTTATAGTGTCTGATAATCTGTTACATAAGGTTTCGGGTTATCATTCTGCAACCCTGGAGACAGTGATAGCCACTGATGATTTCAGAATTATCACGGGCTCCAACGGCAAGAGCTTTCAGGCAGGTTCGGTACCCTCGGGAAAACACAATGTGGAAGAGGAGGATCTGGCTGTAATCATCTATACTTCAGGTACCACCGGCAAATCAAAGGGTGTGATGCTCACGCACAGGAACATCTGCTTCACAGCCAGGCAGGTAATGAAAATCCAGTATGTGGTGGAGAGCGATGTTTTCCTTTCAATTCTTCCGCTCTCGCACAGCTATGAGCAGACTCTGGGGCTGGTTCTTCCTGTCTTCAACGGGGCAATGATATGGTATCTGCGCAAAGCACCCACTCCCTCCGTTCTGCTGCCGGCATTGAAGGAGGTAAGGCCAACCACTATGCTTACCGTGCCGCTGATAATGGAAAAAGTCTATTTTGGCAAGGTTGCCCCAACTTTCAATAAGAGCAGGGTAATGGGATTTCTTTACCGCATGCCTCCTTTCCGCCGTCTGCTCAACAGGATTGCCGGCAGGAAAATATACGAGGCATTTGGCGGCAGGCTCAGATTCTTCGGCATCGGAGGAGCAAAGCTCAATCCTACGGTGGAACAGTTCCTGCTTGATGCCAGATTCCCGTATGCAATCGGTTATGGTCTGACGGAGACCTCTCCCCTGCTTGCCGGAACCGTTGTCGGCACATGCCGGCTCGGTTCCACAGGACCGGCAATGGAGGGAGTAACACTCAGGATCAACGACCCTGATCCGGTCACCGGCGAGGGAGAGATATGGGCCAGGGGACATAATGTGATGAAAGGTTACTACAAAGATCCGGCTATGACCGCCGAGGTGATAACACCTGACGGCTGGTTCCGCACGGGCGACCTTGGAGTGATCGGGCGCCACAACTACCTGAGCATAAAAGGCAGGCTGAAAAACATGATAGTAGGTGCAAGCGGTGAGAATATCTACCCGGAAGAGATTGAATCAGTCATCAATGATTTCGGACATGTGATTGAATCACTGGTAGTACAGCAAAAGGGCAAGCTGGTTGCCATGGTTCACCTGAACCTGGAGGAGTTGCAGGCAAAGTATGCCCAGATGAAGCATGATTTTACCCAGCAGGCCGAGCAGATAATAAATGATTACCTGGCAGACCTGCAGAGATATGTCAATGCAAAAGTCAACAGGTACAGCCAGCTGCAGCTCGTGGTATACCAGCCGGAACCGTTCCAGAAGACCGCCACCCTGAAGATCAAGAGATTCCTCTATTACTGATCCCTGCCCCGGAATGGGGAACTGTGAAGTTGCCCGCTATACCCTGCAGGATAAGGTGATTACTGTTTTTTTGTTATTTTGCGGCAAAATTGAACTCTGATGTCAAACCGGACAAAAGCCCTTCTTTTTATCTTCTCAATCCTGATTGTTGACCAGGTTGTAAAGATCATCGTTAAGACAAATATGGTTATCGGTCAGGAGATCCCTGTTCTGGGTAACTGGTTCAGGATACATTTCCTGGAAAACAACGGTATGGCCTTCGGAATGGAATGGGGCGGTAAAACCGGTAAGATAGCTCTCTCCGTCTTCAGGATGGTGGCCATTGCAGGAATATCATGGTACCTTGACAGCATAATTAAAAAGAACGCGCATACAGGGCTGATCCTTTCTGTAAGCGCCATCATTGCCGGCGCGGCAGGTAACCTCATTGACAGCGCTTTCTACGGCATGATCTTCAGCGAGAGCTGGCACACCCCGGCTGTATTGTTCCCCGAGGGAGGAGGATATTCCTCCTTCCTGTTGGGCAGGGTTGTGGATATGCTCTACTTCCCGATAATTGATGCAAGCTGGCCCGACTGGTCGCCTTTCAGGCCCGGACAGTCGTTCATCTTCTTCAGGCCGGTATTCAACCTGGCTGACGCATCAATCACCACCGGGGTATTGGCAATTCTCGTCTTCCAGAAGAAGTTCCTGGGAGAACACCATTAGAAAGCAGCCGGCCGGCAATTGTCGCCCTGGTTACGGGCTGATAGTCATGTTACCGCTTCATCAGAACAAATTGTTCGGCAATTTGTCTTATTTTTGATATCTGTTCCATCATCAGCGGATGGCAAACCTTTCAGACATAAAGAGACCGGTTGCGGCGGAGATGCGTGATTTTGAAGCCTACTTCAGACGTACCCTGCAGAGTGATATTCCCTTCTTTCATGTCATCCTGAGCAATTTTATCCGACGCAAGGGCAAGCAGATGAGGCCATTGCTGGTCTTTCTGACGGCCAGGCTCAATGGTACGGTTAATGAAACAACTTTTATTGCAGCCACTTTCATTGAACTGCTTCATACAGCCACACTGGTTCATGACGATGTGGTTGACGATGCTTCCGAGCGGCGAGGTCTGCCTTCCATAAACGTACTGTACAATTCCAAGATAGCCGTACTTGTGGGTGATTACCTCCTGGCACAGGGCATGCTTATAAGCGTTGAGAAGCAAAGATTCGAAATGCTCGGCATAGTGTCCGATGCGGTGAGGGAAATAGTAAAGGGAGAGCTGGTGCAGCTGCAGAAGACACGCAAGCTTGATATCAGGGAGGAAGACTATTTCAGGATCATCAGGATGAAGACCGCGGCCCTCATCTCCGCATGCACTGCCTGTGGAGCCAGCTCGGTGACAGAAGACCGGGAGACCATAGCCCGCATGAAGGATCTGGGAGAAAATATTGGCGTTGCATTCCAGATCAAGGATGATCTCCTTGACTATACAGGGAACGGTCTTACAGGCAAAAGAGAGGGTAATGACATCAAGGAAAAGAAGATCACACTGCCGCTGATTCATGCCCTTAGGGAAGCAGGGCCGCTGGAAAGACGTCACATCCTGCGGCTGCTGCGTAACCGGAGAAAGGGCCGCAGCGAGATCAGGGAGGTAATTGGATTCGTCAGGAAATATCGGGGACTTGAGTATGCGGAATCAAAAATGAAGGAGTATTCAGACAGGGCAATCCGGATCCTGGATGATTACCCCGACTCTGAAACCAGATCGGCGCTTATTGAATTCGTAATATTTTCAACACTAAGGGGAAAATGAAAGACGTTAACAGATTTCTTTCACTTGGCACATATGCCATTGCAGGAGTGTCACGTGATCCGAAGAAGTTCGGACAGGTTATGTTCAGAGACCTGCGCAAAAAAGGGATGGACGTGGTACCGGTCAATCCTTCCGCCGAAATGATCGACGGGGTAAAATGCTACAGCACCGTAAGTGACCTGCCTGAAGACATCAGGGGAGTCATCTTTATGACACCGAAGAACGAAACCCTTTCGGTGGCAAGGGAAACTATCGGACACGGGATAAAGGATCTCTGGATCCAGCAGGGCGCAGAAACAAAGGAGACAATTGCAGAACTGGAAAAGGAAGAGATCAACCTGATCCATAATCAGTGCATACTTATGTTCTGGAAACCCGACGGCATTCATTCCTTTCACCGTTTTCTGAAGAAAATCTTCGGGGGATTACCCGGCTGACCGGAAATTTTTAATTCTCGCGAAGCAAAGAAAGCAGGTAACAGGTCATTACCTTCTGTAATTCTGCATTTTATGACGGGAAGCAATGTCTATTGTTCCACGTGGAAAAAAATCATTTTTTAAGTTTTTGAAACAGGATAGCGGCTTTTTTCCTTCCAGCAACCCTTTCCAGCTCCGCCAGGGATGTCTCTGAAATTCTTTTCACAGAACCAAATTCTTTCAGGAGAAGCTCTTTCGTCTTCTCCCCTATCCCCGGAATTTCATCCAGGATTGACCGGTTCATGCCCGAGCTGCGTTTTTCCCTGTGGAAGTTTATGCCGAATCTGTGGGCTTCGTTCCTGAGATGCTGAATTATTTTCAGGGTTATACTGTTCTTGTCAAGGTAGAGCGGAACTGAATCACCAGGGAAATATATTTCTTCAAGCTTTTTTGCTATGCCTATCACCGTGATTTTCCCTCTCAGGCCCAGTGCCGAGAGGCTCTTCACGGCTGAAGAGAGCTGTCCCTTGCCACCGTCAATGACCACCAGCTGAGGGAGAGGCCTCTTCTCATCCAGCATTCGCCTGTAACGACGGTAAATTACCTCTTCCATTGAAGCATAATCGTCAGACCCGGTAACCGTCCTGATGTTGAAATGCCTGTACTCCCTGTTGCTTGGTTTGCCGTTACGGAAAACAACACATGCAGCCACCGCTGATTCACCCTGTATGTTGGAGTTGTCAAAACATTCAATATGAACCGGGATTACCGGCATGTGAAGATCATTCTTCATCTTTTCCAGGTTCCTTTCAGTCCTGGATTCCTTTGATCGTTCAGCCGCTTTCTTCTCCCTTTCCAGCCTGAAGAACAGTGCATTTCTGCTGGCAAGCTCCAGTAACTTGTGACGATCACCTCGTTTCGGAACGGAATACCTTACGGTATCTATCAGAATATCAGGCATAAACGGAACAATAATCTCTGGTGAGTCACTTGATACCCTCTGCCTGATCTCGGTGACAGCGGTTGATAAAAGAGACTCCCTGTCCTCTTCCAGACGTATCTTAAGCTCAACGGACCACGACTGCACGATGGCGCCTGAAACAACTTTCATATAGCTAACATACATTGAACCCGCGTCTACTGAGTACCCAAAAACATCGACATTCCTGACGGAACTGTTGACAACCACTGATTTACTGCGGTATTTGGCCAGTTGATCCAGCTTTTCCTTGATTTTCTGGGCCTCTTCAAACCTTAGTTCGGCAGCAAACTGCTTCATCAGTGATTCAAGGTAGGCGCTTACTCCTGACAGATCGCCCTTGATAATCTCTTTTATCCTCTCTATCTGCAGGTTATATTCTGTTTCGTCAATCAAACCCACGCAGGGTGCCTTGCAGTTTCCCATGTGATACTCGAGGCATACCCTGTACTTGCCATCAGCAATTGATCTTTCTGTCAGCGGCAGGGAGCATGTACGTATCTGAAAGAGGTGACGTATAAACTCAAGCAGGGTTTTTACTGCAGGTACTGAGGTGTAGGGTCCATAGTAAGATGAGCCGTCAGGGATTAGTTTTCGCGTCAGGAAGACCCTTGGAAAGTGCTCTTTCTTAACGCATAACCAGGGATAGGTCTTGTCATCCTTGAGCATTATGTTATACCTCGGCTGGTGCTTCTTGATCAGGCTGTTTTCAAGCAACAGTGCCTCGGATTCATTATCAACCACAATATGACGAAGGTCTGTTGCACGTGAGAGCATTACACGTGTTTTGCCTGACTGGTTCCCGGTGAAGTATGAAGCAACGCGTTTGCGAAGGCTGCGGGCTTTCCCAACATAGAGCATGGTACCTGATGCGTCAATGAACTGGTACACACCGGGTTTGTCCGGCAACATTGATACAACTGATTTTATGTTATCTGTCTCGCTCAAAGCTCTTCCTGTCCGGTAATCTTTGGACTTTTATGTAAAGGACAAATTTAATAAAAATAGTGATATGATCGATCCTTGCATTTTTGGTATATTGTTGTAAATCAGCGCATTAATTCTAGTATGATTGATATCTTGATTATCGGCACATCTGATTTTCCCCCGATAAGGTTATTAAACCTGACTGAGCAGGAGCTCACAGGAGTATTTGTCGATACCGGTTCATGCGAGCGCCATTCCTCCAGGGAAACTTAAAGGAGATAGTATTTGAAGATGGACCTTATTATCAGGTTTCATGCGTGTTCCATCTGACAGATACAGTTAGTGAGGAAAGAAGAATGCCGGCGGTCAGATGCCGGGGACAGGACAGGCCAATGTACGACTTACTACCACTAAACATCTGTAAATTATGGCATTATGTCGCCAAATAGGCTATGTATAGCAATCAGGTGCGGTACTTATCATATGGATTTGGAACAAAGAGAGGTATATGGCGGAACGCAATGCCGTCGAACAGACCTTTATCGCTGATCTTGAGTTTCGGTATGACCAGCAGGGCCATGAAGGAGAGAGTCATAAAGGGAGCGCCCAGTCTGCAGCCCAGGCTTTTAGCTGATTCTGATAGTGTTTCGTAACGTGAAGCCATAGCGGTAACAGGCATATCAGACATTATTCCGGCAACGGGCAATTTCAGCATAGATTCTCCATCTTCAGATACCACTGACATTCCGCCGCCGGCATCCACTATCAGGTTTATTGCAGCCACAATATCACGGTCATTTGTGCCCACGGCAATTATATTATGACTGTCATGGGCTACGGATGAGGCTATGGCACCCCTTTTCAGTCCGAATCCTTTTATAAATGCCATAGCCGGAGGTTTGTCATTGTATCGTTCCTTCACAACAATTTTCAGGATATCATTATCTGTGTCTGGCATGACAAAGGGCTCCTCACCTGTTTTGACTATTTCGGAGTCAGTCAGCAATTCACCGTTTCTGGCAACAATTACATTAATCTTGTTTCCTTCATTGATAACTCTTATTTCATCCTGCAGCAGGCGGGTACATTTGAATTTATTCACTTTCTGCACCTCTCCGGGTGTAAAGAGTGTTCTGCCTTCATCATATACGCACTGGCCGTCTATCCATGTCTGAATGATATTCATCCTGGCCGGATCATCGGTAATGATAAAGTCGGCCGGTTCTCCCGGTCTCAGTTGTCCCGCGTTTATCCTGTAATGCTTAAAGGTATTTGAAGATGCTGCCCTGATGACGTTGAACATGTCATATCCCATGGATATGAGTCGTGCCACCATCTTGTTTATATGTCCTTTTGCCAGGGTTTCCGGGTGAAGGTCATCGGTACATAGCATTACCTCATCAGGGTAATAGTTCAGGAGTGGCGCAAGTGTTTCGAGGTTTTTTGCGGCGCTTCCCTCTCTGATGAGTATTTTCATCCCTGCGGAAACTTTTTCCAGGGCTTCTTCCAGTGATGTACATTCGTGATCTGTTGAAATTCCGGCAGAGATATATTTCTTAAGCTCTTCGCCGGTAAGGCCCGGTGCGTGTCCGTCAACCGGCACGCCGGCATTTCTTGCTGCCTCCAGTTTTGCATGCACTTCTCCATCGTCATAGATGACACCCGGGAAGTTCATCATTTCCGCCAGGAATTTTACTTTCCCTTCTTCAAGCATTTTTCGTATTTCAGCAGATCCTATTTTTGCGCCAGCGCTTTCAGAGGATGTTGCCGGAACGCAGGAAGGAGCTCCGAATATCATCTTCATCGGCACATTTGCCGCGTTGTCAAGCATAAATTCCACTCCATCCCTGCCCAGCACATTGGCTATCTCATGCGGATCAGCCACCACGGCTATTGTTCCATGACTGACGGCTGCCACGGCAAAATGTGATGGCACAAGCATACTGCTTTCAATATGCACATGCGCGTCAGCCAGTCCTGGCATTATATAGATTTCCGGAGCCTCATCGGTTTCGCTGATCGACTCTATTTTCCCTGCTGTAATAGTAACAGTTCCCGGATAGATGCGCCTTTTATGCACATCAATAATCTTTCCTGTAATAATCATATTATCCTGAAAAAACGTGTTCCACGTGGAACACTGTTATTATCTCCCAAGATACATAATAAGAATTGAAACATCTGATGAGCTTACTCCGCTAATTCTTGATGCCTGGCCTATCGTTGCCGGCCGGACTCTTGAAAGCTTTTCCCTTCCCTCTGTAGAGATTGATGTCAACTCCTCGTAAGCTATTTCATCCGGTATTTTAAGATCTTCAAGTCTTTTTATTTTGTCCGCAATTCCTTTTTCTCTCTCAAGGTAGCCAGAATACTTGATTTTTATTTCCGCTGCTTCAATAATCTCCATTTTTCTTGAAGAATTTTGGCAGGCAAGCATATCATTTCCGGGGATCTCCCGGAGCAGATCTTTAAGTTCCACCTGTGGCCTGCCTGCAAGATTCACAGCTTTAATTTTCTGACTTATTTCTGCCGTACCTCTCTCCTTCAGGAAAACATTCACCTTCTCAGGTGAAATACTTACATTCTTTAAAAATTCTATTACTTCATTTACCTGCTCATATTTGCTCTTCATCCTTTCAACTCTTTTCATTGATGCAGTACCAATGTCAACAGCCTTAGGTGTCAGTCGTTCATCCGCGTTATCCTGTCTGAGCAATATTCTGTATTCCGCCCTTGATGTAAACATCCTGTAGGGCTCGTCAACTCCTTTCGTTACCAGGTCATCTACCAGCACTCCGATATACGCCTCATCTCTTTTCAGAATGAATGGCTTTAATTTTCTCAACTTCAGCACTGCATTGATACCTGCCATTATTCCCTGTGCGGCAGCTTCCTCATATCCGGTGGTTCCGTTTATCTGTCCTGCAAAGTAAAGTCCTGAGATCCTCTTCGTCTCCAGTGTATGTCTTAGTTGTGTTGGTTGGAAGAAGTCATATTCTATTGCATATCCCGGCCTGTGTATCTCAACGTTTTCAAGCCCGCGTATCTGCTTCAGAGCTTCTATTTGTGTCTCCAGCTTGAGGCTGCTTGCAAAACCATTTATATAGTATTCATTTGTTTCCCATCCCTCCGGCTCCAGGAAGAGCTGATGCGACTCCTTATCGGCAAACGTCACGATCTTGTCCTCCACGCTCGGGCAGTACCTTGGTCCGCGTCCCTTTATCCTTCCCTGATACAGTGGTGAAAATTCAAGACCCTTTCTCAGTATGTCATGTGCCTTTTCGTTTGTATGCGTGATAAAACAGCTTCTTTCGTCCTCAATTCTTATACTGTCATGCATATAGGAAAAACATCTTCCGTCACCGTCACCGTTTTGTTCTGTCATGGCTGAAAAATCCACGCTCCTGCCGTCTACCCTTGCGCTGGTCCCTGTTTTCAGCCGATCCACTTCAAAACCCAGCTCCCTTAACTGGTCACTTAATCCCTGCGATTCCGGGTCGCCAGACCTTCCACCCGGCATTGTGCTGAAGCCCACATGCATCAGTCCGTTAAGAAATGTTCCATTAGTCAGAATAACTGCATCAGCAAGGAATTCAGTCCCAAACGTGGTTACGATACCCTTTGCCTTGCCATTTTCTATTATGAGTCTTCTTGCCTGTTCCTGCCAGATATTCAGATTATCTGTGTTCTCCAGTATCTTCCTCCACTCAAGACTGAACAGCATACGGTCACACTGTGCCCTGGGACTCCACATCGCAGGACCCTTGCTCCTGTTAAGCATCCTGTACTGGATCATTGTCCTGTCTGTTACTATGGCACTTATTCCCCCAAGTGCATCTATTTCTCTGATAATCTGCCCCTTAGCGATGCCACCTATGGCGGGATTACATGACATCTGCGCAAGCTTTGTCATATCCATTGTAACAAGCATTGTCCTTGCGCCCATTACAGCGGCAATATGTGCAGCCTCACAGCCGGCGTGGCCAGCACCGACAACAATTATATCATATTTGAAATTCATTCGGCATATGATAGGTCCAGATACAACTCTTCCATTTCTGACATCTTCTTCTTCTCTCCCGCTGTATTGTCATCATATCCGCATAGGTGGAGGAATCCATGAAAAACAACCCTTCTCATTTCCGTTTTGAAGTCAGTGTTAAACTTCCGGGCATTTTCCCTCACTCTTGGTTCGCTAATGTATATCTCCCCGTTGATGAAACTTCCCTTGTTGTAGTTAAATGTAATTATATCAGTATTATAATCGTGTCCGAGAAACTCTCTGTTTATTTCATAAACTTTCTCGTCGCTTGTTATTATGATATCAACAATGCCGGTTTTCATTCCGGCATCGCTTATAATTCTGGAAGCAATTTTCTTAATTATCCTGCTGTCGCGCAGTCTGAATTTCCCGATATCGTAATGAAAGCCTATTCTCAAGGCATCAGTATTTAAATCTCATGGTAACCTGGTTACCGCTCTCATTGTACTCAATGGCATCGGCCAGGCTTCTCATAATAAATACTCCGCGGCCATGCAGGTTTTCTATATTAGCCGGGTCAGTAGGGTCAGGAATATTATCGTATTCAAATCCTTCACCCTCATCTGTCACAGATACCTCAAACAAATTTCCATCCGCAGTGAAGTCAACCGTTACCATTTTTTCAGCATGTCCCTTGTTCCCGTGAAGAATTGCATTGTTAACTGCCTCAACAGTTGAGATCAATATTTTACCATATACCTCATCTGAGATACCAAGTCTCTTCGACAATGTATCTACCAGCGTCTCTACAACGCGCAATTTTTCTACGTCTGAATTAATACTAATGCTTTCCATTCCTGAATACCTATCACAAATTTTAACTGACAGGTTATTTATTTGTTGCAAAATTTACTCATTTTTTTGTAAGCCACTGCTCCGGGTCAAGCTTTTTCTTTTCCTCGTACACCATAAATTTCAACACAGCCTTTCCTCCGCTCCCATTATCAACATATACATCACCCAGCGACTGTCCGATTTCAACATCATCTTCAGCCTTTACATCAACATTAATAAGGTTCTGGTATACCGTCAGGAATTTACCGTGCCTGATGATAACAGCCATATTAGCACCTGATATGGCAAAAACTCTTACAACTTTTCCCTTGAATACTGCTTTTGCCTTCGTTCCGCCGCTAGATGTAATCTCAATTCCGATATTTTCTTCAGTCACATTCCTCAAAACAGGATGCGGTTGCAAGCCAAAATGTCCTGTTATTATTCCTCGTTCCACCGGCCAGGGCAGGCGTCCCCGATTCTCCCCGAATGATTCGCCAATAACACGCATTTCATTACTCATTGGATCAGTTGTACTTCTTTTCCTTTCTTCCTCTATCAGGCGTTCAATTTCTTTTTCTATCTGCCTGGCTATTCTTCTCTTTTCTTCCAGGTCCTGTTTAAGCTGCCTCTCCTTACGGCTCAGATTGCTCACCAGTCTCTCCTTCTGACGTTGTTCGCCCCGGAGCATCTGCTTCTGCCTTTCTTCTTTCTTCTTTAGTTCATTTACATTCTTTCTGTCTCTTTCCAGTCTGCTTTTTGTACTGTTTAGCTCATTATACAGTGCGGCTATTGTCTCACTTTCGTTTCTCCTGTATTTTGCAGTCTGCTGAATATACTTCAACCTCTTATATCCCTGGTTGAAGTCTGATGATGACAGAATGAAAGCAAGCGCCGGGGTGCCTTTTGTTGCTTTGTATGCGCTTACTATGGCCCAGGCATACTCCTTCTTCAGGTTGTTCAGGTCCTGTTCAAGCATCTCCAGGGCAATCCGGTTAAGGCCGATCCTGTATTCAAGCAGACCAATCTCCTGACCGTATTCATTTATCAGATTCTCCCGCAGATTCAGCTGTTTTCCAATAACCCTCAATTCATTTATGTTATCTTTCTTCTGTGAGGCAGTTGTCTTCAGCATTCTGTTAACATATTCAATCTCCTGAAGATTCTTTTTTCTCATTTCTTCAAGTTCTGCTCTTGTCTGTCCTGTCAGAACAACCGGGTATAAGCCAATCAAAATCAGTATGAAGAGCTTTGCTTTCACAGATTTTCCCTGGTATATGATGGTAAACTGAATTCTATATCAGAATCATATCCATATTCAAGATCATCAATTGATAGTTTCACGTGAAACATTCTCTTTTTCTCTTCCATCGTGATTCTTGATGCATATTTCTTTCCTCCTGAACTTTTGAAGTCATAGAAGTTCAGATAGACCAGGTGATCAGTGCTATTTGCATCTATTTTCTCCCTGCATATTTTCATTTCATCTGTACATATTGTCAGTTCTCTCATGAAATCGTCATTTCCGCTTATCATGACCATTTCATTATAACTGTTTACAGTATAGTCACCGCTTAATTCCTCAGGCAGATCCCCAAATAGAATTTGCATGAAATCGACAGGTAATCCGTTCTTTTTCATTACGGCATCTTTTTTCCCCAGATAGACCTTCCTGTTAAATCTGTCTATTGCCGCAATGTCATTCCCCACCGCCAGCAGCCTGGCCAGTTCAATCCCCAGCGGTCCCCGCACTGAAGCATAAAAATCACCCTTCCCGTTCATCCGGGCATGCAGCCCAAACTTTCCCTCTATCTCTGTTCCCTCGAGTTCAATACTACCCCTTCTTATTTCAAATCCCCTGTCAGTAATGTTGTTATTCATCACAGTGGCAGTAACAGTGCTATAATCAACAGCAACATCGCCGGTGACCATACCTGTATCTTTTCCCTTTCTGAACGCTGCGCATCCTGACATAAACATCACCAGGGTCAGAACAATTATGATTTTTATCTCTTTCCGC
>JAAZAP010000295.1 GCA_012514255.1 Bacteroidales bacterium | reverse complement strand
TCATCGGTGTCCCAGCCGTTCTGGTAGTCGCCCCTGTTGGCATCAATGCTTCCCAGCATCCCGGCATCGGCAGCCACCTGAAGATCATGCTGGAAAGAGTGGCCTGCAAGGGTTGCATGATTGACCTCAACATTTAGCTTAAAGTCCTTGTCAAGTCCGTAGTGACGTAAAAAGCCAACCACCGTTGCAGCATCATAGTCATACTGGTGCTTGGTGGGCTCCATGGGCTTGGGCTCAATATAGAAAGTGCCCTTGAATCCCTTCTTGCGTGCGTAGTCACGCGCCAGGGTGAGCATCATTGCCAGGTGCTCAATCTCACGCTTCATGTCAGTATTGTGCAATGTAAGATAACCCTCACGTCCGCCCCAGAAGACATAACCCTGTCCGCCAAGGGCTATGGTGGCATCAATGGCGTTCTTCAACTGAACGGCCACATTGGTCAAAACATTAAAATCAGGATTGGTGGCTGCACCGTTCATGTACCTGGGATTGCCAAAGACATTGGCTGTACCCCAGAGAAGCTTCATACCTGTCTCCTTCTGCCTTGCCTTGATCACCGGCACCCATTTCTCAAGACGTTTTTCAATCTCAAATACGGATCCGTCACCAACAAGGTCAGTATCATGGAAGCAATAATAGGGTGCTCCGATCTTATCAAAGAATTCAAATGCCATATCAAGCTTGACCTTGATCCTGTCATCACCTTCCAGTCCGTCATAAGGGAAATCCCTTGTCTTTGCACCGAAGGTGTCGAGGCCGTCACCGCAGAATGAATGCCAGTAAGCTATCGCAAAGCGAAGGACATCCTTCATCTTCTTGCCGCCTACGGTTGCCTCAGGATCATACCATTTAAATGCCAGGGGATTTTTTGAATCCCTGCCCTCATACTTGATTTTCCCTATTCCGGGAAAAATTTCACTTTTGCTCTTTTTAGTCATAATGTTATTATTATTCGTAAAAGTAATTCTGAAGTATATCCAGCCATTCCATGTACTTTGAGTCATAGATCATGGAGAGCTGATTGTCAGGTTCACTGGATCCGGTGATCTGAAGCCCTTCAAAAGCATCCTGCTCAGATTTGAAATAGCCGCATCCTATTCCTGCCCCGCGGGCAGCACCAACCGATCCGTCAGTATTATATAAGGTAATCACCGTGGATGTCAGGCTTGAGAGTATATCACGGAAGACCTTGCTGAGGAACATGTTTGATTCGCCGGCCCGGATAACGGTGGGATTGATACCTGTCTCCTTCATTATCTCAAGCCCGAAGCGGAAGGAGTATGCAATAGCCTCCTGGGCTGCGCGGTAGAGATGACCCTGCCCGTGAATGTTGAAGTTGAGGCCATGGACAGAGGCTCCGATATCCCTGTTACGCAGCATTCTCTCCGCCCCGTTGCCGAATGGCAGTATATATAGTCCTTCGCTCCCTGGCTCCACGGAGGAAGCAATATCATTCATCTGAGGATAGGTCAGTCCCGCTCCCGTGTTCTTCTTGAGCCAGGAGTTCAGTATCCCCGTGCCGTTGATGCAGAGTAACACGCCCAGCCGGTTCAGCCTCTCCGTATGATTGACATGCAGGAAAGTGTTGATCCGTGACAGCGGATCAAACTGGGTTTTGTCGGTCACTCCATAGATGACACCAGAAGTGCCTGCCGTGGTAGCCACCTCTCCCGGCTTCAGCACATTGAGTGACAGGGCATTGTTAGGCTGGTCTCCCGCCCTGTAGGAGACAGGTATACCGGCTGGCAGGCCAAGTTCCTCAGCAACCTTGCCGGTCAGCTCTCCCTGTATGGAGAATGACTCAGCAGGCTCAGCCAGAAGTGCGGGATCAATGCCGTAATAATCAAGCAACTCTTCGGAGACCTCATTGCGCATGAAGTCCCAGAAGATCCCTTCGGAGAGGCCTGAGAAGGTGGTTCTGATCTCACCGGTCATCCTCATGGCCAGGTAGTCCCCGGGAAGCATGATCTTATGTATCCTCTCAAAAATATCAGGTTCATTCTCCCGGACCCATGCCAGCTTTGAGGCCGTGAAGTTGCCCGGTGAGTTGAGCAGATGATGCAGGCAGAAGTCCCTTCCCAGCTTGTCAAACGCCCTTTCGCCTATCTCCACTGCCCTGCTGTCACACCATATTATTGAAGGGCGAAGTACTTTTTTATCCCTATCAACGGCCACCAGGCCATGCATCTGGTAGGAGATGCCGATGGCGCCGATGTCTTTTCGCTTTGCGCCCAGGGATTTAAGGCATGCTGCCAGAGCTAGGGCAAAGTTGCTCCACCACTCTTCCGGGTCCTGCTCGGCCCAGCCGGGATATGGAGCGGATATCTCCATCTCTGTTGGTGGGTATGATGATGATGATAAAGCCCTGCCGGTCTCTCCGTCAATAACGGATACCTTCACCGATGAGCTGCCAAGGTCTACACCTAATAATAGCATACGGATTCTGTTTTAGGAATAATTTCTCACTGTCGAGATAAATGTACGGATATTTTCCGTTGGTGCATCTGGAGGCATGCCGCCCCCGCATGACCAAATTATTCCCTTTGTGTTGGCAGCCTCGCGCATCATGCTCTTCACGCCTGCCTCCACGTCGGCTGGTGAACCCATGGCAAGAACATCCCTTGGCGGCAGGTTGCCAAGAAGAATGACCTCTTCACCGGCAAGCTTTCTTATCTCAGTGATCGGATGATTGAAACTGAAGTTGAAGAGGTTGATACCTATCTGCTTAAGGTATTGCGCTGTAATCACGCCTGCCGCATCATTGTGAAAGAAACCAACCTTCGGGTTGAATGTACTGTAAATTCTTTTCAGGTGAGGCAGAACGAATGTCTCAAAGTCAGGTTGTCCGAGGAAGCCCACAATATCATCCAGCACAAGTACTCCCTCTATGTCAGGGAACCTGGCATATTGCAGCTCCAGCCAGTCAATGACGAAGTCAGTAATTACCGTCAGTGCCTTCTGTGCTTCGTCAGGGGTGACCGCCAGCGCCATCATGAACTCGGTAGTCCCGAAGAGGAAGGAAGCTATATTGAGTGGCCCGCGACTGACGGCAAAGCGGTAGTGACATCCGGTTGTCTTGACCTTATCCTCATATTTCGCCATACGGCTTATGACGAAGGGAAGAAGACCGTCAGTCTTCACATTGGGTTTTGTCAATGCCGATATGGCTTCGGTGGAACAGTTCAGCTTAACCGGGTGAGGAAAGTCGTTCTCAGTCCATACCATCCTGGTGCCAAAGGCAGAAGGTTCAGTGCACATACCGTACTCGGACCAGAAGCCCGGCAGGAACATCACATCGGGAAAAGCTTCCTGCGCATGGAGGTTAGACTCGAACCAGGTGACAGGATCAGTGAAATATTCAAGGATGGTTGTTCCATGCCAGCCGGGCAGCCATGGACTGTCAATGATGAAACCCACAGGCCTCTCTTCTGTCTTTTCTCCGTTGATAACCTTAAGAAGGGTCTCCCAGTGTCTGTCATTCATAGGTCAGATACGCTTGGTTTAATAATGTCTAAATGCCTGGAACATAATGGAATCTCAATCCGCGGTAATATTCCAGGCTATGTAGTGGCTGCTCCACCCCTTCAGGGAAGGGCATCCGTGAAAATGTCTGATAATAGAGCAGGCAGGCATCCTTCCACCAGCGTGCCTCCGCAGCCTGTATTCCGAGCATCTGCCTTACGTGCTCAAATTGCCCCTCATCAACCTTCCCCCTGAGCGTCTCCCACAGTAGGCGGTACTCTTCAGCAGTGTCCACTCCCTCCTGGTAGGTGAGGCACATCTCATCCCATAGTGTCCTGCCTGATTTCATGACATGATACCAGGGCAGATGATGGAACCAGAGCAACAAATTCTCAGGGCATCTCTGCGGATCATTGAAGATCTCATCCCGAGGCGGGAAGTACTGGCTGACGGCATCACTTCCTGACCGTGTCCGGTCAAAACCAATCCCGAATGTGTCAGCCCTGTGGTAATAGACTGATGTCCAGTCCGGTCGTCCGCGGTCAACCCACGGGCCCGGGCCCCAGTGATGCCCTTCGGCCATGATGTGGTGCAGGCCGAGGGGTGTCATATAGTTCACCGCCGTCTCCCTGGACGTGAGCATTATGCCGGCAATAACCTCTTCAATGTCAGGGTCATGGGTAATTGTCATCCTGATCCATTCGGAAGCGATCTCAGCAGGAGTCAGTCGCGGGTTCCATGCCAGCCGGCCGAAGGCATACCAGTTGGCCTGTCCGAAGAGATGACCCGTCCAGTTTCTTTCTGTACCTATATTGGAAACACCTGCCATACCTGTAAGGGTGTGGCCGTGGAGAGAACCGTCAATAACCTCTGACACTTCTGATCCAGGGCCGGCAGCATAGGTGTCACTCTCAAGAACCTCGCTGAAGAGGGGAGCAAGGTAGACAAGGTGGGTAGAGCACCCAAGATACTCCTGGGTTATCTGGAACTCCATCATCAAGGGTGTGGAGGGCATGGCACCGAAGAGCGGATGATAGGGCTCCCTGGGCTGGAAGTCGATGGGTCCGTTCTTTACCTGCACCAGCACGTTATCCCTGAAGGTGCCGTCAAGAGGCACAAATTCGTTATAAGCCTGCTTCGCCCTGTCAACGGGAACATTATTATCATATACAAACGCCCTCCACATGACAACCCCTCCACAGGGCTCCACGGCAGCTGCCAGCATATTGGCACCGTCAGCATGAGAGCGCCCGTAGTTCTGAGGCCCGGGCTGGCCTTCAGAGTTGGCCTTGACGAGAAAACCACCGAAATCAGGGATCAGGGCGCATATCTCTGCAACCTTGTCTTTCCACCAGCGGATAACCTCCGGATCAAGCGGATCGGAAGTATTAAGACCGCCAATCTCCTGCGGGGCGCTGAAGCGGGCAGTAAGGTAAACTTTTATGCCGTAAGGCCTCATCACATCAGCCAGCGCAGCAACTTTGGCGAGATAATGCGGGGTTAATACCAGCGCATTTGCATTGACATTGGTGATGACAGTTCCGTTGATACCAATGGAGGCATTTGCCCTGGCATAATCAACATAACGCGGATGGATATAATCAGGCAACAGATGCCAGTTCCATATTGATCCGCCGGCATAACCCCTCTCAACCGTACCGTCAAGGTTATCCCAGTGATTTAGGAGCCTGAGGGTTGCGGCAGGCTTCTCCAGTATTGAGAGGTCATCAAGAGGCGATTCTGTCTCAATTATCCTGAGAAGATGGAAGATACCATAAAGCACACCCCTCTCTCCTTCAGAGGCAACCACCGTGATCATTCTCCTTCCCTGCCTGAAGCTTCTTATTATATACCCCTCCTCTCCTGTAGTACCCGGTTCCATGTTGGGAAGAAGCGAAGCGATAAGCGGTGATGAAATAAACGTTCCTGCAATAATTGTTCCCCGTCCTGAGGGAGCATTCACCTCCCTGATCTCCAGTCCGGTCATCTCTTCCAGGCCTGCTATTAATTCATCATGAGCGGTTCTGAGCACCGGAGAGGTGCCGGTGATCATGACATTCTCAAACCGCCGGGAGCAATCTCTCAGGTAAACCCTGTCAGTAATGCGGTCATACCCGAGCCACAGTCTGTAACCATCATCAGCCAGCGCTACCGCCAGGGGTGCCAGCAGAAAGATAATAAGTAGTGATCTCCTTATCATAATAGTCATTCCTTGCCTGACCTGAGTGATGACTGCCTTATAATGAGCTCATGTGTCAGTGTTATGGTATTGACCTTTTCGTACTGTGTCCCCTCGAGTATCCGTATCATGGTTGAGGCAGCCACCTCTCCCATTGCCCTGCCCGGGTAATGAACCGTGGTAAGGTTGGGCTCCACTATTCGTGAGACGGGGTCGTCATTGAAACCCGCAACGGCTATATCATCAGGGATCCGATATCCTTTTCTCTTGAGCTCGCAGATGAGTGAGACGGCCGAGTTGTCATTTGCCGTGAAAATACCGTCAGGCATCGTTCCGTTGTTCAGGAGGTGGTTAAGTATTGTCATTCCCGAGTTGTCACCCAGATCCGTCACTATGAGCATCCTTTCGTCAAACGGCAGTGAGTTGTCAGACAAAGCCTGCCTGTAACCTCTGTAACGATCATTATACACGTTCCTGTTCAGGCTCCCTGCAACGTGTACAATCTTTTTGCACCCCTGTCTGATGAGATGCCCTGTTGCCTCATATCCGGCCCGGTAGTTGTCAATCACCACGCTTACGCAGTTGTTGCATTCCAGCACCCTGTCGAAAAAGACGAGTGGGATATCCCTGCGCAGTATGTTTTTGAATCCGTCACTGTTCTTTGTTTCATAGGAAAGTGATACGAACATGCCATCTACCCGGCTGTTGAAGAGGGCCTGGATATTCGCCTCCTCGAGGATGGCCGACTCTTCGCTCTGGCTGATCAGAAGCTGGTAGCCCGCATTATTGGCCACCTTCTCCATGCCTGAGATGACTGTGGACATGAAGTGGCTGTCTATCCGGGGTATGACCACCCCGAGGGTCCTTGTCCTTTTCTGCCTCAGGTTAGCGGCAAACTTGTTGTGCTGGTAGCCCATCTCCTGTGCCGTCTGCAATATCTTTCTGCGCAATTCCTTTCTTACCTGCGGGCTGTTGTTAAGGCCGCGCGAGACCGTTGAGGCCGAGATATTCAGCGCCCTGGAGATGTCATAGATGGTGACCTCGGCCTTTTTCTTCATTCCGGTCATAATTCTTCAAAATAAGTAAGAAAACCGCTATTATTGAAATTTTTTGAACTATTTTTTGCAATCGGTTGCATAATTAATCCAGATTATCTACTTTAGTTACGCTTTGGGCCGGGCATTGAACTGTCATGCCCGGCATCAGCGAACATGCCTAAACAATCAGTGTAACTCTTTAACCAATTGACAATGCAATCCGCGACAGGAAAACTCGCTTTCAGGGAGAAGCTTGGCTACAGTCTGGGAGACGGTGCCGCCAACTTCATCTTCCAGACAATGATGCTGCTTCAGCTCAGTTTCTACACAGATACATTCGGACTATCGGCAGGAGCCGCTGCAACACTATTCCTTATTGCCCGCCTGTGGGGGGCGGTCTGTGACCCCATCTTCGGGGCACTGGCTGACCGTACCAACACCCGGTGGGGCAAATTCAGACCCTGGATACTGTGGACGGCGATACCGTTCGGCGTGCTGGGCTATCTTGCCTTTAAAACCCCTGATTTCAGTCAGACAGGAAAACTGATCTATGCATACATTACCTACCTGCTCCTGCTGACCGTCTATTCGGCAAACAATAATCCCTACTCAGCCCTTAGCGGCGTGATCACAGGCAACATGAAGGAACGCACCAGCCTATCCTCGGTCAGGTTTGTGGTCGTCACACTGGCTACAATAGCCATCATGGGATTCACACTGCCAATGGTAAACCACTTCGGTGCCGGTGACAGTGCAAAAGGGTACCAGATCACAATGGGGATTTTCAGTATCCTTGCCATAATCTTCTTCTTTATTACCTTCTTCTCAACTAAAGAGAGGATAGCTCCTCCGCCACAGCAGAAGTCGTCATTGAAGCAGGACCTCGCGGACCTTATCAACAACAGGCAGTGGGTGCTGATGTTCGTCGTCTTCCTCTTTATGTTCATCTTCCTGTCAATGCGAAACAGCATCCTTCTCTACTACTTCAAGTACTATCTTGATCCTGAGAGCATGAGGGAATTCCTGGTCAATATTGACAAGGGGCTCTTTGGCCTGCTCGAAGGACTGAAACTGACCTCCGTAGGGGCCAATTATGCCGACAACAGCTTCAGCGTTATTAATATTATAGGTCAGCTCTGTGCGATCCCCGGCATAGCAGTCGGCAACGCACTGGCCAAGAGATTCGGCAAGAGAGATGTCTTCAGGACATGGCTCATCATTGCAGGCATAATGGCAGCCCTCTTCTTTGTGGTGCCACCGTCAGGCATCTGGGCAATACTCATCCTCTCAATACTCTTTAACTTCTCATGGGGCGTTACAATGCCTCTGCCCTGGGCAATGATGGCTGACGTGGCCGACTACTCCGAATGGAAGTTCAACCGCCGTGCTACAGGTATCGTCTTCGCAGGTATTGTTGTGGGTCTCAAGGTGGGCCTGGCAGTCGGCGGTGCCGTGGCCGGATGGCTCCTCAACGGATACGGATATGTTGCCAATGTGGTGCAGACTCCTACAGCCGTTCAGGGCATCAGGCTCTCAGTAAGCATCTTCCCGGTCATAGCCCTGGCACTGTGCGTAATAGCCCTCTTCATCTATGGCATCGGTAAGAAGGTGGAATACCAGATGCAGGATGAACTGGCCGAGAGACGCAAGGCTTATACTGAATAAGAACAAAAAATACTGAGATGAAACTTGCATCAGCGGCAACTCATATAAGAATATGATTATTTTCTCATGCAAGTTCCATTGAACCAATAAACTAATAAAAAATTACCTGATGAAAAGAATAATCCTGCCGGCAGTCATAGTGACCCTGATGCTCCTTTTATCATGCTCAAATGATGATAAGGGGCTCAAGGATGCATATGACGGATATTTCCTTATCGGTACTGCAATGAACAGGGTCCATGTCTCCGGAGCTGATCCTCAGGCCATGCCTTTCATTGCCAGGCACTTTAATTCAGTCACCGCTGAAAATGCAATGAAATGGGAGCGTATCCATCCCGAGCCCGGGAGATATGAATTCGGCCTGGCCGACAGCATAGTGGATTTCGCGGAACGCAATGGCATGAAAGTCATAGGCCATGTGCTTGTATGGCACTCACAGACACCGAAATGGGTTTTCCAGGACTCTCTTGGCAACCCGCTGACACGTGACGCCCTGTTGGAAAGAATGAGAGACCATATCCACACGGTAGTGGGTCATTACAGGGGTAAGGTACTGGGCTGGGATGTGGTCAATGAGGCACTGAATGAGGACGGTTCACTGCGTCAGACAAAATGGCTCGAGATTATAGGTGAAGACTATATTGAAAAGGCATTCACCTTTGCCCATGAGGCTGATCCGGAGGCTGAGCTTTACTATAATGACTATAACAATGAAGAGAGAGCAAAGCGTTCCGGGGTGATCCCCATTGTTAAAAATCTGCAGGAGAAAGGCATCCGCATTGACGGCGTGGGTATCCAGGGTCACTGGCACCTTGATTCACCTGACATGGAAATCATTGACGAGAGCATAGGCGAATATGCCGCCCTTGGAATGAAGGTTATGATCACCGAACTGGAGATCAATGTATTACCTACACCCACTCAGTTCTATGGCGCAGAAATATCACGTATGGCGGAATACAGGGACTCACTTAATCCTTATGTGGAAGGCCTCCCTGATTCAGTTGAGACACAGCTTAATGAACGGTATGCGGAACTGTTCGGGATTCTTCTGAAGCACAGAGATGCGGTTACGAGGGTCACCTTCTGGGGATTGCACGACGGCTACTCATGGAAAAACAACTGGCCAGTACCCGGCCGGACCAACTATCCGCTGCTCTTCGACCGGAGCTATTATCCCAAACCTGCCTATGATGCTGTTGTGCGTGAAGCAGAAAAAAAAAAGTGAAACTTATTAAACAATAGACTATGAAAAAGAAAGCAGCAGCACCATATAAGGATGCCTCTCTTCCTGTCAGGAAGAGAGTGGAGGATCTGATGGCAAGAATGACCATTGAGGAGAAATGTGCCCAGTTGATGGGTCTGTGGAACGGAGGAGTGGAGGATTTCAAGCCTGAGATCTTTGATGATCCCCAAAAAATGAAAGAGATCTTTGGCAATGGGTGCCACTCTGTCCATCCTGCACCATTTGGTATTAAGGATACTGTAAGGATGCGCAACGCCATACAGAAATATCTTGTAGAGGAGACCCGTCTTGGCATCCCGGCCATCTTTGTTGATGAGGGTCAGCATGGCATGATGAGACCTGAGGCAACAGTCTTCCCGCAGGCAATCGGAATGGCTTGCTCGTGGGATACCACGCTCTTTGAAAGAATCTATGGCGTGGTGGCTCATGAGATGCGCTCAAGAGGCACGCACCACGCCCTCACCCCGGTCATCGACGTATGCCGTGATCCACGCTGGGGACGCACGGAGGAGACTTACGGCGAAGATCCGTACCTCAATGGCATGCTTTCAATTGCAGCAGTAAAAGGCCTGCAGGGAAATGATAAGGGGAAGGTTGACAAGAACCATGTGGCTGCAACACTGAAGCACCTTGTTGGTCATGGTGAGTCAGAAGGAGGACTGAACCAGGGGCCGGCAAATTACTCCATGAGGGTGCTGCACGATTATCACATGCCTCCGTTCAAGATGTGCATTGACCATGCAAAACCGCTTTCGGTCATGCCGTCATACAATGAGGTGGACGGTGTGCCGTCGCACGCCAATAAG
Source organism: Bacteroidales bacterium (assembly GCA_012514255.1). The sequence continues at coordinate 20,524 of JAAZAP010000295.1, read as the reverse complement.
TGGCTGCTCAAGGATCTCCTCAGGGGTAAGTGGGGCTATAAGGGAATGATTGTGTCTGACTACTATGGGGTAGACCAGCTTTACAACAAGCATTTTGTCTCTGCCGATGCCACAGAGGCAGCCACCACGGCATTCAATTGCGGTGTGCAATATGAGTTCCCACAGGCAAACATGTACCGTATCCTTCCCGAATTGGTAAGGAAAAGAAAGGTAAAAAAAGAGGATGTTGACCATGCAGTGGAGCAGGTGCTGACATTCAAATTCAGCCTGGGCCTTTTTGAGGATCCATATGTGGATGAGAAACAGGCGATTGTAGTTAGCAAATCGCTGACGCACAGGAAACTGGCCCTGAAAGCTGCCCGGGAATCAATTGTGCTTCTGAAGAATGACGGCCTGCTTCCTCTGAAGAAGGGCAGATATAAAAAGATAGCTGTCATTGGTCCCTGCGCCAAAGATCTGTGGTTCGGCGGATACTCCGGTGAGCCCTATGAGAAGGTGAGCATCCTTGACGGTGTCAGAGCCAAAGCCGGGAACAGCACCGAGGTGCTCTTCGCACAGGGCTGCAGACTGACCATCAATACAACTCTCAGCTATTTCAACTGGAAATATGACGAAATAAAGTTCGCTTCGCGCGAGGAGAACCTGAAGCTTATCAAGGAAGCTGTCAAAGTGGCTTCAGGAGCTGACCTGGTCATCCTTGCCCTGGGTGAGAACGAGCACCTCTGCCGCGAGGCATGGGCACAGACCCATATCGGAGATAACATGACCCTTGATCTCTTCGGTGAACAGAATGAGCTGGCTGATGCCATAACCGCACTCGGCAAGCCTGTGGTCCTTTACCTGATGAACGGCAGGCCACTCTCCGTCAATAAACTGGCTGAGAAAGTGCCTGCAATAGTAGAGGGCTGGTATATGGGACAGGAGACCGGTACCGCAGCCGCAGACATTCTCTTTGGCGAGGTCAATCCCTCGGGCAAGCTGACAATAACCTTCCCGAAGTCGGCCGGACAACTGCCAATGTATTACAACCATAAGCCCACCGCACAGTGGCAGGACTACCTGTCGCAGGATGTCAGACCACTGTTCCATTTCGGTTACGGACTGAGCTATACAAGATTCAAATATGGTAAGCCGGTGCTGAAGAAAAGTACTATTAAGAAGGGAGAATCCACTAAGGTCACGGTGGAGGTCACCAACGCCGGCAAGATGGCCGGTGACGAGATAGTGCAGCTCTACATCCACGATACGGTGAGCAGTGTCACCCGCCCGGTGAAGGAGCTGAAAGGATTTGCAAGGATCTCACTGAAACCCGGGGAGACGAAGAAGGTCTCGTTTGACGTGACACCGGATAAACTGGCATTCCATAACATTGACATGAAATATGTTGTGGAGCCGGGCGACTTTGAGATCATGACAGGCTCTTCGTCAAGGGACGAAGATCTGCAGAAGACGGTGTTGGTCGTAGTTTGAGATCCCGGAACAGGGATTGGCATGGGTCCTTTTGTTTGAAAGGGTCCGAAGGTTTATTGAAATCTGATTTTATGAAAATTCTGTTAGTCTATGCAATTTCGGCAGGAATGATTCTGCTGTGCCAATCGTGCGGTGAGACCGGAGGTCCGGATGAGCCGGATATTGTTCCGGTAATCACAAATGCCTTCATTGATCCGTCAGTGACCTATCAGGAGATGATCGGTTTTGGAGGATCACTGACATGGTACTCAGACAGGATCACGTCCAGTCCGCAGAAGAACCAGATATGCCAGCTCCTCTTTGAGGATCTGGGGACGGACATAATCAGGTTCAAGAACAATTACTATCCATTGGGTTACCCGGACGAAAAAAGTCCCTACACGATGGAGAACGGTTCGATAAAGACACTGTGGAGTGTAACCGGGGATCTATATGCAATAGCAAAGCAGCTCAATCCGGATATACAGATACTGGTCAGCTCCTGGACCCCTCCTTCGGCTCTGAAAAGCAACAACAACCTGCGGGAGGGTACCCTGAAAAAGGATAATGGAGTGTTTATGTACGAGGCATTTGGTGATTACTGGAATGACATGCTTGACAACCTTTCTTTCCAGCCTGATTACATAAGCATTCAGAATGAACCCGGATGGGTCACACCCGACTGGGAGACATGTGAGTGGAGGCCCACGGAGACGACTGAGTTTCCAGGTTATGATGAAGCCTTCGACGCTGTTTACAATAAGATCAGCACACGGACCAACCCACCGAAGATGATCGGCCCCGAGGCTGAGAACATAGGTTTCAGCAGCAAGCTGGGTGGCAACACCTTTACCGTTTTTTCAAATCCTCTCAAAAGCAATCCGTACCTGGCTGCCTATGCCTACCATACCTATAATTACAATGCCGGAACATTGATTGCCCAGACAAAATCAGATCTCAACATGATACGTGACAACTTTGGCAACAAGCCCTGTATCATGACTGAATATTCAAACTTCACGTGGCTCAACACCGCCTGGTTCATCATCCAGAACCTGAACGAAGCCAATGCCGCAGGTTATATCTACTGGCTGATGGCATGGCACGACGGAAATGATGATTCAATGATCAAATTAAGCAGCTCAGGCACCTACTCCCTTACGCCCTTTTACTATGTGATGAAACACTTTTCAAAAGAGATTGACAGGGGATATGTCAGAGTTAATGTATTGTCTCCTTTGATTCCGATGTCAGGTTTCATTGATCCTTCAGGCAAAAAGATAGTAGTAGTTGCGGTTAACCCGAATGATGTTGAAACCAACTACACTTTCCCTGTAACCGGTAAGACAGTTAAAACGATACGGGCAATCCAGACTGATGAGGTCAACAACTACAAGGAGATTCAGCCTGTAGGCCCTGACAGGTATATTATTCTGAAACCAAAATCAGTAACAACAGTTGTTCTTGAACTTAATTGATCAGATCAAGTCACCCCAACCATGGAAACAATCACTGTAACCGGACCTTCAGATTATAACACCTTCAGATTGAGGAACCGCCTCGGGCAGGGCCGAACCGAGCCGCCTTTGGCGGTGAGCTCGGCGAAGCCAAAACCCGATACCCGAAAGGTGTCGGGACCTTCTGACCTCAGAACCCTGGTCACCTCCCTCCTCCTTGTCCTGTCACTTCATGGCATCCCTGCCGCCGGTCAGCAGAAGGCTGAGGTGATCATTTCAGCTGAGAAGAGCGCCGGATCGCTTGTTCTTGCCTCTGCCGGCGGTTGCACGCCCCTTTTAGTCAGCCCCGGAGAGTGGCCGGGAGTGAAGAGGGCTTTCACTGACTTGCAGAATGACCTCGGCCTGGTCACAGGGGCTATTCCGGATTTGGTAACGGCTTCAAAACCTCCCCGGTCTGAGTTTGTAATCATCGCAGGGACTATTGGCAGAAGTGCCCTGATAGAACGACTGATAAAAAAGAAAAAAATAGATGTGGGAGCCATTACCGGGCGGTGGGAATCTTTCGTTATCCAGACTGTTGAAAAGCCTTTCCCGGGAGTGAAGAGTGCACTCGTCATTGCTGGCAGTGACAAACGGGGCACAATCTACGGAATATACGAGATCTCAAGGCAGGCAGGCATCTCGCCCTGGCACTGGTGGGCCGACGTGCCGGCCCGTAAGAGCAGTGAGCTCTACGTTAATCCCGGCCGTTACACATGGGGTGAACCCTCAGTTAAATACCGGGGGATATTTCTGAACGATGAGTACCCCGCACTGACCAGATGGGTATCCTATAAGTACGGAGACGTCACACCCTCAGACAACCCGCCGGTACCACCGGGTGTTGCCAGCTACGGCAGTGAGTTTTACTCAAGGATATTCGAACTGCTTCTCAGGCTGAAGGCAAATTACCTCTGGCCGGCAATGTGGAACAACGCCTTCAATGAGGACGACCCTCGCAACGCCCGGCTGGCTGATGAATACGGCATTGTAATGGGAACGTCACACCAGGAACCGATGATCAGGGCACAGAAGGAATGGGACCGTCGGTACCAGAAAACCCTGGGATACTGGAGCTGGACAAACCACCAGGACACACTTGTTAAATTCTGGCGTAACGGCATAAGGCGCAACCGTGATTATGAAAGCATAATCACCATCGGCCTGCGGGGAGCCGACGACACGGAGATGGGGCCGGGCGGTCCGGCAGCCAATATAGCCAGGCTGGAAGAGATAGTGAAGATACAGCGCGATATGATCGCCAGGGAGATAAATCCTGATGTCACAAAAGTGCCGCAGATGTGGTGTCTCTATAAGGAGGTGCAGGATTACTATTATAAGGGAATGAGAGTGCCTGACGATGTGACCCTGCTCTGGGCAGAGGACAACTGGGGCAATGTGCGCCGTCTGCCTACAGCTGATGAAAGAAAACGCAGCGGAGGTGCAGGGATTTACTACCATTTTGATTATCACGGCGGGCCGCGAAGCTACCAGTGGATCAACACCAGCCCCATCCCGAAGATCTGGGACCAGATGTCACTGGCAAAACTGTACGGCGCCGACAGGATATGGATTGTCAATGTGGGGCACTTCAGGGGATATGAAATCCCGATTGAATACTTCCTGGACCTGGCATGGGATACCGGCACGCCGGGCAGCAATGAGATGGCTGCCTGGATTGAGCAGTGGGCAGCAGATATTTTTGGACCGGAGCATGCAGGCGAGATAGCCGGGATAATAAGAGAATACACCCGCTTCAACGGGCGCCGCAAACCAGAACTGCTCTCGCCCTCTACCTACAGTCTTGTGAATTATAACGAAGCTGAGCGGATTGTGGATGAATATAACAGACTGTCTGTCAGGGCTGAAGAGATCGGGCAAAAGTTGCCCGCTGAGTTGGAGGATGCATACTTTCACCTGGTTCTCTTTCCCGTGAAAGCATGCGCAATTGTAAATGAGCTCTATGTCACAGCAGGAAAGAATGCACTCTACGCCCGGCAGGGCAGGGCGAATACTTCGGAGATGGCTGACCGCACGGAACAACTCTTCACTGCTGACACTGCCCTGATGGGATATTATAACCGTGTGTATGCCGGTGGCAGGTGGAAACACTTCATGGATCAGGCTCACCTGGGATACATTGCATGGAATGATCCGCCGGAGAACAGCCTCCGTCACATCAGGCTTGAACGCCCCGCTACCGCTCCGGGATCACTGCCCGCCGTGGCAGTGGAAGGATCAGCAGAAGCATGGCCGGGACCAGGGACGGATCCCATGCTGCCTCCGTTTGATGTATTCAACAAACAGACAAGATATTTTGAGATCTTCAACCGCGGCAGTGAACCGTTTGAATACACGGTTGAGGCCGGCAAGCCATGGATCATCCTTGGCAAAACCGGCGGAACCATCAGTGACCAGCAAAGAGTAAATGTATCCGTTAATTGGGATAAGCTGACCAATGGGCTTAACGAAGGATATGTTACTGTCACTGCGGCAGGCAGTGAGATAAAGATAGGCGTAACGGCCTTCCGTCATGCAACTCCCGATCCTGCCACTGTTGAAGGATTTGTTGAAGCAGACGGATATGTGTCAATGGAGGCAGACAGTTATTCTGCCAGACATGATACTGAGAACCGGAAATGGGAGTGGATTGAGGATTATGGCAGAACCCGCTCGGGCATGCGCACCTCAGCCATGACCGATGCCCCTCCTGCAGTGCCCGGGAAAGATTCCCCCGTGCTTGAGTATAAAATGTATCTCTTCTCTACAGGTGAGTTTGAAGCAGTGCTGCACATGGCTCCCTCTCTCAACTTCTTGCCTGACAGGGACTTTAAAATCGGGCTCTCCGTTGATGAAGGCGAACCTCAACTTTTAACCGTTGTGCCGGCAGGATTCAATGCCGAGAACTTTAACAGGGAGTGGGAAGAGACTGTCCGCAACAGCACACGATACGTTAAAGGAAAAATTACTGTTACCGAACCCGGTTACCACATCCTCAGAGTATGGATGATTGATCCGGGAATGGTACTTGAAAAGATAGTTGTGAACACCGGAGGACTGCGGCCGTCATACCTTGGCCCGCCAGAGAGTTACAACAGATAACAGTCAGCAGTCGGCAGTCCGCTTAACCCTTGACTACAAGACCGCTGGACCGCAGGGCTGCAGGACCGCAGGGCCGATTGACAGAGCGAAGCGACAGACATTCAGACATAAGAGTTACAGACCATGAAAACAATATCTCATATCCTTTCCACAACACTTGTTGCAATTCTCTTCACATTTGCACTGAACGCACAGGTGAGACTGCCCAAACTCATCAGCGACGGCATGGTGCTTCAGCGCGATACCGAACTAAAGATATGGGGTTGGGCAAAGTCCGGGGAAAATATCGTCCTGGAGTTTGCAGGGAAACAATACGGCACAGAGACTGATGATTCCGGCAATTGGATGATAATGCTGCCGCCAATGCAGGCCGGGGGGCCTTTCACAATGACCATATCTGCAAGCAATGAGCTGATAATTGATGATATTCTGATAGGCGACGTTTGGCTTTGCTCCGGACAGTCGAACATGGAACTGCCGGTCAGACGCGTCAGGCCTCTTTACGAAGCTGAGATAGCTGCATCGGAAAACAGCCTGATAAGATCATTCATTGTGCCCAAGACTTTTATTTTCAGTGGGCCGCAAACAGACCTCCCCGGAGGCAAATGGGTGGCAGCCGGACCGGAGACTATCCTTGACTTTCCAGCAGCTGCATGGTTCTTCGCCCGGGAGATCAACCAGGTCTACGGTGTACCGGTGGGTTTGCTTACATCCGCTTTCGGAGGCTCACCGGCTGAAGCATGGATCAGCCCGGAGAGCCTGAAAAAGTTTCCCCATTACTTCAAGGAGCTGCAGCAACTAAAGTCTGACTCCTATATCAGTGGTGTAGAGACCGAAGACCGTCTTCGCATAGCAGAGTGGTACAATAATCTTCAGCAGGCTGACGAGGGTTACCATACCCCGGGGGTCAGATGGTATGACGAGGACCTTGATACTGACAGCTGGAACAGTGTGGCCGTTCCGGGATACTGGTCCGGCACCCCTCTGAAAGGTATAAACGGTGTGGTGTGGTTCAGGAAAGAGATAGACATCCCCGCTGAAGCAGCCGGCCAACCCGGAACCCTCAACCTTGGCAGGATAGTTGACGCCGACTCTGCTTTCATCAATGGGACATTTGTCGGCACCATATCCTACCAGTACCCACCCAGGTGGTATACTATCCCGGCAGGGGTACTGAAGGAAGGAAGAAATATGCTGACAGTGAGAGTGATCAGTAACATCGGTGACGCCGGTTTTGTGCCGGATAAAACATATGAACTGACAGCCGGTGACTTCAAAACCAGCCTCGACGGTGAGTGGAAGTATAAAGTCGGGGCTGTAATGCCACCCCTGAGAGAACAGACCTTCTTCGGTTACAAGCCGGCAGGGCTTTATAACGCTATGCTGGCTCCGCTGCTGAATTACAGCATTAAGGGCATCCTTTGGTACCAGGGTGAGTCCAACGCAGAAAGACCTGAAGAGTACAGGACCCTCCTGCCGGCAATGATACGGGACTGGCGGAACAGCCTCGGCCAGGGCGATGTGCCGTTCCTGGTGGTCCAGCTGCCAAACTTCATGGAATCAAGGGAGGCTCCTTATGACAGCGGCTGGGCGTTATTCAGGGAGGCACAGACTGAGGCGCTTAAACTGCCGGCAACGGGAATGGCGGTCACATATGACATAGGTGAATGGAATGACATCCACCCGCTGAACAAAAAGGATGTAGGAGTCAGGCTGGCACTGGCTGCCAGAAGGGTTGCATATGGTGATAACGAAGTGGTCTCCTCCGGGCCTCTCTTCAAAGCAATGAAAGTAAAGGGGCGCAGGATTTTCATCTCGTTTGACAATACAGGGTCAGGACTGGTTGCACGGGGCAGCAGGAGACCAGGTCATTTTGCCATCGCAGGTGAGGACATGCAGTTTGTATGGGCAAAAGCCAGGATAAAGGGAGATCAGGTGATTGTGAAGAACAGGAAAGTGAAGAGACCGGTCGCAGTCAGATATGCCTGGGCTGATAATCCGGTTGGAGCCAATCTCTATAACATGGAGGGACTGCCGGCAGCACCCTTTCGTACTGATGACAGATAACGGTCATTTCTGGCAGTCGGCAGTCAGCAGTCAGCAGTCGGCAGTCAGCAGTCGGCAGTCAGCAGTCGGCAGTCGGCAGTCAGCAGTCGGCAGTCGGCAGTCAGCAGTCGGCAGTAAAACGGGACAATAGTAAATGATTATAATAAGACATAAAGCCCACATGGCCTACAGGGCGATCGGACCTCAGACCTACCGACCTTCAGACTTCCTCTTCCAGTAGATGCAGTTCCTGTCATCACAGAGATGACACTGGTAGGGAGCATACCTGACCTCCCTGCCTATGCCGATCAGGCCGCTGACCGACTTGACGGGATTCATCAGGGCTGATTCGGTCAGAGTGATGCCACAGTAGTTGTCAGGGAAAAAGCTGAAGAGCTTGTGCTGTTCCGCAACATCCCATCCGCAGTATCCGGGGCTGAACCTGTTTGTGATATTCATCCCGCGTAAGGAAACTGAGGCACGGAGTTCCTCCTGCATCCTGTCGGCTGCATTCTCCACCACTTCTGAGCCAATCACATCATATACATATCCCCGCAGGAGGTCTCCTTCCTTCATATATCGCCGGCTCCTCTCTCCTATCTCCGCGCCAGCCGTGCAGATGAACAGGGCTGCCTCCTTGGCCTTTTTTATCTGATTGAAAATGATAGACTTAACATTAAATACAACTCCCTCTGCCTCAACTGTTTTTTTATTGTTGTCACATATGACTGGTGCGAATATGATATACTCCGCCCTTACATCACCCAGCGGGATCAGTTCTTCTGAGACCTCGCCTATGAGCTCGGTGAGAGGCTCAGGTCCAGTGCCCCGTGAATATCCCATGACCTTCTCCAGGGCTTCAGTTCCGGGCATCAGCTCGCGGAATGTATAACTGAATCTGTTCAGGGCTTCTGGTTAGATTGATAATGCTCTATGAATCTGATTGCATACTCATCCCTTGCCAGGACGAGATCGGCAGCCCGCACCAGTCCGGTTATCTTCTCCGGGTTGGCGATGGGGCATGTAAGGCCGTACATGATTGACATGGCCATGTAGGCGTTGTTTAAATTCTCACGGTTAGGAAGGCCAAAGGAGATGTTGCTTGCTCCCTGGGTTATGTTATGTCCGAGTTTATCATGAACCAGCCTGATGGTCTCGAGTGTCACTCTGCATGCAATTGGATCTGCACTGACTGCCATGGCCATGGGATCAATTATCACATCCTCCTCCTTTATGCCGGATCGTACAGCCCGTTCAATGATCTTCTCAGCTATCCTGAGTCTTTTTTCAGGATCATGGGTGATGCCGTCATCATCCAGCACCAGGCCTATTATTGCTGCGCCATACTCCCGTGCTACAGGCAATAGCTTTTGAAGGGAAGACTCCTCAGCGTTCACGGAATTGATAAGGCATTTGCCCCCGGCCACCTTCAGCGCCGCCTCTATGGCCTTCGGGTTGGGTGAGTCAAGACAGAGCGGAATGTCGAATCTTTCCTGCAGCGCTTTGACAGCCCGCGGCAGCAAATCCTCATCATCCACTCCCGGATATCCCACGTTTACGTCAAGTACATCAGCCATAGCCCTGATCTGTGATTCTGCAAGCTCCAGCATATAGCTGAAGTCACACGCCTGCAGGGTGGATACCAGCTTCTTCCTCCTGGTGGGATTAATACATTCACCGATGATGATTACCGGCCCTTCAGTGTCAATTATTACCTCCTTTGTTTTTCCCGTCAGTGTTGTTCTCATCTGTATTTTTTGTAAAGATGCAGCTGAGTTATGACAATTGATTCAGATATTCAACTGCACCCTGAGGGTCAGGCGAATAGTGGTCGGCACCGATCTTCTGGCAGAACTCGGCTGTTACCGGGGCCCCTCCTATGAGTATCTTCAGGTCAGGGAATCTTTCCCTGAGTTCTGCCACGCTCCTGCGCATGTTCTCCATAGTGGTGGTCAGCAGGGCAGAGAGACCGATGACAGCTCCGGGATGATCATCTGCGGCCTCGATGAACTTCTCGGTACTCACATCCACACCCAGGTCAATGATCTCCCATCCGGCGCCTTCTATCATCATTGATACCAGGTTCTTTCCAATATCATGAAGATCTCCCTTAACGGTACCGATGATGAATGTGCCCTTCCGCTTTGTCTCACCTGACAGATAATAGGGTTTGATATGGATCATTGAGCTGCTCATAGCCTTGGCTGCCATGAGCATCTGTGGAACAAATATCTCATTTCTTGAGAACTTCTGCCCCACTCTTGACATTGCGGGAATAAGAGCCTCTTCGAGGATTATTCCTGGACTGATGCCGGCATCGAGGGCATGTCTCGTAAGCTCAAAAGCCCCTTCCTGATCCTTCATGGCCGGAGGATACGGAGATTTCAGATCAACCTTGCCATATTCAACACAGGTTGAGATTCTTTCGAGTATTTCAGTCATCTTAGAAGTTTATAATGGTAAAATAAGCCTGTTTGGGCACCAGGTTAATGTCAAAAAGAAGAGGGTAATTCTTTCTGTCAGTAACGGGGAAATTATCAAGCCATGTGTGATTATCTGCCATCCCCCATGTTGTCACCCCTGTGATATCATCCCTGTACTGCCTGAAAAGCCTGAAGAACCGCCCGTAGGCAATAGCTTGTTTGAGTGCAATATCTGAGGTGTACTCACTCTCCGGGTCGCTGTTATTCGGGTATATAGAGACATCAAGCTCGCTTACCCTTAATTCAAGACCCAATGAAGAGTACCTGTTAAATGCGGCTGATATCAGGTCATCAGAAGGAGCTTCTGTATTCCAGTGTCCCTGGAGGCCCATTCCGTCAACCAGGTTCTGAGTCTTCAGTTCTGACAGCAGGTTGTATATTTTCTCCCTTTTGGTGGCGTTGGTTGCGGAATAGTCATTATAGAACAGTTTTGCATCCGGGTCAGCAGACCTGGCAGCCTCAAAAGCCTCAAAGATATAGTCCGGCCCGCATGCCTGGTACCAGTTATTATTCTTGTAGGTAGCTGACCCGTCATCAATTGCCTCGTTGACCACATCCCAACCGTAGACCTTCCCTTGAAAATGAGTCATCACAGCAGATATATGTGTTCGGAGTCTCTGAAGTACCAGTTCCTTCGATGCCGGGGTGCCACCATCGGTGAATACCCATGCGGGTACCTGGTTGTGCCAGCAGAGGGTATGGCCAAAGACAATCATTCCATTTGCCCTGGCAAAATCGACAATCCTGTCTGCTGGCCCGAAGTTGAAGTTCCCTTCTGTTGGCTGAAGTGTTGACCACTTCATTACATTTTCTGCCGTGATGCTGGCAAAATGCCTTTTCAGCAGGGCTGTCTCCGCCGGGTTATCCAGTGATGCCGGCTCGATGGCAGCTCCAATGGCAAAATAGGTATCCTGATCATAATAATCCTTCAGCCCCTCGGTTACCAGGTTATATTCGGCAACAGTCGTCGGCCGCGTATTCTCCTCCTGTGGAGGAGGATCTTCGCCTTGACAGGATATGAGCAGGGAAATCAATGAAAAGGCCAGTATGGGGAAAAAACGTTTCAAATCAGCAATTTTTCTTGCAAATATAGCAGGTTAATGGTAAAAAAGTGCCCGTGGACAAGGCCACGGACACTTTAACCTGAACCAACCCTAATTAATAACAAATTTTATGTTATCCAGGGCATATGTAATTGTCCCCTTGCCTGATGGATTGGGAGTACCAACCACAAAGGCAAGGATACGCAGGCTGTTGGGATGACAGAAGGCGCCAGAGATTGTGGTCACCTGGTCAGCCGTATACAATCCGCTGTTATTGGAAGCCCTGAAGTTATTCAGATGCATACTTATATGATGCCATTCTCCGTCAGCAGGCACATAGGAAGTCGGGCTGTTGTATCCGTACGAATACTCACCGCTTGCGCCCCAGCCACGGGCATCCATTGCAAAAATCTTGAATTTGAGTGTGCCGTCGGTCTGTTTCAGAGTATCAGGCAGCGCCATCACATTCAGGTCAAACTCAAGGTAAACACCATCCGGATTGGGGGTAAACAGCAGGAACTTGTCGTTTCCGTCATTGGGTCCCCAGATATAGATGCTCTTGCCGTTAATGTCACCATCGGCTGATATACTGGCATATGGGTTTGTGGTCTCATCGAGAACAAATCCACCAAAGCCGTTGTTCTGAATATGGCTGTAACGGTCAACCGGGAACACTGTACTCCAGTCATTGACCCAGAATTCCCCGGTAAAGATGAAGGGAATACTGCTTACTACCGTTCCATTCTCAGCTACCAGGGAGATAAATCCGGCCGTGTTTGCCGGCACTGTAAAGATTATCTTGGTGTCTGTGTGAGTGTGGATTGTAGCGTCAGTAGTTCCGACCAGTACCTGGGTCACAAGGCTGAGATTTGTCCCGTCAACTACAAATGAGCGCGAATCGGTGGCCACTCCTTCCGCTCCTTTCTGGGGCAGGAACAGGTCAATGGAGGGCAGGTTGACCATGAATATTGCACTCTCCGTTGCGCCGTCAGGGCACGTTAGTTTAATGGTGCCCGTTGTTGCGCCTTCCGGCACGTTGCATGTTATGACGCCATTATCATAGGTAAAGGTACCTGCATCAATTGTTCCGAACTCAACTTTGGTCACTTTGTCAAGAAGTGATCCCGAGATAACAATCTCATCGCCGATGTTCAGGGCAGTTATATCAGGTTCAATACCCGTTATTATGGGGAGTGCCAGTGTCAGCACAGTCTCGCTTGCAGCCTCTGCAGGCTTATACATGCCATAATGTGTCAGGTAGGTGTAGAAGAGCCTTATCTTCCCTGTCTGCAAACCTACAGGGGCAACGATCTGCATCTCGGTGGCAGCTGGGGTACCCTGAATCTCGGCTTTGAGGTCGCCAATGAATACGGAGTCTACCTGGTCAAGCAGGTTGCCGGTGATTGTGATCACATCACCGCTGCCGGCAATTGCCGGATCAAATCCTATCACTGAAGGTATCGGGGAGGGATCAACCACAAAGCTTTCGCGTGATGTAAGTACTATTCCTCCCTTGACCATCTTGATTTTTGAGGTAAGGGCTCCCACCGGTACCACAGCGCTGATTGATGACCCTGACTGTGACAGTATCTCGCCCTCAATACTTCCGAATGACACCTTTGTCACCCCGGAAAGGTCACCTCCCTGGATGGCCACTGTGGATCCGGGAGCTCCGTGTGACGGAGTAAATGTAAACGGATTATCGTAATCAACCGGATCAATGAGAAGATCACCGGTCTCCTTGCAACCTGTAGCAGCGAAAATGAGCAGCAGTATCGCGAAGGATAGTTTTAAGAGAATATCTGTTTTTTTCATTTTCGTTCGGTTCTAGTCAACAATTATAAACTTGATGTTGTCAACGGAGATTTTTTCTCCGAAGTTACCATTGGCTGTCTGGGCTGGCGGTTGAATCTTGACCCCGGATATATCCTTGAACAGGGGAAGAGGCATTTCCGGAGGGATTGTGCTTCCGTAGCCGGATCCCATGTCATTGAACGGCAGTACGACAGAGTTCCATCCCTGAGAAAGTGAGATTGTCTTGCCCCACACATCCGATCCCCTGGCTATCATGACGTTGACGCTCATAGCCTTGGTAAGCTGGATATCAACACACAGCCTGATCTTTGTCAGATCCGTATAGGTGTCAGGCATGCCTGTGGTATAGAGGTCAAGGTTACCTCCCCAGCTGGTGTTGTTATCCTTGATGGTGAAGGTCCAGAACTTGCTCCGGGGAAACTCGCCGGTCTCTTCAGTATCATCGTCAAGGTTACCGTTGCTGCTTATGAAGCTGGCTGCTGCATAGTTGCTTATCCCGTCAAAATTGTTGATCATTATCTCCTTGCCGAGGATCATCGGGTACGGACTTGTAGAAACGCCACCGCTCTCTGTTGTTATGGTGACATTTCCTCCGGTAAAGCCTGCCGGTGCCACCACTGAAAGGATCTTGTCAGACTCAATGACCATTGATGCAGTCACATCAACATCATTTATTTTGACCACCTGTGAGAGATGAAGCTCTTTTCCGTAGAGATTGATAACGTCTCCCGGGTGAGCTGCTTCCGGCACAATAGCAAAGATCACCGGCGGTGAGATGATCCTGAGAGGTATCTGGGCCAGTCCCTTGCCTGAAAACAGCAGACTCACGGTGATAACATCACCGAGCGGAGATGTTGCAGGAATTGTTATTTTCAGTTCTGATGCGGTTGCGGTGAAGGGGACTGGAACATTGTCGGTATTGAGCATAACCTTGTATACCTTATCCAGATCCGTTCCCTTGATTGTCACCACATCACCGGGCTGAGTGACCGGCTTGTCAACAGATGTGATCCGGTCATTCATGTCAATGACACCGGCATCCATATAGGTTTCCTTCTCAGTACATCCTGCTGCCAGCAAGAGGGCAAGAAAAGAAACCAGAATTAGTCCTGTTTTGATATTAATATGTTTCATCGTATATCTCATTTTGAATATGTTCATTCGCCGGTGCTGTTAATAGCCGGGGTTCTGTGGGAATTCGTTTGACGTAAGGTCAATCTGTCCCTGCGGGACCGGACGCAGCACGTGGTAATCCCGGATATTTGCATAAGCGGGAATATGGCCCTCATCAGAATAGGCAGTAGGTGAAACAAGGTTACGCACCCTGTAGAGAAGCTGTATCTCCCCTGATCCGGTTCTGGTACGGACAAGATCCCACCAGCGCATGTATTCGCCGCAAAGCTCGCGCGAACGCTCTTCAAGGATGAAGTCAATGCCCACTCCATGATCGGTCATGGCAGGTACCTTGTTCCGCATTCTCTGAACTGCAAGCACATTCTCCGCTGAAGAGCGGTCGGCGTCATAGGCAGCGCGATCGCGAACCACATTGAGCATGGCCACGGCATCCGACGGCCTGTCAAGGTACATGGCTGCCTCAGCAGCTATAAGATAGGTCTCTGCAAACCGGTGTACTATGAACGGGCGTACTGATGACTCTGCCACTTCAGGCCTGTCAATATCATTGAACTTGCTCAGGGCAGGGTAAATAGACATGGTCTGACCGTTGTTGTTATAGTACTGTGAGGGCGGGAAGACTTTCACGGCCTGTGCAGCACGCGGATTTTCCACTCCGGGCAGCCATGCTGCAGTATCGCCAAGTGCAAATCCGGGTGCAGTAATACCGGCAGCTTCATTCAACAGCCATACAGTCTGGAATGTCTTCAGATAACGGGTATCATCACTTCTCTCTGCGAAGGTGACATCAAGCACATAGTTGGTAGGTCTGACCCGGTGCCAGGGCCTTCCGTAAGGAATGTCACGGACAAGTCCGCCAATGCCCCATGCTGAATAGTTCGGTCTGAAGAACATGAAGGTTATGCTGTTCTTCGAGCTTGAGCCCGCACCTGAAGGGTTACCGGCATCATTGTACAGAATGTCAGTATTCCTCTCAACCGTAAAGATCACTTCCGGACCGTACTCGTTGCGCGGCTCGAAGACCTTTGCAAAGTCCTGCTCGAGCTCAAGACCGTACATGCCTTTGTTGTTGATCAGCTCCATGGCATGGTTGTAAGCCTGCTGATAGTCGCTTGCAGCATTGGCACCCGTGGTTGTTGCCCTGGTGAGATAAACCTTTGCCAGGAGGTGATGTGCAGCAGCAGCATCAATCCGCCCGGACTCATCAGCCTGCGGGGGCAGGACCTGCGTAGCCTCGGTGAGATCAGCCACAATGGCTTCATAGACCTCGGAAACAGGATCCCTGTAAGCCTCTGTTGAAGGCTCCTGGATGAAATCAAGATTGACCGGGCATGCTCCGAATGTCTGGACAATCAGAAAATACCATGTTGCCCTCAGGTATTTTGCTTCAGCAATAACCTTTTTGACATTCTCTTCACTCATTCCGCAAAGAGGTGCATATTTAATCACTGCGTTAGAAGTGTTGATTGCAGTGAAACCCCAGTTCCAGAGTCCGGAGATGGCGCCATCGGCAGCCATGCCGGTCTGGTATAGGTTGAAGTTGGCGTTTCCGTCAGGACCTTTCTGCCACTCGTCAGTACCTGAGCAGGTGGCATTCATTGCACTTTCTCCGCCATAGATATATCTCAGATCAGAGTACGCTGAATAGAGGGCAGAGTTGACACCCGCCTCCGTTTCAAGGTACTGGGCCGTAAGTAATGATTTCGGATCTTCCTTCAGGAAATCCTCGCAGGAGGCCATGAAGGCAAGAACGATAATCACTGCCAAATATTTAATTTTATTCATCATATCAAGTCGAATTTAGAATCTAACATTTAAACCAAAGACATACTTCCGGACCGGCGGAATACCTGTGCCGACGACGAGCGTTCTGGCTGGCATGGCAAGGGCATTGTTGTCCGATGATGCATTGTTTGTGGGCTCCGGGTCAAGGCCTCCTACCTTGAGGTAAGGCGAGAAGAAGATGAAGGGGTCAGCAACAGATGCATAGATCCTTATGCCGGAGCTGGCTCCCAGCCACCGGGTTAGCTTCGGATCAATGTTATAGCCGAGGTTGATACTGCGGATCTTGAGGAAAGATCCGTCAAAATAGCCCAGCACGTTGGTTCTTGCAGCGTTAATTGACATATCCGGTCTGGGCATGTCATTGGTGGGGTTGTCAGGCGACCAGTAATCGACCTTAAGCTGGCCGCGCCTTCCGTCTAGACGGTTCCAGTAGTTGTTGGGCATATGCAGCGTGCTGGCAATCGTGCCTCCGACGCGATAGTATCCCACAATGCTGAGGTCGAAGCCCTGCCAGCCCCAGGTGGAGGTGAATCCTCCCATGAAATCAGGCTGAGATGAACCAAGCACTTTGCGGTCTTTGTCATCTATCTTGCCATCGGGCTCCAGCGGACCATCACCGTCAGGATCGAGGTCTTCAAGCTTTATGTCACCCGGCTTGGCTCCGTAAACAGCAGCCTGCACCTCTTCGCCCAGCTGCCAGATGCCCAGTTTTACATAGTCATAGATGGCGCTTGAAGGATATCCTACGAACCACCCGTTACCTATATCCTGCTTGATGCTGGTGTCCTGAAGGGCAGTGATCTTCTCCCTGTTAAGGAACAGGTTGGTGTTTACATCCCATGAGAATCCCTTCTCTTTCTGTGGGCTGACAATAACGGCGTTAAGCACCACCTCTATTCCCTTGTTCTCGGTTGCCCCGATGTTTTTCATGAATGATCCGGGAACGCCCTGTGTCGGGGGAAGTGAAACACCCAGCAGGACTCCGTCCGTCTTCTGCAGATAGACATCCACAGAACCGTTAATACGGTCATTCAGGAATCCGAAGTCAAGTCCGAGGTTGGTCTGCTTGGTAAATTCCCAGGTAAGGTCAGTATTGGGAAGTGTAGAAACGTAATAACCGTAAACACCACGGTCACCGTAACTGTATTTTGTCTTTGAAAGGCCTCCAAGGGTTGAATAGGGGTTGATTGATGTATTGGAGGTCTGACCGTATCCGGCGCGCAGTTTAAGTGTTGAGATGGCATCAGAGTCTTTGAGGAAGGGCTCTTCTTTGATCTTCCATGCCAGTGCAAGCGCCGGGTAAGAGTGCCATTTCTTCCCTTCAGCCAGCCTCGAGGAGCCGTCACTCCTGCCGGTCAGGGTTATCAGATACCTGTCCATGAAGGAGTAGTTTATCCTTCCCATGAATGATACAAGGCCCCAGTTTGAATAATAGTTGCCCGAGCTGCTGGCATCCTTTGTTTCGAAGAGGCCGAAGTTATTCCACTGTATATAATCTGCAGCCAGGGTGGTACCAGTGAAGCTTGACCCGGTTGAGGTAGACTCCTGCACACTCTGCATGGCTGTGATTCCAAGCCTGTGGTCCCCGGCAGTAAGATCATAGATAAGCAGGTTCTCAATGGTGTAGCCGAGATTGTCACTGTTGGAGACTGTCCCGGTACTCTCGCTACCCTGCCTCATGTGGGTATCCTTGCCCTGGTAGCTTGTATATTTGGTGGTGTTAAAGTCGAAACCCAGGTTAGCCCTGTACTTCAATCCCTTCAGCAGGTCAATCTCGAGATACATTGTATTGAATGAGGAGTTTCTCCTGTTCCTGTCACCCCAGTTGGTCTGGTCAAGCAGTGTAAGGGGATTATAGGTATTGTCCGTATCATATGCGGGCTGCTTGTTCACTGTTCCGTCTTCATTGTAGGGAACCATCAAGGGTGAGAGCGAGTAGATGGGCCACATCATCTGTGTTGCCTGGGAATCCTTGGTATTGGCAATAGAGTTCATTGATGTGATACCGAGCCTGAATCTCTCACCTATCTGCTGGTCAATAGCCATGCGGAGATTATATCTGCCATAATTGATGATGGGCAGAACACCTGTCTCGCTGTAGAAGCCTCCAGAAAGCGCATACTGTGCTTTTTCCGTACCACCAGAGAAGCTCAGCTCGTGGTTGTGAGTCTGGCCGGTCTGGTACATCAGGTCCTGCCAGTCCACATCGCGGCCGAGGAGCATTGACTCAATCTCATCAGTCATGTAATTGGTGTAGTTGGCCACTGTACGGAATTTAACGAATTCTTCCGCATTGAAGAGATCATACTGGCGTGCAACCGTATTAAGTCCATAATAGCCGTTGTAGCTGACCTTTATGGCGCCGGCCTCTCCCTTGCGGGTGGTAATGATAATAACCCCGTTGGAGCCGCGGGATCCGTAGATCACAGTTGCGGAGGCATCCTTCAGTACCTCTATTGAGGCGATATCATCCGAGGCAATGTCATTGATGCTTCCCCCGTACGGGATTCCGTCAACAATTATCAGGGGATCATTGGAAGCCGAGAGTGATCTGTTACCGCGGATTCTTATCTGCGAGCCGGCACCCGGCTGTCTGCCTATGTTCTGTATCTCCACCCCTGCGGTTTTACCCTGGAGGGCTTTGACAACGGTTGCAGCCGGCACGTCGCGTATCTTATCCACATCCACAGAAGTGATTGATCCGGTCACGTCACTTTTTCTGACAGTACCGTAACCGACCACCACTATTTCATCTAGTCCGATAGTGCTGGTAGCCATGGTCACATTGACCACGGTTCTTGAACCTACTGCTGCTTCCTGGGTCTCATATCCTACGAAGGAGAATACCAGAACGGGATCAGCGGTGGTAAGAGTAATCCTGTACTGGCCTGAGGCATCAGACAGGACGCCGTTCATTGTACCCTTTTCCAGGATGCTTACGGCAGGGATAGGTGTACCGTCTCTTTCCGTAACCAGACCGGTTACGACTCTCTGCTGAGTCAGGTCCGGTATGTCAGGCACAGATCCTGATGCAAAAGCCTTTCCCGTATGAGCAGGGAGAAGCGCAATCAGGAGCATCACGCTTAAAAGTAGTTTTCCGTAGTATTTCTTCAACAAAATACCTTGGCATGAGGGATTTTTAATCATAAGATTTTGGTTTTAAGGTTAAATTTTCCGGGTATCAGAAAGGGGATTACAGCATGTATTCACCTCTCTTCTGTTCAATCGGGAAGGTTTCCCGATTCAGGGTGATTTGTCATTTACTGGCATGGTTACTCTGTCTGGTGTTTATATGTTGGTTACAATTCATCAAACATTATCCAGCACGGTGCCCGGTTTCAGGTTCAAATGATGGATTTACCTGATTACCCGTCACTTTCTCATAAAACCCTGCAATACTACCCTAAGAAAATAGGCTGAAACATTGTAAATATAGTAAATATATTTAATAATGCAACCGATTGCAGAGAAATATTTGAATTTTATTTCAGTGGAAAAGAGAGGCTGTTATGTGCCATTAATATATAGGTATAAAAAATCATTCAGGGGTAAGGTGCGGGCGGACAGGGCAGGATTATCTGCTCCGGCGTATAACGGGTGGAGAAGTGCAGGCACAATAATAATCATGAGGCAGGATGACGGTGGTGGATCATAATAATCTTTTCAGAGGGGTTTGGAGTGCCGTAGTGGCGATCAGCAGGAAATAATGGCGGAATGCTGTCCGTGCGGGAGAGGAGAAGGGGGGAGTGATTATCAGGGGAGCGGGAATGGCGCAGTTATGCTTTGCGGTGCTTGTGGTGAAGCGGTGATCAGGGTTTGGGAGGGATATACTACAAAAAGCCCCCTGGCGTTTCTGCCAGGGGGCTCTGGTTGTAAAGTCGGCGGCGACCTACTCTCCCACATTTTGCTCTGCAGTACCATCGGCGCAGGAGGGCTTAACTTCTCTGTTCGGAATGGGAAGAGGTGGAACCCCTCCGCTATAGCCACCTTAAGACTTTAAATATCGTGACATGCCGGTTTAAGTAAGATTATTAAGACATTCCCCAGAAAGCTCACGGGTAATTAGTACTGCTCGGCTTTGATGTTGCCACCTTTACACCTGCAGCCTATCAACGTCGTAGTCTACAACGACCCTTAAGGGAAATCTCATCTTGAGACGAGCTTCGCACTT
>JAAZAP010000294.1 GCA_012514255.1 Bacteroidales bacterium | reverse complement strand
TTACACCAAATAGCCATGCCAGATATGAAAAAGATCAATTATAAAAGGTTCTCAGCATCCATGCTGGTGCTGGTGACCATCTTTACCGGCTTCTTCCTTCAGTCATGCGACGAGAATGAAGAGATGCTAACACCGGAGATAATCTATATCCGCAAGACAGATCCCGCCAAATCTGATTCGCTGGTCGCCCGTGCCTTAATGGGTGAAAATATTGCGATTATAGGAAAGAATCTGGGCAATGTGGATGAGATCTGGTTCAATGACCAGCTGGCAGCTCTGAACCCCAACCTTGTTACCGAAACATCAATAATCGTACAGGTACCGGAGGTGATACCTTCAGAGGTGACCAACAAGATGACCCTGATAAACAGTGACAAGGTCAACAAGCTGATTTATGATTTCGGGGTTGATGTTCCGGCCCCGGTGGTTGACAGGATGGTATGCGAGTATGTTGCTGACGGTGAGACAGCCGTCATCAAGGGCAACTACTTCGTTGATGACCCTGCATCGCCGCTGACGGTACTCTTCCCGGGCAATATTGCAGGAACCATTGTCAGTTACACCATCAATGAGATTCATGTAACGGTGCCTCCGGGCGTCGGACCCGGCCAGATACAGGTTAAATCGCTCTATGGCACTACCCGTTCACGTTTCTTCTTCCGTGATGACAGGAACATCATCCTCAACTTTGATGATCTGACTGCTGACGGAGGATGGCGTTCCGGAGTGTTAGGAAGCTCAAACCCCGAAGGCATCTCCGGCAACTATGTTCGGTTCTCGGGTGCTCTCGCCGGTGGTGCCGGAGTATCATGGAACGAGGACGGCTTCAGCTTCAATTACTGGCCACAGGCCAACGGCAGGCCCGATGTCCCCGTTTACACGGGCGAGCTGAAGGATGCCGAGATAAAGTTTGAGATAAACGTGGTTGAACCATGGGAGTCATGTGCACTGCAGATGATCTTCACACCTTACTCCGTCACCGGAAGCAACAGTTATATAGCAGATGGCAGTGTTCCAAGGGGTGTTTGGAATCCATGGAAGGAGACCGGCACGTTCAAGACTGACGGATGGACCACGGTCTCATATCCAATGTCAGAATTCAATTACAGCTTTGACGGTTCGGCCAGTGCCAGCAGCCTGACGCCAGACATGCTTCGCGGACTCACATTCTTTGTGTGGAACGGAGGTGTTGAGGGTACTGACTGCAATCCGCACATATGCATAGACAACATACGCGTTGTGCCTAAGTAATATGAACAGAAAAAAGAATTGCAATGCATAAGATTCAGATAAAATTCCGCAACTGGGCACTGTTCTTCGCGACACTCTGTGTTGTCAGTGCCGGTTTCCTTCTCACCTCCTGCGAGGGAGAGGAAGAGGAAGACACCAAGGTGGTTCTCTACAGCTTCGGGCCTATGCCAATAGCCAGGGGAGCCGAGCTGAAATTCATCGGGGCGAACCTTGACAAGGTGACCGCCGTGGTCCTGCCCAATGACATCACCATCACTGCCTTTACTAAAAAGGAGTCGGGACTGCTTACCCTTACCGTACCCCAGGAGGCTATGCCGGGTTATGTGGTGCTGAAAACGCCTGACGGTAATATCACCACCAAAACACCTATCGGCTATTCAGAACCAATATCCATAGCCGGATTCACTCCCGCCACCGTTAAGGCCGGTGATGAACTGACAATAACAGGTGACTACCTTAACCTTGTTGGCGAAGTTATACTGACTGACCGTATCACGGTGGCTATTGATGACTTCACCAGCCATTCACGTACGGAGATCAAGCTGATTGTGCCTGCAGAGGCCCAGACAGGAAAGATTGCCGTATCAAACGCTGAGGAAGAGCCTATTATAGTCTATTCAGCTACTGATCTCACCGTCACACTGCCGGCATTCACCACGGTTACCCCCAATCCTGTTAAGGCCGGCACCAACCTTACAATCGCCGGAACAGACCTTGATCTGGTGCTCAGGATTAACCTTGGCGGCGGGAAGGTGATCGAAGCAGACGATTTCGTCTCTCATTCAGCTACCCAGATAGTGCTTGCAGTACCTGATGATACTAAGGATGGTAAGGTGATTATGATACCTGCATCGGGTGTAGAGGTGGTGACAGCAGATGACCTGGTAATGGTCATTCCTACAGTCAGTGTCACACCGGTGACCCTGAAGAACGGTCAGGATATCACAGTGACAGGCACCAACCTTGACCTGATTGATCATGTGGTCTTCGGAGGTGACAAGCAGGGTACAATCAAGGACGGCGGCACTGCTACCCAGATCCTGGTGACTGTTCCCGATGACGCTGTTGACGGTGTTGTGACCTTTGTCACAAAGGCCGACAAGGAGATAACCGGCCCCAACCTGACTATGATTGTTCCGGCGTTCTCCTCCTTCAGCCCCACATCGGCAAGGGCCAATACAAACATTACAATTTCAGGGACTGACTTAGATCTTGTCAGCAAAGTAATCTTTACGGGAGGCCTGGAAGGAACCATCGGCACAAGGACGGGAACGTCCCTTGCCGTGACCGTTCCCGTAGGCGCCAAGACCGGTATGATAACCATAGTTACCATGAACGGTACTGAGGTTGTCTCAGCCATTGACTTCACCCTTCTTGCCAACCTGCCGACATTTGGTTCTTACAGCGAGTTCCGTGGTGAACCGGGCAAGATACTCACTATAAACGGCACCAACCTGCTTCTTGTGAAGGAGCTTATCTTCCCCGGAAACGTCCCGGCAACAGCCTATGGCGTCAAGACTGACACCAGGATTGAAGTCTATGTGCCCATGGATGTGACCCGCGGTTATGGCACCATCAGGCTCCTCACCTATGAGGGCGAAGAGGGGATTTTCCCGGAGATCTTCTTTGGAGCAACTGACCCGATTGTTGATCCTTCACTGATGATCAACAACTTCGAGGTTGGAACCGACGGTCATGATCTGAGTTGGGATAACTGGGGCGGAGCAGTTGAACTCGGCAATGACCCGGCTATCGCCATATCTGGCAACTATATGCACGGGGTTCTGTCTGCTCTGAACGGATGGACCTTTATCTGGGGTTGCAACCATGACCAGATGCCCAAACCATCAGTGACCAAGGCTGATCACTACCTGAAGATGGATGTCAATATCACCAGGCCATTCGCTGCCGGAACGGGATCCTTCGTTATGAAGCTTGGCGGAACGGATATTGACATAGGCCACCTCGGTATTGAGAATCCTGACGGTAGCTGGTCTACCCCCGGATGGATAACCATTACATTCGACCTGGCCACCTATTCAGATCTGCCCGATGTAATACCTTCGAGCGGCGACTGGGGCATGACCATCTGGACAGGTGTGGACATGGATCTCACAGGTCTCTATATAGACAATATCAGGTTTGAACATAAATAGTGGTGATTGATTAGATCAGCCATTTAAGCAGAAGCAAAGGGTATCTCAGATTTTATCACTAAATTGAGATACCCTTTGTATTTATAAACATTAGGAATCAATTTTGCCGGATGAGACTTTTTGCCAGGTTACTGATATCTGTTGTGCTGCTCTTCTCATGTGCTGCAACTATTCTTGCCCAGGGCACGAAATACGAGGCTGAGAACGGTACCCTGACAGGAGGACTTTCCATACAGACCTCTGTTGCGGGATATTCAGGAACAGGCTACGTCGGCATATTTGAGAATGATGGTGATGCCGTCAACGTCACCTTTTCTCTGGCACAGGAAGGATGGTACAGGCTCTTCATCGGGTATGCGGGGCCATATGGTGACAAGAAGAATATCCTTGGCATTAACGGCAACAACTCAGAGGTCTCCTTCCCGGCTTCGGCTACATTCACGGAGGTTTCCTTCGGCAAGATATGGCTCAGGGAGGGGAGCAACACCCTCTCAATGACCAAAAGCTGGGGCTGGTTCCTTCTTGATTACTTCCGGATTGAGCCGGATAACACCCCTGAGGTTAACGTTCAGCTGCCATACAGCCTCTCCACCCCTTCGCCTCACAGGGAAACGAGAAGGCTATGGAGCTATCTCATGGACAGTTTCACCCATAATATACACTCCGGCGCCATGAGCCTTAATGCAAAGGAGGAGGCTGAATGGCTCTTTTCCCAGACAGGAAAATACCCGGCGCTCATTGGCCTTGACTTCATGAACCACAACCGTAATTACAGCTGGTATGACAAGTCAGTGGTTGTCTCTGAGGCAAGGGACTAGTATAACCGCAACGGTCTTGTTGCCATCTGCTGGCACTGGCGTGATCCTTCGCGCGCTACAGATGAATTTTACACTTCAGGCACATCGTTTGACATATCCAAGATCACCGAAACCACCTCAGCGGAATACCAGGCTATGCTGAGCGACATAGACATCATAGCCGGTTACCTTAAGCAACTCAGCAATGACAAGGTCCCTGTTCTGTTCAGACCGCTTCACGAGGCCTCCGGAGGCTGGTTCTGGTGGGGTGCAAAAGGCCCGGAGCCGTGCAAGACCCTCTGGAGGCTCATGTGGGATCGCCTGGTTAATCACCACGGGCTTAAGAACCTGATCTGGGTCTGGACTACCGATGCAGCAGCAAGTAGTCTTGACTGGTATCCGGGTGATGAGTATGTTGATATTCTCGGGGCCGATATTTATGCTGGAGACGGTGATTTCAGTTCGCAGGTCCTTACCTGCAATGCCATAAAAGAGAGATTTGGCGGCCACAAGCTTATTACCCTCAGCGAGAACGGTCCCGTCCCGGACCCTGATCTGCTTGTTGCTGACAGGGCACACTGGTCGTGGTTCATGCCCTGGTATGGCGACTTCATCCGTGACGGAGTCATCAACCCGCTTTCACACTGGCAGAAGGTGATGGGTCACGATTATGTGGTTACCCTTGACGAGATGCCGGATCTTAAAAACTATCCGCTGAGTGACGAACCTGATTACAGCGGTTATCCCCAGGGCTTCTTCATGGCAGGGTGGCAGCCCAGGACAGCTGTTGTTCCTGAATATGTGGATGCAGAGGCAGTCAATGACCCTGTTACAGTAGCCATTACAGTTGACTGCTCTGACACTGTTACGCTGGTATCACCGTATCTTTTCGGTGATAATGCCAATCTATGGACCGGCCCCATGTCTGACAATGCCAATCTGATAAAGAATATCACCAACCGTGACCAGG
This sequence comes from Bacteroidales bacterium, assembly GCA_012514255.1. The sequence goes on along the minus strand of JAAZAP010000294.1, from coordinate 5,520 downwards.
GAGTTATGCGTGGACCGGGAGGAAGCACTTCCGATGCCTTCTTCTGGAACAGGGGCTATAATCAGAGACCGCCTGATGTGCCTCAGACCCTGATGAATGACCCCTCCAACGAAACATGGCCGTGGTATGGTCAAAGAGCTGAGAACTGGACCATGCATGTAGATTCATTTTACAGTATCCTCAGCAAGGCGGGGGTCACGGGCATGCTTACGGTGAATTACGGTTATGCCAGGTACGGCACCGGTGATGACCCCGTGGCCCAGGCGGCCCACATGGCAGCTGACTGGGTGCGCTATGACAACGGCCGCACAAAATTCTGGGAGATAGGTAACGAGGTCTTCGGGAGCTGGGAAGCCGGATACAGGATTGACCGGTCACTCAATAAGGATGACCAGCCTGAGTATATTACTCCCGCTCTCTACGGACAGCACTGCAGGGTCTTCATTGATTCAATGAGGGCCGCGGCAACTGAGACCGGCAAGGAAATAAAAATAGGTGTCGTAATGGTGGAGGCCGCCTCCACCCACTCATCATGGAACACCGGCGTGGCGGCACAGGTGGGTGACATGGCCGACTTCTACATTGTACACAGCTACTACACCCCATGGAACACAGACTCTGACGTGGCAACAGTGCTTAACTCATACAAGAACACGGAAGGATACATCAATTATGTCAGGAACACCGTTGCCGCAGCAGGCATGCCTGAGCTGCCGGTGGCGCTGACCGAGTACAATATCTTTGCTGTCGGTTCAAACCAGCCGGTCTCACATGCCAACGGCATGCAGGCAGTTCTCGCCACCGGTGAAATGATCAGGACAGGCTACGGTGCTGCCTGCCGTTGGGATCTGGCCAACGGCTGGGATAATGGCAATGACCATGGAATGTACTCATACAATGAGCCTTTCATTCCCAATTACACACCTCACCCTGCATTCTTCCATCTTTACTATATGCGCAGGCATACCGGCGACGTGCTGCTGAGATCAACAGTCACCGGCGCCCCGGGAGTGGTGATCACACCCACGGCGTTCAGTTCGGGACACATAGGGGCCTCACTGGTGAACACCACAAAGGTGCGTAAGGTAGTACGGATAAACCTGAAAGACTACGGCGTGGGCGACCGGTTCTACACTTATACACTAACCGGCAGTGAGGGAGAGGACTTCTCCAGGAAAGTCTATGTAAACGGTGCAGGCAACTCCCTTGAAGCCGGCGGGCCGGATAATTACGAATCGATAAAGGCTGACGGCATAACCATCGATGACCAGGTAGTCATATCTGTTCCCCCGCTCTCAGCTGTATACCTTTTGGTTGAGCCGGGCACCAGGCAGCTTGCCATAAATAACGAGGTAACTTCCGTTGACATAATCAGATCTGATGATGAAATAGTTATCTGGCCCAACCCGTCAACCGGCACGGTCACCGTTGAAAACCTGCCCTCCCATGTTACGCGTGTGGAAATAAGTGATCTTAACGGAACCATACGGAAAAGTAAGGAAATAAGAAGTAACGGTTCCGCCTTGCCTCTCATTACAGGCCTGGCTCCCGGGCTATACCTGATCAGCTTTTACGGCGACAATTACTCTGTAACTAAAAAGATTGTAATCAGATAAGTTCAACAATATGAAAAAAACAGGAATACTGTCTACGGTTGCATTGGCAGCCATGTTTGTTACAGCCATTCTGGCGGGATCATGCTCCGGTGAATCATACAGGCGTACCGATAACGGCATCATCGTACAACTGAATGCCAGGTCTGACTTCCCCGGACAGACAATAAGACTGCAGGTAATCAATGACAGGATAATCAGGGTATCTGCCATACCCTCGGGAGAATTTCCGGAGACGACCAGTCTGATGACCATCCCTCGGAATGAAGGTAATGCTGAATTTACCATAGAAAAGGGGGAAGATAACGTGGTCCTGAGCACCTCACTGCTCAGTGCAAAGGTTTCGCTCAGGACCGGAGAGGTCAGCTTTACAGGGAATGATGGTACCGTCTTCCTGGCTGAGCAGGAGGGAGGAGGCAGGAGCTTCATGGCTGTAATGGCAATGGACGAGACAGGTTACGCTGTCAGACAGCAGTTTGAGTCATATCCTGACGAAGCCATTTACGGTCTTGGTGCCAACCAGACCTCCTTTATGAACCTGAAGGGCAGGGACGCCGATCTCTTCCAGTACAATACCCAGGCAGTGGTGCCTTTTATCGTCTCCAACCGCAACTACGGGATACTGTGGGATAACAACTCAAGGACGAAGTACGGTGATATACGTGAATGGAATGAGCTCTCCTCAATGAAGCTCTATGATGTTGAAGGTGCTGAGGGAGGACTGACGGCTGTTTATGCCGGCAGGAAAAGCAGCAGTGGTGTGTTCACTACCCGTACTGAGAAGGAGATAAGTTACCAGTTTATCCCTGACCTTGTCAAATTTCCGCAGGGATTCAGCCTGGCAGACGGCAGGGTTACCTGGGAGGGATCATTTGAGTCAGATTTTTCGGGGGTACACAAGTTCATGTTCAATTCGGCAGGTTATGCAAAGCTGTGGATTGACGGGAAGCTGTTATTCGACCGCTGGCGTCAGTGCTGGAACGCCTCAACAAATTACTTCTCACTGCCGCTGGAGCAGGGCAGGCGTTACCCGGTGAAGATAGAATGGATCCCTGACGGGGGAGAATCATATATCGCCCTCAGATACCTCACACCACTTGATGAGGAAGAACAGCAGCGTATCTCATTCTGGTCTGAAGTGGCTGACCAGATAGACTATTACTTCATCAGCGGTGAGAGTATGGACGGGGTTATCAGCGGTTACCGCACTCTTACCGGAAAAGCTCCGGTGATGCCCCGATGGGCCATGGGATTCTGGCAGAGCCGCCAGCGTTACACCAACCAGGAGGAGTTGCTGAGCGTGGTAAGAGAGTATCGGAAACGGAATATCCCGTTTGACAATATCGTGCTCGACTGGCAGTACTGGCCAATAGACAAATGGGGTGATCACCAGTTTGACTCAACCCGCTTCCCGGACCCTGACGGCATGATTAAAACGCTTCATAATGACCTGAATGCCAGGATCATGATCTCGGTGTGGCCAAAGTATTACGTGGGCACTGAGAATTACGAAGCCATGAAGAACAAGGGTTATCTGTATATGCGCAATGTTGAGAAGGAGCGCAAGGACTGGATCGGTTATCTCTCTACCTTCTATGATGCATTCAATGAAGAGGCCCGTGCAGCCTTCTGGGATCAGATAAACAGTGCTCTCTACAGCAGGGGCATTGATGCCTGGTGGCTTGATGCCACCGAGCCGGATATCACTTCCAATCTGCAGATGGCTGAGCGCAAGGCTATGATGCACCCTACTGCCCTCGGATCAGCAGACCGGTACTTCAATGCCTACGCCCTGGTTCAGGCACAGGGCGTGTTCGAGGGCCAGCGCGCCACCGACCCCGGCAACAGGGTATTCATACTCACACGCTCGGCATTCGCGGGCCTGCAGCGTTACTCGGCCGCCAACTGGAGCGGTGATATCGCTGCCAGATGGCATGATATGGCAGCACAGATACCATGCGGACTCAACTTCTCCATGTCAGGAATACCCTGGTGGACAATGGATATAGGTGGGTTCTCGGTTGAAAGCCGATACCATAATCCCTCCCGGGAAGACATGGAAGAGTGGAGAGAGCTGATGACACGATGGCATCAGTATGGAGCATTCGTGCCCCTCTTCAGATCGCATGGCGAATATCCCTACAGAGAGATGTATAATACAGCTCCTGCCAGTCACCCGGCATATAAGACTATGGTTGAATACAATCGGCTGAGATACAGGCTAATGCCCTATATCTACTCCCTTGCCGGTCACGCCTGGCTGAGAGATTACACAATTATGAGGGGTCTGACGATGGATTTCAGCGGTGACATGGCTGTTTTCGATATAGCTGACCAGTATATGTTCGGGCCGTCACTGATGGTCTGTCCCGTTACTGAATACAGGGCAAGGTCACGGAGGGTTTATCTTCCTGCTGCCTATGGCTGGTATGATATGCGCACCGGAGATCATTTCGCCGGAGGCGCTGAGATTAATGCGGAGGCTCCCTATGGCTATATGCCGGTATTCATACGCGAAGGGTCAGTCATCCCGTTTGGCCCGGAGATACAGCATACCTTTGAGAAAGCAGCAGATCCACTTACATTGTGGGTTTATACCGGCGCCGACGGAAGCTTCACGCTCTATGAGGATGAGGGTGATAACTATAACTATGAGAATGGAGCCTACAGTCTCATTAATTTTACATGGAGTGAAGATGACAATACACTAATTATTGGCGCCAGGGAAGGAAGCTACCAGGGAATGCCTCGGGAGCGCACAATCAACGTGGTGATGGTGTCTGAAGGGCAACCGGTAAAACTGGATTTCGAAAGGACTCCGGACAAATCCTTTACTTACAGCGGAGAAGAGATCAGGCTGCAGTTTGAGAAATAGGTTTGAACCACTGAAATGGTCATTGAAATAATTTAACTTGCGAAATCATGAAGAGAGCTATTCTGGCACTGACAGCAGTGCTGCTTATTGCAGGTTCTGCTCTGTCTCAGAGCATTGTACCTGCCGAATGGAAGTTCCTTAAAGGCGATAAACCTATTTATCTTGACTCGGCGCTGAACGAGTACTGGTGGAATGATATTTCCCCTTTGACAGCCTGGGAGAAACAGGGTTTCCAGGGATATGATGGTTATGCATGGTACAGGGTAAAGGTGGTTGTGCCTCCCAAAATGAAAAAGAATGCTTATAAGTATGGTGGTCTGATGCTTAACCTGGGAAAGATTGACGATGCTGATGAGACCTTCTTTAATGGCCACCTGGTGGGTGCCACGGGAAAGATGCCGCCTGATTATTCGGGGGCCTATGATGTGCCACGCTCTTACCTGGTGCCTCCTGAATATGTCCAGTGGGGAAAGAAGAACACCATTGCTGTCCGGGTATATGATGCCGGTGGCGACGGAGGCCTTTATGGCGGCCCGGCAGAACTGACAACCAGGGGCAATCCTGACCTGCTGAAACTGGGCACTGCCTTCAAACAGGAAGATATGATCATCAAGGGGTCGCCGGATATTGAGATTCCGGTAACAATAAAGAGTGAATTCCGGAAGAAATACAGGGGCGCTCTTACTCTGACTATAGAAACGGACTTTGGCGAAGAGTTTCACAAGGACTACCGGGAGGTGGCGGTAAAGAAGATGAGTACGGAGCACTTCTCCTTCAGGGTTAAGGATCTTGAACCGGGTTTTTACAAGGCAACCCTCTCCCTGGAGAGCAAGATGGGCAACAAGAAGCACAACTTCAATTTCGGCTATGAACCTGAGAAGATCGTATCCCCTGCTGACCCTCAGCCCGATTTCGCGGAATTCTGGCAGAGGGCAAAGGATGAGCTTGCCGGCGTTGATCCGCAGTATAAATTGATACGTATAGATTCTCTCTGCACGGAGAAGCAGAATGTTTACCTGGTTGAGATGAGAT
>JAAZAP010000293.1 GCA_012514255.1 Bacteroidales bacterium | reverse complement strand
TACCAGCTCCTGCTGTTGTCGCGCAGCCAGTGGCCCATATTGTAACCCTGGTTCTCAAAGGTGATTACCGGCACGTTATGCTGGAAGGTGAGGGGGTAGGTGAAGGTGCACTCGGTTGTCAGCCAGAGGTTGGGCAGGAAGCTGTAGTTGCCGGTGCGGAACCCGCCCTTCCACGAGAAGAAGTTATAGTCGGGTGTGGTGAACCGCGCTGTAGAGAGCTCATCGATGAAGAGTGTGCCATAGAGGTGCAGGTGCCTGATATTGTGTGAGCTGATATCGAGGAACATCTGCGAGTTGCTGTTATTGATGCCGTCGTTGACGCCGTGATCAACTGACTTATAGAAGAATATGGGCATGAGGTAGTATGGCGTTATGCGCGGATCGGACCAGATGACGCTGTTGCCGGCGGAGATATGGAGCTTTTCTGTCGGCGTGAAGGTGAATATGTTAGCCGCGAAGTATTTGCGGCGGTAGTGCTCGCGGTATTCCGTGCCGTAGGCGTTGGTGACCCAGTATGAGCGGGCGGAGTCGATCACCATCGATGTCTGCCATCCGTGTATCCAGGTCATCTCGCCCCAGCTGACAGGTTTGAGGTGGAGCCTGATGTGCATGAACGATGGCGCCCTGCCGGAGAGGATGTTGGTGCCGGCATAGCCGCTGCCCCACACCGGCGAGTCCTTCAGAAAGGCGATATCGCCCCATTTCCACATGTAGCTGATGCCGCCGGTCATCTCGGAAAAGTCGGTGCCGTTCTTTATATGGCCGCCCCGCTCACGGGTGAGATATTCCGGATTTCCCATGATCGGATCCTGGTGGTTGTCCTGCAATGCTGCGAAGAAAGCCCAGTTCCTGTAGTTGCCATAGACCTTCGCCCCGTTCTTCCAGGCGATGGAGCTCTTCCGTGTTCTGTCTCCGTCCGGTGCACCCCCGTCAGGGATAATTGAGGTTGTGCCGGAAGTGACTCCTGCCGTCAGCCCCAGTATGGGCGAGACGGTGACGCTGAAGAGCGAGTCGCGGTAGTATGCCGTGGCGGGGTTCAGCAACAGCTTCAGTTTGGCGTCTGCCTCGCCGGGACTGTATATGCCGAGCCAGAACTCAAGCTCTTTCTGCTGCCTCCGGGTGAGGGGGGCATTCCTCTCTGCCGGCTCCTGCTGCCTGCTGCCGGTTGCTGTGGTTCCTGTCACTGCGGTCACTTCATCACCCGTCGCTGCCTCTGCCTTACCAGCCATCCCCTGATCAGACCGTCCCGTCGCTGCCTCTTCTTCCTTCGCGGCCAGGTCATTCCACCCCGCTGCCTCCTCCAGTTTCTGCCTGATCATCAGCCTGCTATAGGGTTTAACCACCCCGTTCAGAGTGATCACGCCGTCGGCTGCCAGCTCATCAAGGAAGAGGTAAACGGCCTCATCGCCCACCGGCTCGGGGATCATCTGGGCTTTTGAAGGTGCGCTCCAACACAATAACAGTAGTGTTGATAAAGTTACTATGTATGTTGAATAGTTCACGATTTGAGGCTTTTCACAAAGATAATGCTTGTGGCAAATTTGCAGCAGACTGTCGAAAAACTATAGGATATGAAAAGGGGGAGATTTCGTGTAATCACACTGAGTGCTGACATACTGATACTTACAGCATCCTACATTCTTATGTCGATGCTTAAGCCGGCGGGGCTGAAAGCCTACATACCGTCGCACATCAGTTTCTTTCTTCTGCTGGCGCTGTTATGGATCATCGTCTCGGTGGCCGGCGGCAAGATTGGTCGCGGCCGCATCGTTAATCTCCGCACCCTTTTTTCGCGTGTTCTAACCGCCAACCTTATAGCCACGAGTATTGCCGCCCTGCTCCTCTTCGCCCTGCGTGATCTTCATTACTCGAGGCAGGTTGTATTCGGCACGGCTCTCACCGCCACCTTCCTTGAGCTGGTTCTCGGGACGCTTTTCCTGGCTTTCCGCAAGGCGCCGCTGATAACGCCCGCCACCATCAGGCTCACCGAGCGCGAGATGGTTGCACGTTCACAGCCCGCTGACGCCGGCGACATCATCCCTGATCCCGCGCTGACGGTGCGGTTGCAGGAGGGGTGCTCAAGGGTGCGTGCCGAGGCGCTCTCATCAATGATCAGCAGGGAGGATGGGGCGCGACTGGCGATTGTCTCTACCGGGGAGGCGTTTAACATTCAGAACCTCGAGCACAGCAACTATACGTGCATCATCAACCTCAGGCCGATGAACGGCATCAGGAAGCTCGACAGGTTCCTCGATACGGTCAACGCGCGGCTGGGCGACGACGGGCTCTTCCTCTGCTCGGTGGAGACGCTGGAGCAGCGGGCACAGAGACTCAAGGAGAAATATTCGCCGGCAGTGTGGTACCTGATAGTGGTGCCCGATTTCATCCTCAACCGTGTCATCCCGCGACTGCGGCTGACGAGGGGACTGTGGGAGTTCATCACCGGCGGCGCCAATGCACCCTTCTCGAGGGCTGAGGCGCTGGGACGGCTCAGTCGCGCCGGCTTCGCCATCAGGCAGGAGAAATTTGCAGGTAACATGCTGTGCATCAAGGCCGAACGTCGCTCTGCGCCAATGCCTGTAAATGAAAATAACTACGGGATGATCATCTCGCTGCCCAGGATCGGCCGGGATGGCCGCACATTCAACGTCTACAAGCTGCGCACCATGCACCCCTACTCGGAGTACATCCAGGATTATGTGTACGGGCTGCACTCGGTGGAGGATGGCGGCAAGATGAAGGACGATTTCCGGGTGACGATCTGGGGGCGTTTTGCGCGCCGTGTGTGGCTTGATGAGCTGCCGATGATTGTCAATATCCTGAAGGGCGATATCAGGCTGTTTGGCGTGAGACCTCTCTCAAGGCACTATTTCAGTCTTTACGACGATGAGATACGCGACCGGCGCATAAGGTACAAGCCCGGGCTGCTGCCGCCGTACTATGCCGATATGCCCACGGGCCTCGAGGCGATACAGCACTCGGAGCTGAGGTATTTCGATTCATGGGACAGGAACCCGCTGGGCACCGATATCCGTTACCTGGCCCGCAGCATGTACAATATTTTCTTCAGGAACGCCCGCTCGGCTTAAAGGTCTGAAGGTCTGAAGGTCTGAAGGTCGGAAGGTCGGAAGGTCTGAAGGTCGGAAGTCGGAAGGTCGGAAGGTCGGAGAGTCATACAGATACTTAAGTCCTTCTGACTAAAAAAGGCCACGGATAACCCATGACCTTCAGACCTGAGACTATTAGACCTTCAGACTATTTCTGCTTCAGCTTGGCCTCCATGCACAGGGTGGCATGGGGTACGGCTCGGAGACGCTCCTTGCCGATGAGCTGACCCGTCTCACGGCATATGCCGTAGGTCTTGTTCTCTATGCGAACCAGCGCTGCCTGCAGATGCTGAATGAACTTCAGCTGCCGTTGAGCCAGGCGGCCGGCCTCTTCCTTTGACAGGGTGGTGGCACCCTCTTCCAGCACCTTGAAGGTGGGCGAGGTGTCCATGGTGTCATTATTGTCTTCGTGGGTTATGCTGGCTTTTAGCACATCATAATCCCTCCTTGCCTTCTCGAGCTTTGCCATGATGATCTGCCTGAATTCCTCCAGCTCCTCATCCGAATATCGTGTCTTTTCTGCCATGGCTAACGGTGTTATTATTACGCGGCAAATGTAATATAATTTGTTTGAATATAGACATGCTCTGTCATATAGTCTGAAGGTCTGAAGGTCTGAGGTCTTAAGGTCTGAATAATAATTGATTAAAAAGTTACTCAGTGTATTGAGTAAATTTTGCATGCCGAATAGAAAAATGCGAGATCAGTATTTCCCGGGAATAATAATCGATAAAAAAATTGTATTTATGTTTAAGTAACATTATTTTTGTAAAACATATTACTTGTCATGTTTGTAAACAGAGAAACAGAAATCAGCAGGCTAAAAAGGATCCTGAACCAGAATACTACCCAGCTGGTT
>JAAZAP010000292.1 GCA_012514255.1 Bacteroidales bacterium | reverse complement strand
AGACGCCATCCTCACCGTTCATATGGAACCATTTTCCCGGTGCTATATTCACTGTTTTGATCTCGCCACTGCTGTTGGAGGTCCATAATGCCGGGAAATCACCTATGGCATCCTGGCTGAAATCATCAAAAAAGAGAATTTTATCTCCGGGAACAAAATCATATTGAGTATAGCTTTCCAGCTTCTGTTTTGACCCTGTTGCGGTTGCCGGTCTCTCATCGCCCTCCATTTCATCTCTCTCTGCCGGTGAATTCCCTTCATCCTCTCCTTCTTCGTCTGTGCTCTGGCCCTTCTTCTTTTTAAACAGATTTCCTATGCCCTCCTCAATCTTGTTGAAGCCTTCATCAACTCCTTCCTCAATCTTGTTATTTATCCTGTTGGTGCCCTGTTCCCTGACCACCTCTTTGGGTTTGACTATCTGTGCATCAATGGTCTGCCCGGGCAAAATTACAGACAACATCGCGACAAAAGCGATAAAATACAGTATTTTCATATCTCCTGTTTTATAAGAATTTGAACGCTAAAACAAGAAATAATTTTCCGGATGCAATAGTAAAAATCCGACAGTATCAGGTGACGGCAGTCACTTGCCGCTCAGTATCCTGGCCACTCCGAGGTTCCTTCTGAAGAACCTTTCCGGTGTTTCACCGGTGATGGATTTGAAATCCTTGATAAGGTGATTCTGGTCAAAGTAGTGACCAAGAAAGACCAGGTCATGATAATCAATATCCGCTCCCTCGTGAATAATACTCCAGATATAGTTGATCCGCAATATCCGTACGAGCATTTTAGGAGTGGCACCCAACCGTGTGCGAAACCTTCGCTGGAGTGTTCTTTCTGATACCGCACATTCACTTATAATGTCATGAAGCTGGGTGTTGATCCCTTTCTGGAGAATCATATCATAAATACGGTCGGTCTCATCGGGGACATACCTGGCCGGGTGAAGCCTGTTTATGAACCTGGTAAAGATGGTTATCCTGCCGGCAGCAGTGTGTTCCGTTTTCATTTCTTTCCAAACAGGCTCAAGGAGCGCATCGGGCAGGCTTACATGAATAGTACCTTCCGGCTTCAGGCTGATATCAAGCACCCGCGACAGTATTGTAGGATTGCATGTGGCTATGAAACAATTGAGATTGCCGGAGATGCGTATTGAGTTGGCTGACGGAGTAACCGGGGCAATGAAATAGTGAGGCAACAGCTGGTTGACGGGGGATATAAGGCACGGCAGATCACCGAACTGGAAAACCACGGAAACATCCTCGCGGGGCACAAACTTATCAGTTACAACATTGGGATTGCTGTATATGATTGACTCAAACTGCCTGACAAGCCAGGAGATATCCGGACCGGGATTGAAATATTCTGCTTTGGGCAACATACGGTGATCAACAGTAGTGTTGCCGTACAAGATAGAAATTATTTCAGTGCGTCAAGCAGGCTTATGTCAGCATCCGGAATCTCAAAATTGATATCGATGTTCTGACGTATGTATTCCGGGTGGACTGATTTGGGCAGTGGCAGTACCCCTTTCTGCAGGACATACCTGATTGAAATCTGGGCCACACTTTTGCCATGTTTTGCGGCAATGCGGGCTATCTCACTGTTCATGAGGATTTTTCCGGTTGCCAGGGGCGAGTACCCCTCAACAAGGATATCGTTTTTATGGCAGAAGTCGGCAATTTCCTCCTGCCTGTGACCGATGTGCATCTTGATCTGATTGACCATTGGCCTGACACGGCAGGTATCAAGAATGGCTTCCGTATCCTTTACATTGAAGTTTGATATCCCTATGGAACGCGTTTTCCCGCTCTCATAAAACTCCTCCATCGCCTTCCACACTTCAATATTCTCCTTTGTGTAGTCGGCGCCTATCTCCGTCCAGGGCCACGGGGCATGTATGAGGTAAAGGTCTATATAATCCAGGCCGATCTTTTTCATGGTGAATTCAGCCCGGCGCACGGCCTTTTCATAACTCTTGATCTCTGCAGGCAGTTTTGATGTAACAAAAATCTCACTGCGTGGAATCCCGGAATCAAGCACAGCCCTTCCCACATCAGCCTCATT
>JAAZAP010000291.1 GCA_012514255.1 Bacteroidales bacterium | reverse complement strand
GAGGCCTCCCTGGAGATTTTCAATGAGCTGATGCAGAAGGAGCCGGAATACCGGCCTGAGGAACCGGTGGAGATCGGCGATATCGAAAAACTTTGCTTCGACAAAGTTACATTCCGGTATAAGAAGGCTGAGACTGATGCCATTGAGAATCTCTCCTTCAGGGCTGTCAGGGGCGATTCGATAGCCTTTGTGGGACCGTCAGGTTGTGGCAAGTCAACCCTGGTAAAGCTTCTGGTGGGATTGTACTCGCCGACGCAGGGAACGATCTATTATGATGATGTTCCGGCTAAAGATATCAGGTTCAATCAGATGCGGAGGCAGCTGGGGTTTGTGACGCAGGACACGCAGCTCTTCTCGGGCACCATTCGTGAGAATCTGCAGTTTGTCAAGGCGGATGCCACTGATGAAGAGATATATGATGCCCTGCAGAGAGCCTCTGCCATAAAGCTTGTGGAAAGCTCCCCGAACGGCCTTGATACGCTTCTTGGCGAGGGAGGAAAGATGGTCTCGGGAGGTGAGAAGCAGCGACTGGCCATAGCCAGGGCGCTGATCCGCAATCCCAGGATACTCATCTTTGACGAGGCCACCTCAGCGCTTGATTCCATAACTGAGGAGGAGATCACAAATACACTCAGGGAGGTCTCTGCCGGGAAGCAGCAGATAACGCTCATGATAGCCCACCGGCTTTCAACAATCATGCATGCTGACCGTATCTATGTGCTTGAGAAAGGTAAGATAATTGAGGAGGGGACACATAATATCCTGCTGGAAAGGAAGGGACTCTACTATGCCATGTGGAGGCAGCAGATAGGAGAGAGGACAACCGTCCCGCGGGCGGAGCGCAAAAGGGAGCAGATCATAACCGAGCGGCTGGATAATGGAGATCACGAATACACTATGAATGATCAGTGAGGCCGGGGTAGGCCTGGAAAGAAGGTGAAAGGCCGGGAAAAGCCGATGACAGGCCAACCGGTCTCGTCTCTGGCGTCATCATAGTGGAACCGATTCTTCTTTCCGGATGAAATACACTGCACATGCTGCCGTTTTCATATTTTAGCCTTTGAAACTAACCATACAATGAAAAAAGTCCTGATTCTGTTGGTTCTGATCTCGACTTCGGCAATTATAAGCGCAGAGGAGCCATGGTCTTCAAGTCTGTTACAGAAGCAATACCCGGATAAAGTCAACAAAAACAAGAGACCGAAGTCGTCTGCGGCCAGCTTCCCCCGATGGGCTTTTCATTCCAATCTCCTTGGCTTTGTGCAGTTTGGTCCGGTGGTGAGCGCAGATTATAGTTTTACCAGGAACCTGGCTCTCAATGCCCATGCGAGGTTTGCCTCCGTTGGTGCGCTGACGCCTATTTTGCACCAGGCTGATGAGGACAGGGGAGGGAGACCTGATCAGTTTTCAGGCATCGCTTTCGGGGGCGGCCCCATGTGGTTCTTCAAGACAAAAAAGGATAAGGCATACCTCGGGCTTCTCCTTGAATATGAGATGTCAGATGCATTGTACATGGATGATTACGTAAACGAATAGGCACAGGACAACCGTAAGATGATCCTGATGCTCAACTCCGGCTACAGGTTCAGGTTTGCACAGAAAACTATCCCGGGCTCACACCGGCCCTTTGACAAGTTCATCAGGGAAAACCTTTTCCTCAATACAGGCATTTATGTCGGCGCAGAGCGAAACCAGTTT
>JAAZAP010000290.1 GCA_012514255.1 Bacteroidales bacterium | reverse complement strand
TTACGAGCAACTGATAAACATGTACATCATCTGATAAGGCGATGGCCCTTTTCACTCCCCTGCGCCGCTGGCAGCCTGCATTCCGACCTTTCAGCAGGCAGCCGGCCGCAAAGCGTTTGCTTGCCCTGGCAGAGAGGGTGGTCAAGGGTCCCCTCTTCGGATGCAGGATGTGTGGCAACTGCCTCCTCCAGGAGACAGCCTTCATATGTCATATGGCCTGCCCCAAGGGACTAAGGAACGGACCCTGCGGAGGGGTGAACAATGGTTACTGCTATGTTGATCCTGCCAGACGATGTGCCTGGTATCTGATCTATGAACGGTCACGGAGGATGCACCGTGAGCATAAGCTGCTCGAAGTGCTTCCTCCGGTTGACTGGGACAGGGCGGGAACGGAGACCTGGGGCGAGGTGGTGCGTGTAGCCCGGAAGGTCGGATTAAGGAAGATATTCATCCCTTCCGCCAGAGAAGGAAAGAAGCTGGGCGAGGTGCTGGAGGAAAAGGTCTTCAGGCCCATACGTCAGCCCGACTGGTGGAAGGGAGATTCGGAATATCATCCGCCTGCAGTGAATGAACCGCAGTCGGCTCTCGAGAAAGAGTTGCGCAGCGGTAGTTTTGTGATCACCGCAGAGGTGACCCCTCCGCTGAGCCCTGCCACAGTGAGGCTGAAGGAAAAGATAATGCTCGTCAAACCCTGTGTTGCAGCTGTTAACTTCACTGACGGATCATCAGCGGTGCCCAGGATGTCAAGCGCCGCATGCTCCGCGGTGGCGGCTTCTCTGGGTGTTGATCCGGTGTTACAGATCTCTGCCCGCGACAATAACCGCAACAGCCTGCAGTCGCTGGCCATCGGGGCCAATGCCATCGGGGTGCACAACATACTGTGCCTCTCAGGTGACAGTCCACGTATCGGACCCACCCCGCGCTGTAACATGAATATCAATGACCTCGATTCGGTGCAGATGCTATGGATACTGAGGAGAATGAGAGACGAGGGCATCTATCTTGACGGGAGGCAGATAAAGAACAGACCCCGGATATTCCTGGGAGCAGCGGCAGCACCATATGCCATGGATCCGGCCATGCAGGCCATCCGTATAAGGAAGAAGATAAACGCCGGTGCACAGTTCCTGCAGACGAACCTTGTTTTTGACCCTGACAGCCTCGATCCGTTGCTGGAGCAACTGGACAAGGAGGGACTTCTGGATAAGGTCTTTATACTTGCCGGCGTATGCCCCCTTAAGTCGCTCAGACTGGCCCGTTATCTTAATGATAATATCCCGGGAGTGAACGTGCCGGAACAGGTCATGAAGCGTCTGACCGATGCTGGAGACCGTTTTACGGAGGAGAGCATAGCAATCACCGTTGAGAACGTTAAAAAGCTGCGGGAGAAGAAAGGCGTGAACGGAGTGCATATGATGCCCCTCGGATGGGAGGAGGCAATTGCCCGGGTGATTGACAGGGCTGGCCTTACGCCCGGATCAATTGCCCAATAATAAATAATCTGCCGTAAACAACCTGCCCGGCGCCACTCAATATGCATGTGGATAGGTATCCGCCGGTCTCAGACCTGCCGCACCTGTCTGCTAATGAAGACCTTGACTGTAAAACAGCAGCGGCAGACCTCAGGCCTGCCGCTACGGTTATATCATGTGAAAATATTCTGGTTAATAGAATTTGTATCTCAGATCCTTTACCTCCTTCTTGTCACGGATAGCCTGGTAGGCCTCGTATGATGCACGGATCTGGTAGCTTGAGTTCATTCTCTCCTTGACCATTTCCAGCTCTTCGGCAGCGGCGGGAGTGGCGTCGTTGACCACGAACATGTATACCCCGTTATTTCCTTCTACGGGTTTTGACAGTGCCCCTGTCTCTGATGCTGAGGCTGCGGAGATGAGCGCCGGCTCTATACCAGCTCCCGGTACCGAGTATGATCTGAAGTTTATGCCGCTGGCATCCTGCACCGTGGTGTTGTAATTCGCTGCTATCTCATTGATGGTTTTGCCTTCGGCAGCAAGCTTCTTCATTTCATCAGCAATGATTTCAGCCTTCTTCTCCCTTGCAAGGATGAACCTGATATCCGTTGCCACATCTTCCACCGGGGCAATGCCCTCCTCCTGAACCCTGGTGCAATAGGCTACAACATACCTGTCAGGAAGCTCAAACACTGCCTGGCTGCTGTTGTCAAGCACTATGGCGTCGGCCTTGCTGTTCTGAAAAAGAGCCATTACAAGGCCTCTTGACTGTGTCAGGCCGGGAAGCTCTTTCTGATCAGGAGTGACATTCATGGCCAGCTTCTTGTTCAGGTTACCCTCAGCAACTGCATTGTTGAACTTCTCGTAAGTGTCATTGGTGCCTGCAAACTGGGAAGCTTCCGAATAGATACGCTGGGTAGTGGTGCTGCTGGGGATAACCATCCGGTCAACCACACCGATGTCATATTTCCTGATCCTGCGGCTCTGGTCAATGATCCTGATTATATGTACCCCGTAGGTTGTCTCGGCAGTGACAATCTCTCCCTTCCTGTTGGTGAAGCATGCGTTGTTAAATGGTGTGACCATCATTCCTTCACTGAACCATCCCAGATCACCTCCTACCTGTGCCGATCCCTGGTCATCGGAATTGGCCATGGCAAGAGCATTGAAGTTGGCTCCGCCCCTGACAAGGGCAATCAGGCTGTCAGCCTCTTTCCTTGCCTGTGCGAGGCTCCTGGCCGGATTGGGTGAGAGCAGTATGTGTGCCGCCCTGACTGAATCGGGGCGTTCGGCTATATCAACTATACGTGCCAGCCTGTAGGCACCGTCCTCAAACCAGGGACCCGTCACCACAGATTTGTCTCCTGACTCTGCCAGCGGGCGCAAGCTTTCAGGAAGCTCCTGCAGCGACTGGTAGAAACCCGGATGGCGCGAATCTGCAGTCAGATTAATATATTGCACGACATCAGTTGCTGCAGCAAAGTTCTCCTTCTCGTTCTCAGCCCATGTCTCAGTCTCCTTCATGTCAGATTCCGAAGGAGCAACATCAAAAACAATATATTCTATATCCCTGGTAGCACCTCTCTTATAGTTTTCCTTGTGCTTTTCATAATAACTCTTTATCTCATCCTGGGAGACCTTTATGAGGCTGTCAGGAATGGCTGCATAATTGCGCATTATGTAGCTGAAATTGACAGTGTTGGTTGCAAGACTGTTCTCAAACTCCGACTGTTTGCCTGTTACATAGAGACCTTTTGACATCAGGTTCACCAGCTTGGTATTAAGCCTGTCATTTATGATCTGATCCTCAAAAAAGAGCCAGTATCTCTTTGTTGCATCATCCGTCTCGGTTGCTTTCAGGAAATTTACCAGGAATGATGAGTTGAACATGCCGGTATTGGGATCGGTGAAAAGCTGTCTCACAATGGGGTGGGGATTTTCGCCAAAGACGAGCATCTCCACCTCGTCAGGACTGACCCCGAGGCCTGTCTTGTGGTAGGTCTTATCCATCAGCTTCTCGGAAAGCATCTGCTGCCATACCTGTTCCCTGAGGCTCTGCATCATCTCCTCATTTACTTCCGAGGTGCCTGACATCTTGTAGATATCAACAAGGTCCTGCACTTGGGCTTCAAAATCCTGGTATGATACTGCCTCTCCGTCTATCAATGCGAGCTGATAATATTTATCTGCCTGACGGCGCTGGGATGTATTGTTCCCGAAAAAATCACTAACTACAAAAAGAAGCAGGGATACACCGATCACTATTGCCACAAGCGGACCCGCCTTCTCTCTCAAATCCTGAAGTATTGCCATCTGAATACTATTTAAATAATGAATTTAGCTCTTGAAAAATACAGGCGACAAATATAACAAAAATCAGTTAAACAAAAGGATGC
>JAAZAP010000289.1 GCA_012514255.1 Bacteroidales bacterium | reverse complement strand
TTCTGCCCAGCCCACCAGGGCAACTGTTGAGGATGTCTACACGCAGATACTGAAGGATCTGGATGATGCAGCACCTTACCTGTCAGAGGATAATCTGGAAGGTTTTATCAACTACTACACCAACAAGGCTTTGAAAGCCAGGGTTTATTTATTCATGGATAATTTCACTGCCAGCCTGGCTGCTGCAGAGGAGGTTATCAACAGTGGAGAGTATTCGCTCTATGCCAATGATGAATGGGTTGATTCATGGTCCGGTGAGTTCGGATCGGAGTCTATATTTGAGCTGGCCATATATCCTGCCGAGGGAGACCTTGAAACCGGATCACTCGGTTACTATCTCCTGCGCCTGTATAAGGTTACCGGTGCCAGCGGATGGTTTATGGCAAGCGATTACTGGATCAACAGGATGAACGAAGATCCGACGGATGTCAGGTGGGGAATCATGGATTATGACGAATCATCTGAAGAAAGGTTCGGTTCATCCCTCAAATATGTCGGAGGACCGTCAATGGCAGGCGACAAGGGCTCACGCTCCGCGGTGAATGTTAAGATCATCCGTCTCTCGGAGATGTACCTCATCGCTGCCGAGGCTGCGCTGAGGCTCCCCACGCCTGACATGACCAAGGCTGCAGGTTATCTCAATGAGATACGCAAAAGGTCGCCCGGTCTTGAACCGGCTACGGAAGCTACCGTGACTATTGACATGATCATTGATGAGAAGAGCAAGGAATTCTTCGCTGAGGGCCTGCGGTACTTTGATATGTTAAGGCTCAACAGGACGATCGAATTCAATGATGAATTCATTACTCCTGCTGTTGTTATCACACACCGCCAGAAGACTCTGGACAGAACATTCTACAAGACTATTTTGCCTATTTCCCAGACTGAACTGGATGCCAATCCGGCAATTCAGTCCCAGCAGAATCCGGGTTATTAGGATTTTGGTTTAGTTCCATTGAAAGGGGCGTCTCTTCCGGAGCGCCCCTTTTTTGATATTAGCGTCTGACGTAGATATATCCGCTCAGCGAGAGGCCGTTCTCTGCCCTGATGATGTAGAAATAAGTATCATCAGGAATCGGCTCACCATTGTAGTTGGTGCCGTGCCAGAGGTTGTCATAAGCATTGTTTTCATAAACCAGCGCTCCTCTCCGGTCAAAAATGGTCAGCTCAACAGTCCCGAGCTCTTCAATCCCTTCCAGGACAAAGTAATCATTGAGACCGTTCATGTCAGGGGTTATCAGTGACGGCACAACTATATCATTGACCATTATCAGCAATTCATCTATACCCGCTGGACATACTTCGTTGGATACCGTCCATAAGAGGGTGTTTTCCCCCGGAGAGAGGCCACTGACAGTTGTTTTCGGATTATTTGGATCAGCAAAGGTGCCTGTTCCTGATTCCACTGACCAGGTGCCTGTTGAGAATTCGTCAGGCTCAACCGCATCAAGTGTGGTGGTGAAAATGTAAGTCATCTCCTGGTCAGGACCTGCATCGGCCACAGGTTGCTGCAGGGCTGTCACAGTCACGGGACTGACTGATGAACAGCCACCGGGGATGGTGCCCATGATGTAATATGTGCCTTCAGGTGCTGCTGACGGGGTGGTCAGGGGAACAGTGGTCTGCACATCCATCCAGTACGTGAAGTTCAGGTTTGGAGTTGAACCTGACGTGATTGCCGGCCTGGTGAGATCAGCCGTTCCGGGCGAGCAGACAGGATCCGGATCATGTATGACCAACGTAGGGAATGGACCCGGCTGCGGGTTGATGATCACGTCTGCCGAGACAGGAGAGGTGCACCCTGAAGCATTGGTGACTGTAAAGTTGTATGAACCGGGATTGAGACCGTGAACGGTGAATGTTGTTCCTGTAGCCGTGACTGTAATGCTACCGGGGAAGCGTGTAAGTGTCCATGTGCCATCTGACGGCAGGCCGTTAATAACCACGCTCCCTGTCGGAAACTCGCATGTGGGTTGAGTAATGACTCCGGGAATAGGGGGAGTGGGTGTTGATGGCTGCTGGTTGATGGTCACCGCAGTTGACGGCAAAGAGGTGCAGCCGGATGAACCGGTTACAGTGAAGGTGTATGTTCCAGGCTGAAGGCCTGTTATTGTTGTGCTTATGCCTGTCCCTGTATATATCGCTCCGTCAGGAAGGCGGGTGAGTGTCCATGAACCAGACGAGGGCAGTCCTGAGATAACAAGACTCCCCGTTGATACATTACAGCCTGGCTGGGTTATTGTGCCCGGTACCGGGGCGCCCGGTATATCCGGACCCTGGTTGATGGTTACCGGTGCTGAAGGAGACGAGGTGCACTCTCCTTCATTCGTTACGGTAAAGGTATAAGTACCCGGAGGTATGCCAGTCACCTGTGTGCTTGTGCCCGAGCCAGTAGTGACCACGCCTCCCGGACTGCGTGTGATGCTCCAGGAGCCCGGGGAGGGCAGCCCGGAGAGATGGACTGAGCCTGTGGGAGAGCTGCATGAAGGCTGTGTTACAGAGCCGGGGACAGGCGGCTGGGGTACTGCCGGAGCCTCATTGATTACAGCATCCTCAGATGGCGCAGAAGTGCATCCGGAAGCATTGGTGACAGTAAAATAATATGTGCCGGCAACCAGATCACCTACAGTAAGGGTTGTGCCGCTGCCGTTGAATGGTATGGCCCCGGGGTAGAGACGTACTGTCCAGTTTCCTTCGGAGGGAAGACCGCTCAATGAGACGCTGCCCGTTGGATAAGTACATGATGGCTGGGTGACCGTGCCTATCACCGGAGCAGAGGGAGTGTCCGGTGCTGCAGTGATGACTATCTGTTCCGAGGGATCAGAGGTACAGCCACTCTGGTTGGTGACGGTGTAGCTCCATGTGCCTGGCTCCAGAGCGGTAACTGTATATCTTGGTCCGCTGCCTGTAATGGTCTCGCCGTCCTGCACCCTGGTAAGTATCCAGGTGCCGCTGTCTGGAAGGCCCTCAAGGACAACCCTTCCCGTCGGGTTTTCACATGTTGGCTGGGTGATCCGCCCCACCTTCGGGGGATCAGGAGGAATGCACGCAATCTTGATCATGTAATCCTCCACCTCGCCTGAAGAGACAGAGCCCGTAGGTGAGTTTGCACGGGCACCAAACCTGAATCTGGCAAAGGTAGGTCTGGAGGCTATTGCATCATCCGGTACTGTTATTGTGAAGGAGAAAGATCCGGGCCACCAATGGTCTTCGTTGCTTGCTATTCTCTCATTGTTGTCATTAAAGTCTCCGTCTCCGTTCCAGTCAATCCAAGCATTAAGATAAGCATAGGAATACCCTGTGACAACAGTGTATCTTATCGTTGCTTTCCCTCCCTGCCTCAATTCCGGGATAGTAACCCCGTCCTCGTCATCTATCCCGTTAGTGTCATCGCCGTCAGCCTCCTCCGAATACTGGCTGCCTGCCTCTCCGTCAATCCGGTTACCGAGATACTGTGATGAGTTGATTCTGTGACTCGCATCACCGTAGCTTGCCGGGGCATCGCCAAAGTCATAGTTATCATCCTGCGGGAGCATTACAGTAAAGTCACTCATTGTGACAGAGGGTGTGGAGTTACCCTCTCTGCTGTGTCCCGTACTCAGACTGAGAAGTGTCAGAGTAGGTGATGCAAGGAGTAATATTGTAATGACAATTCTTTTTATCATTCCTTTTTTTATCTGATCCGGTCCATGTTGCCGACCCTAAAAAGTTACAAGTTAGAGACGATATAAGGCATATGCAAAGATAATTTGATTGTCTGTAATCACATTATTTAGCACATAATGCCGGGATAATCCATTTTTCGGCAATATCTGTCCATCAAAACTCATGCCGGCCATAAAGGTCGATTTGACGAATACGGATAAACAGATGATAAATAAACCAATGAGAAGTGTAAAAGTTCCTTCCGGAACGGAGAAAACAGCAATTCACCTCTGTATGGGTTGATAATTGCAGGCATAATGCCTATGGAGACTGAAAATGTTTTATTTTTGTCTGGGTTTAAGTAACAGAATTAAAGAAAGAAGTGATCATGAAAGAAAGAATGCAGGAGTGTTCCCCGTCGTCAGGCGCAGTGTATGGCCTGGGGCTTATTGGTGCAGCCATTTATTTCATCTCGCAGGCCACCGGCTTCTGGATGGGGGTTCTCGGATTCCTTAAGGCTATA
>JAAZAP010000288.1 GCA_012514255.1 Bacteroidales bacterium | reverse complement strand
GGGTGTTTGCCGTTGTCAGGAGAGGATCGCCATATGTTCCTTTGTGCCAGTACGCAGCTTGAAAGTTTTTTGAGTCATAAAAAACTCGAAAAATCTTTCAAGCTGCTTGTTTTTATCTTAGAATACGGCCAAAATCGCAAATCGCCAATCCCAAATCACCAATCCCAAATCCCATCAGTACTCGTCCCACGCCTTGATCTCCATCTCACTTTCGGGCACGGTGCAGAAGGCGTTGATGAATGCCGACGCCAGCCTCGCGTTGGTAATCAGAGGGATATTGTAATCAACGGCACCGCGCCGGATCTGGTAATCATTGCTCAGCTCCGTGGCCGTCAGGTCTTTGGGTATATTTATCACCAGGTCAACCACCCTCATCCTGATCAGCTCCACAGTGTTGGGTGAAGCCTCCTCATCAGGCCAGTGTGCAACCTTTGCAGCAATGCCGGCATTGGAGAGGAACTGCTGTGTGCCACGGGTGGCAAAGAGCGTATATCCGCGCTTTTCCAGCAGCCTGACTGCCTCCAGCAGATCAGCCTTCGACTTGGCCGGCCCGGAGGATATCAGCACCGCCTTCACCGGCATGCGGTAACCCACTGAGTACATGGACTTCAGCAGCGCCTCGTGAAAGCTGTCGCCTATGCAGCCAACCTCCCCGGTGGATGCCATATCCACACCCAACACCGGATCAGCCTTGGCCAGTCGCGAGAAGCTGAACTGCGATGCCTTCACCCCCACATAGTCGAGATCAAAGACCGACTTATGCGGCTTCTCCCACTGTACTCCGAGCATGACCCTCGTGGCCAGCTCTATGAGGTTTGTCTTCAATACCTTGGATACAAACGGCATACTCCGGCTGGCGCGCAGGTTGCACTCAATTACCTTGATATCATTCTCGCGTGCGAGGAACTGAATGTTGAACGGCCCTGAGATATTCAGTTCGCTGGCTATCTCGCGCGAAATCCTCTTAATGCGCCGCACTGTCTCAAAATATATCTTCTGCGGCGGGAAGACGATGGTGGCATCACCCGAGTGCACCCCGGCATATTCAACATGTTCGCTTATGGCATATGCCACTATCTCTCCGGCAGAAGCAACAGCATCAATCTCTATCTCCTTGGCGTACTCAATGAACTCCGACACCACCACCGGGTGCTCCTTGGAGACACTTGACGCCAGCTCCAGGAAATGGACCAGCTCGGTGCTGTTTGAGACCACATTCATTGCAGCGCCCGAAAGCACATATGAAGGCCTGATCAGCACCGGAAAACCTATGTCCTCAACGAACCTGTTGATCTCTTCCAGGCTGCGGAGCTCCTTCCAGCGTGGCTGATCTATATCAAGCATATCACACATGGAAGAGAACTTGTGGCGGTCCTCGGCACGGTCAATCGATTCCGGCGGTGTTCCCATGATAGGGACACCCTGCCGGTGCAGCCTCATAGCCAGATTGTTGGGTATCTGCCCGCCCATAGACAGTATTACTCCCCGGGGTGTCTCGAGGTCAATGATGTCCATCACTCTCTCAAATGACAGCTCGTCAAAGTAAAGCCTGTCACACATGTCATAGTCGGTACTGACAGTCTCAGGATTGTAGTTGATCATCACCCCGCGCAGACCCTCTTTCCTGATGGTATTTATTGCATTGACCGAGCACCAGTCGAACTCCACGCTTGAACCTATGCGGTATGCCCCCGAGCCCAGCACAATCACTGAACGCTTGTCATTCTCGTACCATATGTCGTGCTCCATCCCGCTGTAAGTAAGATACAGGTAGTTGGTAACGGCAGGGTACTCAGCCGCCAGGGTGTCAATTTGTTTCACATAAGGGATAATGCCGCGGCTTTTCCTGTGCCTCCGTACGCTGAGCATGGCCTCATTGATGGATCGGTTGTCAGGCTTCAGCACGTGCCGCGCTATCTGGAAGTCGCTGAACCCGTTGATCTTGGCGTGCAGCAGATCCATGTCGGGCAAGCTCTCCTGAGAGTCATAGCTCTCAAGCATCTTTTTTATATTGCTGATATTCTGTAACTTGAAAAGAAACCATCGGTCTATCCGGGTAAGCTCCCAGATCCTGTCCACCTCAAATCCCTTTTCAAGGGCTTCAGCTATTGAAAAGATACGCATATCGGTGGGCTGCGAAAGCTCCTTTTCGATGTCATCAAAGCTCAGGTTACGGTTACTGACGAACCCGTGCATTCCCAGCCCGATCATCCTCAACCCCTTCTGTATCGCTTCCTCGAAGGTGCGCCCTATAGCCATTATCTCACCCACGCTCTTCATGCTGCTGCCTATCTCGTGGGCAACGCCTTCGAACTTGTTGAGGTCCCATCGGGGTATCTTGCATACAATATAATCAAGAGCCGGTTCGAAACATGCAGTTGTTGATTTCGTGACCGAATTCTTCAGCTGGTGCAGTCCGTATCCCAGTGCCAGTTTTGCCGCCACAAATGCCAGCGGATAACCTGTAGCCTTTGAAGCCAGTGCGCTGGAGCGCGAAAGGCGGGCGTTGACCTCAATCACACGATAGTCTTCCGAGTTCGGATCGAGGGCATACTGCACGTTACACTCGCCGATAATGCCCACATGACGAATGATCTTTATCGACAGTTCACGAAGCTTGTGGTATTCGCTGTTTGTAAGTGTCTGTGACGGAGCCACCACGATACTCTCTCCGGTGTGAATGCCCAGTGGATCGAAGTTCTCCATATTGCAGACGGTGATGCAGTTGTCGAACCTGTCGCGCACCACCTCGTACTCAACCTCCTTCCAGCCCTTTAGTGACTCCTCCACGAGGATCTGGTCAGCATAGGAAAATGCCCTTGCAGCCACCGTTCTGAGGTCTTCCTTGTTGGAGCAGAATCCGCTGCCCTGTCCGCCGAGGGTGTATGCTGCACGGATGATGATGGGAAATCCAAGCCTGTCTGCTGCTGTAAGGGCATCCTCTGTTGTGGTGACAGCCATACTGCGCGGAGTGTTTACCCCGATCTCATCGAGCTTCTTAACAAAGAGCTCCCGGTCCTCAGTGTTCATGATTGCCTCCACCGGCGTACCCAGCACCTTCACCCCAAACTTCTCAAACACCCCGCTGCGAAATAGAGCCGTGCCACAGTTGAGAGCAGTCTGGCCCCCGAAAGAGAGCAGTATGCCGTCAGGTTTCTCGCGCTCAATGACCCTCTCAACGAATTTAGGGGTGACCGGCAGAAAGTATATCTTGTCGGCAATCTTTTCGGAGGTCTGCACGGTGGCAATATTCGGATTGATTATTACCGTAAAGATCCCCTCCTCACGGAGGGCCTTCAGTGCCTGTGAGCCGGAATAGTCAAACTCGCCTGCTTCGCCAATCTTAAGGGCTCCGGATCCCAGTAGCAGTACCTTCTTTATATCCTCATTCATCGTTCCCGTTTGGGCTGTAAAAGTACAACTTTTTGTTGCCGGAAGGGTTGCAATAATAAAAAATGTATAAATTTGCATCATCAATGAATAAAAATACAAACATGAACAGAGCAATGAGACTGGCCCTGATAGAAAAGCTTGTCAGGGAGAATGTCATTATATCGCAGAAGGAGCTGCTCATGATGATGGAGGGCGCTGGGATGAAGTGTACGCAGGCTACACT
>JAAZAP010000287.1 GCA_012514255.1 Bacteroidales bacterium | reverse complement strand
TGTAGTATTCGTAAAGTGTGGGGACGTCAGGCAGGTATTTGGGATCTTCCGGTTCCTTGCCCTTGTTGAACTTGGCCACATCAAGCACATCCGGTTTGAACTGCTGGATGCTGAGGCCGGCGTTCCAATGCCAGTTGTTCTCCCCGATGTTGCCGATAAAGTCGTTCTTGAACCTGAAAAGGTGTCTTTTCATGGCGTAGAAGAGTCGACTGCGGTAAGGTGGTGCATTCAGATCGTCATTGGTCCAGTCACTGACATATACTGATCCGAATCCATTGAAGCCATAGAAATCGTAGGCGAAGTCAGGCATGTAACTCAGGTCAACGGCATACCTTATGCCCTTGATAAGGTAATCAGAGTCATACATGATCCTGAGGATGGAGCTTCCCTTGGTAAAAGTGGAGGCTTCGATATAAATCCTGTGATAGTAGTCAGGATAGATTGAACCATCACCATAGTCGAACAGGTTCACGAGGGCTCCGTACTGGAATCCCTGGTCAGTACTGTAGGTGACTGCAGGCAGTGCGCCGAAGTTCCATCCTGTCTTTGTCTCCTGGGCTACCACTGATGAGGCGAGGAGTCCGGTGAGCAGCATTAAGTAGAGTCTTTTCATAGGTGTCTTTTTTTCAGGAAAGTAAAGGTAAAGAAAAATGATGCTCATAACCTAATAATTTTAATATTGCTACATTAGTGGTTTTTAAAACCCGGCGTCATGAGCATGATAATATATAATACGGGAATGCTGGTACAGACCAGGGAGGAGAGTATTGCATTTACGGCAGGGAAGGATATGGCTGTTCTGCCGGTTATTGAGAACGGCTGGCTGTTGATAGAGGACGGCATTATTGCAGGTTACGGCCCCCCGGAGACAATGCCCTCATACAGTGATGCCATTGCGAGGCTGGATGCGGGAGGGGGATATGTTTTCCCGGCCTTCTGTGATCCGCACACCCACCTGGTATATGCCGGGAGCAGGGAGAAAGAGTACACTGACAAGATCCGAGGACTCTCATATGAAGAGATAGCTAAAAGGGGCGGAGGGATACTCAACTCGGCGAAGTTGTTGCATGATACTCCTGAGGATGAACTCTTCCGTCAATCGATGGAGCGTGTGAACGAGATTATCTCTTTTGGAACGGGAGCCGTGGAGATCAAGAGTGGTTACGGCCTGACCACAGATGATGAGATGAAGATGCTGCGGGTAATAAGAAGAATAAAACAGGAGTCGTCCCTGACTGTTCGTTCAACCTTTCTGGGGGCGCATGCTGTCCCCGCGCCCTACCGTGATAACAGGAGCGCATATGTTGACCTGATAGTTGACGAGATGATACCGGCCGTTGCCTCAGAGAGGCTGGCGGATTATATAGATGTGTTCTGTGACAGGGGATTCTTCACCGTGGAGGAGACTGCACGCATACTTGAGGCCGGTGCACGGCATGGCATGCGTCCAAAGATTCATGCCAACGAGCTCGATTATTCCGGAGGAATACAGGCCGGAGTGAAGCATGGGGCGCTCTCGGTGGATCACCTGGAGTTCACCGGCGACGAGGAGATCTCGGCATTGCTGGGAAGTGGAACCATGCCAACACTTTTGCCCGGCGCAGCCTTCTTCCTGGGGATGACTGATCCGCCTGCAAGGAAGATGATTGAGGCGGGACTGCCGCTGGCGATGGCCAGTGACTACAATCCGGGATCATCACCCTCAGGTAATATGAAGCTGGTGGTTTCACTGGGATGCATAAGGCTGCGGCTCCTGCCTGAAGAGGCCATCAATGCCGTGACGCTCAATGCTGCCTATGCCATGGGATTGTCAGAGACGCACGGGTCAATCACCGTCGGGAAGAAAGCTAATCTGTTCATTACGAAGAATATACCCTCATATGAATATTTACCCTATGCGTATGGCAGTCATCTGGTGAAACATGTCATTCTGAATGGGGAGATTTATGATTGAGTTCTCGGTTATCAGTTATCAGTTATCAGTTAGGGACGCTTGGCAACCGACAACCGATAACCGAGAACCGACAACCGACAACCGACAACCGACAACCGATAACCGACAACCGATAACACTATGATTTCAAACCAACTTATTGAATGCGTCCCCAACTTCAGCGAGGGACGTGACATGGGAAAAATCAAACAGATCACTGATGAGATCGAATCTGTAGTGGGCGTGATGCTTCTTGATGTTGATCCCGGCAGGGACACCAACCGTACAGTGGTGACCTTTGTTGGTGAGCCTGAGGCAGTATGCGAAGCTGCTTTCAGGGCAGTCAGGAAGGCTGCACAGGTTATTGACATGTCAAGGCACAGCGGCGCCCATCCACGCATCGGGGCAACGGATGTGTGCCCCCTGGTGCCCGTCGCCGGGATAACCATGGAGGAGACGGTTGAATATGCACGTGATCTGGCGCGCAGGATCGGGGAGGAGCTGTTGCTTCCAGTCTATTGCTATGAGTCAGCCGCGTTCGGGGAAAAAAGAAGGAATCTGGCCTACATCAGGGCCGGTGAATATGAAGGACTGAAGAAGAAGCTGGAGGACCCCGCCTGGAAGCCGGATTTTGGGCCGGCACGGTTTGATGCCGGAGCAGGAACAGTGATAGTGGGAGCCCGTGATTTCCTGGTTGCGTTCAACATAAACTTAAACACAACATCAGTTCGCAGGGCCAATGCCATTGCCTTTGATGTGAGGGAGCGGGGCCGCGAGAAGCGTGAGGGCAATCCAATCACCGGCAAGGTGATCAGGGATGAGAAGGGCAACCCGGTCATGATCCCGGGCTCACTGAAGGCAGTTAAGGCTATCGGATGGTATATTCCGGAATACGGGTTCGCACAGATATCAATGAATCTTACAAACATCGGAGTCACGCCCGTCCATGTGGCGTTTGACGAGGTGTGCCGCAAGGCGGAAGAGCGCGGCGTACGGGTGACAGGATCAGAACTGGTGGGATTGATACCCTTAAAGGCAATGCTTGATGCCGGCAGGCATTTCCTGCACCGTCAGCAGCGATCAGCGGGCGTCTCTGACGAAGAGCTGATCCGAACAGCGGTACGATCCATGGGTCTTTCGGAATTAAAACCGTTCAATCCTGAGGAGAAGATTATTGAGTACATCCTGAAGGATAAAACAAAAAGGCGGCTTGTCAATCTGTCTCTCTCTGCATTTGCTTGGGAGACCTCATCGGAGTCACCTGCTCCCGGTGGCGGCTCCGTATCTGCAGCCATGGGGGCTCTGGGAGCAGCCCTCGGCACCATGGTGGCCAACCTCTCAAGCCACAAGAGAGGGTGGGACGACCGCTGGGAAGAGTTTGCATCCTGGGCGGAAAAGGGTGTGCAGATGCAAAAGAGGCTGCTCGGGCTTGTTGATGAGGATACCGAAGCTTACAACGCCATACTTGATGCTTACGGGCTCCCCAGGAAGAGTGATGAAGAAAAGGCTGCCAGGGCTGCCGCCGTGGAGGCGGCCACCCTGCAGGCATCGCTTGTGCCACTGACGGTAATGAAAGAGGCATTTGAGGTCTTTGACCTGCTGATGGAGATGACAGAAAAGGGTAATCCAAATTCGGTAACTGACGGAGCTGTGGGCGTGCTGGCAGTAAGAGCCTGTATCAGGGGAGCATTCCTGAATGTAAAGATCAATGTTAAAGGATTGACAGACAGGGCAAAAGCTGAGGAGCTTATCTCTGAGGCACAGGTCATTGACAATGCAGCCTCAAAGCTGGAAGAGGAGATAATCGCACGGGTTTCTTCACAGCTGGCAATATAGAATGCCTTGATTTGATTTATTGACATCTGAATTGTGGGAGTAAAAAAATCCTGCAAACGTTGGAAATAAAGAAATAATGTTATTTTTGCGATAGTGAGCTATTCACGATAACCCTTATTAACCTAAACAATCAAAGTATGAAAAAGATTTGCTTGTTTTTTTCATTGCTGCTGATGACATATTCTCTTGTCATGGGGCAGACTTCGCTTGTCACTGGTACGGTCACCAGTTCTGAAGACGGAACAGAACTGCCGGGCGTCTTTGTGACAGTAAAGGGTACTACCCTTGGAACTATCACAGGATCTGATGGAACTTACTCCATTCAGGTACCTGCTTCAGCCAGGACACTGGTGTACAGCTTCGTGGGTTTTGTAACCCAGGAGCAACTCATTTCAGGCAGGAACAGGATAGATGTTATCCTGCAGCAGGACCTCTTCAATGTAGATGAGGTAGTAGTTGTGGCATACGGTACGGCGCAGAAGCGTGACGTTGCAGGAGCTATATCAACTGTAAGCGGAGGTGACATTGCAAAGATGAACCTCCAGAGTTTTGACCAGGCTCTTGCAGGAAAGGCTGCTGGTGTATCGATCACACTCCCGAACGGTGTGCTTAACAACCCGCCTGTTATCCGTATCAGGGGGTTCAACTCGATCACCTCAAGCTCCAACCCGCTGGTGGTTGTTGACGGGGTTCCCGTCTTCACAGGAAACATCGGTGGTACTGCTATCCAGAACTCACTGGCTGACATCAACCCATCCGATATCCAGTCGATGGAGATCCTCAAGGATGCATCTGCAACAGCTCTTTACGGCTCAAGGGCTGCTAACGGTGTGATCCTCATAACAACGAAGCGCGGTGTCGGTGCCAAAACAAAGGTTACCTATGACGGGTTTGCAGGCTGGACGGAACCTTACAGGTTGTTTGACCTTATGAATGCCGAGCAGTACCTTGCGCATAAAAACCTTGCATATACCAACGCCGGATTAAGTGCTCCGCTGCACTCGGTCAACGGTCCTGACGGCAAACCCATTGACACCAACTGGGCTGATTATGTATACCAGAAGGGTATGCAGCACAGCCATGCAATCACGGTGTCAGGTTCGTCACCCACAACCGCTTACTTCCTGTCTGTCGGTTATACTGACCAGGATGGTATGGTCAAGAAAAACTTCTACAACAGGAAGAATGCCAGGATGAATGTTGACCACAAAGTCACGAAGTTCCTGTCAATAGGAGCCAATGTGGCTTATACAAATGGGTACACAGAATCACCAAATACCGGTTCAAGCTTTGCAACCGCAGGTGCAGCACGTCTTGCATTCGTGCTTCCCCCGATCATTGCGCCATTCCTGAATGACGGTTCTTATAACCTCTATTCAAGCGGAATAGGTGGTATGGGCACAGGTCTGGCAGCAGGTCTCGGTTACCACAACCCTGGCCAGATATTTGAGACCAACAAGCACACCACCGAGTCTGACAGGTTGATAGCAACAGTACATGCCAGCCTCGAACCGGTCAAGGGTCTGATTCTTAAGACGCAATACGGTATGGACAACCTGGCCAGGGAGACAACCACTTTCTGGCATCCGGTTGGCGGTGACGGCTACTCATATGGTGGATATGCCTATAACTGGACCGGTAAGGATAAGAGGTGGACATGGACCAACACGGCAAATTATGACCTGACCCTCCTGGAAAGATTCAATATCGGCCTTCTTGCAGGTGTTGAGCAGCAGCGCACAGTAGGTAGGAGCTGGAACGCTTCAAAGACTGGCGTCTCAGACCCGTTCTTCACCACCTTTTCAGGCTCATGGACAACGGCATACGGTGTCCCTGGCGGGGGTTACGGAGAGAACTTCTACGAGTCATATTTCGGCCGTGTTACAGCCAACTGGGACAAGAAGTACTTTCTAGAAGGAAGCTTCCGTCGTGACGGATACAGCGGCTTGTCGAGAGATAACAAGTGGGGTAATTTTGGTGGCGTTTCATTAATGTGGAACATCTCAAACGAAAACTTCATCGCCAATTCAGGTCTGAACGACATATTCTCGGACATGAGGCTTAAACTGAGCTACGGGCGTGTTGGTAATATGTTCGGCATCGGAAACTACAGTTCACTCTTCCTCTACAGTGCAAGTCTGTATGGTGGTGAACCAACACTCTATTTTTCGCAGGCCGGGAACTCAGACCTGAAATGGGAGACCAGTGACAAATATGACGTAGGTCTCAGCTTTGGTCTGCTCAATGACAGGCTCCAGGCTGATCTCAACTACTTCTACAATGATGTCAACAATCTGATCCTGAACGTGCCTCAGGCCCCCTCAAAAGGGATTCCGGGCAATTCAATCCCTGCCAATGTGGGGTCGATGTTTAACAGGGGGTTTGAGTTTTCATTGACCTCATACAACATCACCAAGACGAACCTCTCATGGACAACCAACTTCAACTTCACTGCACTTAAGAATGAGGTTACCGAGCTTGCTCCAGGTGTTGATGAGATAAGAACCTCAACAGCTGATCTTGAAACAACAAACATCACTGTTGTGGGACTTCCTGTAGGTAACATTCTTGCAGTTGAGACCCGTGGTGTTGATCCGCAGACCGGATGCAGGATTTTTGTAAATGCTGACGGAGATGAAATCCTATATTCACATGGAGCCTCCACCCCCTGGACATACAGATCAGATGGCTCGGCTGCTGATCCGGTGAATACAGCCAATGACGCCATTCCATATGCTTCACCGCTGCCGAGATTCTATGGTGGTATCGACAATAATCTCGAATTCATGGGATTCGATGTTGCTCTTAACCTTACATATGCATTTGGATTCTATGTCTATTCAGGATCAAAAGCTGGTACAAGGGACCAGAGATGGTGGAACAACTCTGTTGAGGTATATGAAACAGCATGGAAAAAGCCCGGCGATATAACAAATATCCCGAGACCGGTCATGGGCGATAACGTTTCCAACGGATCTGCATTTGCCATAAGCGAAAACGTTGAAAAAGGTGACTACCTCAAGGTAAGGAACATATCTGCCGGGTACACCTTCAAAAATATTCTTCCAGGCGTGATGAACATCGAAAGAATCAGGGTTTACGGACAGGTGTTTAATGCATTCATGTTCACCAAATATTCCGGTTCTGACCCTGAGGTTTCAACCAATACTGATTCAAACCTTGCTCCCGGTGTTGACAGGAACACTGCACCGCAGGCAAGGACCTATACCTTCGGGTTGAATGTGAGTTTTTAACTAATTAATCAAGAATCAGATATGAAAAAAGTAATAAAGGGTTCAATAATATTTGCATTAATATTGTTGATTTTCGGATGTACCAAGGATGAATGGATGAATCCGGCGCCGATAACTTCGCTCTCTGATCTTACCGTATTCGATACGAAGGACAGGATTGAGGCTCAAGTTAACGCTATGTACTCCTCGCTCAAGAACGGATGGCACATCGGAGGCCGTTTTCAGGCTTACAATGACCTCAGGTGTGACAACTTTCTGCCTAACAGTTCCAACCTTGTGACTCTTTATGCCACATGGAACCACTCGGCTATCAGCTCAACCAATGAGGTACAGAACTTCTGGAACAATACATATCAGACAATAAACGTTGTCAACGTCTTCCTGGATGGACTCCAGAGCGGATGGGACGATGGTAAGGTCGCAGCCTTTCTGAGCCAGGCGGAGTTCAACCAGTATGTGGGTGAGGCTCTGGCTATCAGGGCTATATGCTACTTTGACCTGTTGCAGATGTATTGCAAGCCCTACCATATGGGTAATGGTGCAAATCGTGGTCTGCCTCTCAGACTTGTCGCCAACAAATCAGCCGAGGGCAATGACCTGGCACCTGGTACTGTTGCAGATGTTTATGGTCAGATACTTACAGATCTCAATGATGCTGAAGGGATGGTTGCCACCGATCTTGGCGACGGGCATCTGAACATCACCAGGATCCACAAGAACACAATTATTTCTTTCAAGACCAGGGTTTATCTGCATATGCATAACTGGGGTGCAGTTGTGACTGAATCAGGCAAGATTGTTCCTGCCACTGCTCCATTCACTGCTACCTCAGGAGTCGCCCATGCACTTGTTGCTGATTATGCCAGCATCTTTGCATCACCCCATGCCACAAAGGAGTCTGTATTCTCATTGCCGCATACCTCGGCTAACAATGCCGGTACACAGAACCACCTGGCTCACTATTTTGGTTCAGGCTCGGGAGAATCTTACTACCTTGTTACCGGTGCAGGTTCACTCTACGATGCAATGGATGATACAGATGCCAGGAAGGTTATGATGGAGATCGTAGATGAAGAACCTTACATTACCAAGTACTCGGATCAGACCACAAGGTCTGACTATGCTCCGGTGATCAGATGGGCAGAAGTACTCCTTAACCGTGCTGAGGCACTCGTCCGCAGTGGCGGTACAGTGACCCAGTCTGCAGTTGATCTGCTCAATGCCGTCAGGGTACGTTCCCTGGCCTCAGGAGCTTATACCCTTGCTGATTTTGCATCTGCAGATGAATTCTACACTGCACTTCTGCAGGAGAGGAACATGGAGTTCCTTGGTGAAGGCATCCGCAACCTGGATCTCATGCGCCTTGGACTTACAATCCCAGGGAAGAATTCAGATATAGGTTTCGGAAATGTCCCTGCGATTGCTCCTACATCATCCTCCTACTTCTGGCCTGTACCAGACAGCGAGCTTAGCTACAACAAACTTATGACAAACTGATAAAATAGGGTACGTGATTACTTACAAGCCGCTTCCTTACGGGGGCGGCTTTCTTTTTGTGAGGGTTTATTAACTGCGCCGGAACTTCGAATGATTCTCGTTGCGACGGCGCCTGATTCTTTCAGTCCTGTTTCTGAGGATCATGTAAATAACCAGAAGTGCCAAAATAACAATGAAAAACAGCTTAAAATTGCCAAACTCCATCATCTGATCATTGTTTTTATTCCTTCTGGTTTGCCCCGTTAACTTTCTTTATACCCGATAACGATTGTGTCTATCTCATGTCAATCACCTCCACCCCCTGATGGTCAGCAGGATCAAACGTGAAGTAACCTGCCGGG
Organism: Bacteroidales bacterium; assembly: GCA_012514255.1. The sequence goes on along the minus strand of JAAZAP010000287.1, from coordinate 1,492 downwards.
GGGCTGAAGGCAAGATCATATTTTAAAGCAGTAAGGGTGAGTGTTACGCCATCCTTGGTCATGTACTCCGCTGAAATGAGGCCATGGTTCTGTTTATCTATGATCATCCTTATCCTGACCAGGTTCATGTTAATATCCTCAGGATAAAGATCTATAGTCCAGTCACGCGGGCTCTGATCCAGCAGCCTTACTTTATAACCTTCCCGGTACATGGTGAACAGCAGTGATGGCCTGGAAATGAAGGATTCATCCGTGGGATCAGGCTCGGTGATGGTTACCTCATTTACATCCGGCATGTAGTTCCAGACAGCTTTACCGTCAGCAAGTATGATATTGTCAGGCAGGGTCAGCCTGTAACTGTCGTCACAGATAACCGCAGAGCCTTCCATGGTAGTCTCATCATCCTCCTGCGCGTCGTAGGCCGTTATTTCGAAATCAATTTTCACTGAAGGAGCTGAGGTAGCCTTGTTGCCGAACTCAGTCAGTACCTTCACGGCCTCCGGATCCTTCTGGGCGGAAACGCCTGTAACCATCAGTGCAAGAAGTATTGTCAGTCCTGTTTTTTTCATTTTAAAGATTCTCCTGGTCAAGCTTCTTCAAAATCTGTTCCAAAGTCTGGGGATCCTGTACTATTACCTCGCGTGCCTTGCTTCCCTCGAAGGGCCCGACAATGCCTGCAGCCTCCAGCTGATCAATTATACGGCCTGCGCGGTTGTAGCCCAGCTGCATCCTTCGCTGTATAAGTGATGTTGATCCCTGCTGATGCTGCACCACCAGCCTGGCCGCCTCGTCAAAGAGCGGGTCACGCTTTTTGAGGTCGACTTCATTGTTCCCGTTGCCTGTCTCTTCATCGCCAACATACTCCGGCAGGTGGAATGCTTCCGGATATCCCTGCTGCGAGCCGATATATTCTGTAAGTTCTTCTATTTCAGGCGTGTCAATAAACGCACACTGAACCCTTATGGGCTCACCGCCCTGCGAGATCAGGGCATCACCTCTGCCCACCAGTCTGTCGGCCCCGGTTGAATCAAGGATAGTTCTTGAGTCCACACCCGAGAAGACCCTGAAAGCAATTCGTGAGGGGAAGTTGGCTTTTATGAAACCGGTAATAATGCTTACTGATGGCCTCTGGGTGGAAATGATAAGATGTATACCCACTGCCCTGGAGAGCTGTGCGAGCCTCCCAATAGGAGCTTCCACCTCACGCCCTGAGGTCATTATCAGGTCGGCGAACTCGTCAATAATCAGGACAATATAAGGCATGAATTCGTGCCCTTTTTCAGGATTGAGTCTCCGCGCTATAAACCTGTCATTGTATTCCTTGATGTTCCTTGTCTGAGACAGTTTGAGCAGTCCCAGCCGGTGATCCATCAGTATGCAAAGCGAATTGAGGGTGTTGATCACCTTCTTTGTGTCGGTGACAATGGCATCCTCTTCGTCAGGCAGCTTTGCAAGGAAATGCCGTTCTATCTTCGCGTAGAGAGGCAGTTCA
>JAAZAP010000003.1 GCA_012514255.1 Bacteroidales bacterium | reverse complement strand
GCTGGTATCCTGCCCGCAGGGCTTCAGAGCTTGACCCGATTGATGCCCTGAGATTTGAATGATTATTCGTCGGGATTGATTAGCTTTGAAGAGCATATATGACAGAAGAGATTGCAATAAGAAAACGCAGGTACTTGCCAGTGCTTCTACATCTGACAGGATGGATCATACTGTTCGTCCTTCCTCAGTTCCTTATCTCGGGAGGTCTTTTCAATGACGGACGCACCACGAGGATCGTGCTCTTCAATACGCTGGTGTTTCTGGTTCTGTTTTACACGAACTATTTCTGGCTCGTACCAAAGCTGGCTCAGAAGAAAAAATGGCTGCCCTTCCTTCTTTTGGCAGCAGCGCTGATAGTAGTACTCGGATATGCCTCCGGCAAGTTCTACCAGAATCTATTTGCCCCGCCCCCGGAGGTCAGGGAGCGGATCAGTCAGATGGAAGAGAGAATTCCCCATGATGACCGTGACAGACGCCGCGGAGGAGGAATGGCTCTCTATAACTTCTTCATCACATCATTCCTTGTCTCCGGATTCGCAGTGGGAATACGGTACGCCGAAAGCGCAGTAAAGAAAGAGGAGGAGATCAAGGAACTGGAGCGTGAGAAGCTTAACTCTGAACTGGCCCTGCTCAAGAACCAGGTAAGCCCCCATTTCTTCTTTAATACGCTCAACAATATCTATTCACTGATAGCCATCAACCAGGATGATGCCAGAGAGGCGGTGCTCAGCCTGTCGAAGATGATGAGGTATATGCTCTATGAATCGGAACAGGGAAATACGAGACTCAGTCATGAGATTGAGTTCATGAAGGGATATATTGACCTGATGAAACTGAGGATGAGCGACCGTGTCAGGCTCACTGTGGCTTTCCCGGAGGAGTATGAGGATCAGGATCTGCCGCCGTTGCTCTTCATCCCCTTCATTGAGAATGCCTTCAAGCACGGCGTTAGCACTGCCGGCAACTCATTCATTGACATCTCTCTCATGGCTGTTGGCAAAGAAATATTCTTCCGTGCTTCCAACAGCATCACCAGGCTCAGCGCTGATGCCCCCAGGGCAGCATCAGGCATAGGGCTTGACAATGTCAGGAAACGACTCGCTCTGCTCTATCCGGGCAGGCATGAGCTGAAGATTGATGAGCAGGAGCAGGTTTTTACCGTGGAACTGAGAATAGGGAGCTGAACAACGAAGGTGATGATAAAGGTTGTTGCCATTGATGATGAGCCACTGGCGTTGCAGCTGGTGAAGGAATATGTTGAGAAGACTCCCTTCCTTGAGTTGGCGGGTGCCTTTGACAACCCTCTGGAGGCGGTGTCCTTCATCAAATCGTCTGATGTCGATCTCGTTCTCCTTGACATACAGATGCCTGATCTGACCGGCACCGAGCTGGCCGGGGTCATCAGCGGGGGACCTAAGGTTATTTTCACCACGGCATATGAGAAGTATGCACTTGAAGGCTTCCGGCTTGATGCTGTTGATTACCTGCTGAAACCGTTCAGCTATGCCGAGTTCCTGAAGGCTGTTCAGAAGGCAGAGAAGCTGTTAAACCTTGAGAGGAAGGAGCTGCCTTCACTGGAGATCAGGAATGAGTTTCTCTTTATCAAGAGCGATTACAAGATAAGGCGCATCGATTTTTCAGAGATACACTATATTGAGGGTCTGAAGGATTATGTAAAGATCTTCCTCAAGGGAGAGAAGAAGCCCGTCCTCTCGCTGTCCACCCTGAAGGCGCTGGAGGCCAGGCTGCCGGAGGACAGGTTCATGCGCGTTCACCGCTCATATATAGTCAACCTTGAGACTGTGAAGGTCATAGAGCGTGGCCGCATAGTCTATGGCGAGGTACGCATACCTGTCACCGATCAGTACCGCGAAAAATTCCAGGAATTTCTTGACAGGAACTTTATATGATCACCTTCACCTCAGTCCGAAACGGTAAGAGAACTTAATAAGGAAGATATTGTAGGGTTTGGTCTCGTGGAACAGGTCATGTGACTGACGGCTTACATTGAACACACCCGAACCGGTGTAGTACTCCCTGTTCTGCGACCAGACCAGGAATGCAGTGGATCCCGGAAGGAATTCCCATCTGATCACGAAGTTATGCAGGAACTCGCTCATGGTGAAGTCAGGATTGCCGAACGTGTAGTCAACCGAGGAGTCAAGATCCTCGTCAATGCTGTAGATCCGGTCCTTTATGGCATAGGAGAGGTGTCCTGATTCAAGGATCTCGTACCTGTCATCCATACTGCCAGCGTGATATTCAGTGATTTTCTTGAATTCCCGGTAACTGCCCGATCCGTAGAAGGGCTGGCCCCAGTACTGGATGGTCAGGTCAGGCGTGATATTGTAATCGACCCTGATTGAGACACTGTATATTTTCTGATTGATAGTGGCAAAGATATACCTGTTTTCCTGAGGCTCAGCCGAGAGGGTTTTCCGGGTCACATACTGCATCCTGTCCAGGGTGGTGCTCCATGAGGGTTCCAGTTCAAGGGTCAGCGTGTTGAATGGTTTGTATTCAAGCTCGAAACCCAGGTTATAATTCGTCTTTATATCATTGAATGTCCTGTAATAAGAGAAATAGATGTCCCCTGACAGTTTCTTCCGCCAGTCCGAATCAATGCTTGCGCTCATATAGAGTTGACCGGGGGTCTTCATTGAAGGCCCGCCCCGGAGTATAGTATTGTCGGTCTTGGGACCCGTAAGCTGGGCACTCAGGAATGTGCGCCACTGGTTTCGGTAGACGGAAGTCCATGACTGTGATACTGCCAGGGCATTTATTGTGCCACCGAAGTCAAGCATGTGGATCAGATTCGTGCCGAAGCTCATGCTGTTAAAGACACTGAAGGGCTTGTATATGTTATAGTTGATCACACCAACTCCCAGGTACTGGTCAGCAACCTGCATGTAACCGATATCATTAATCTCGAATCCGGGCGACTTCCATGCGGAGAGGTATAGCAACTGCCAGTTGCCGCCAATCTTGCCGGCCATCAGGTTACCCCCGAAGCCGGTGAGGGAGGTTCGTGTATCATCATATTCCACATAGTCGGCATCAGGGCGTGCGAAATTGTGTATAACCGACTTCTGTGTACGGGCAATCATCTCATCTGTGCCGGTGATATTACTGAATGCTGTCCGCAGACGGAAGATGTAGTTCATGTTACCGAAGTACCTGGTGAAGTCAAGACCGCCGGTTGTGGCTGATTTGTGGAAGTAATCCTCTGTCTCGGCATCAAGTGCCCTTATGGTGCTTGTCACCATGCCGCCTATTATTGTCTTTCCTCCGTTGAAATCCTTCTGCACTCTGCCAACCGTATAGTTTGTAAGAGGTTCTGCGGTCTTCATAGTCGTCGCGTCCGGGCCCGGATCATATATCCTTGTGTTGACTTTTGCTGTGACGGCTTCAATGACCCCCACGGAGATGCCGCCGGACGATTTACCTGTCAGCTTTGCAGATCCGATAATGGGTGTGAATGCAGGCGTATAAGCATATTCACCTTCGCCTGGTGAATGTGACAGTCTTGGGCTTCTCCCAATTCTCCTGGAATAAAACAGATTGTCATTTCCTTCGTCACCGCTTCCGACACCAAGATTATAGCTTGTGATATTCTTGCTCTCAATGAAGAATGGCCGTTTCTCACTGAAGTAAGTCTCAAAGGCAGTCAGGTTGACTTCGGAGGGGTCTGCCTCCACCTGCCCGAAGTCAGGGTTCAGTGAGAGGCTGAGAATAATGTTGTTGGTTACTCCGATCTTTGCATCGAGGCCCAGGTTGCCCTTCAGATCTGACCCGTCATGCCAGGGATTGCCCGTCTCGCCCTCATAGGACTCAAGCCTTGCAACTCCGTATGGTGTGACGTCAAACAGCTTGCGAGGCTTGATATTCTTCAGGCCTTTCAACAGCCCGGCATTATGAACGAGTCCTGATGCGTTCCTGGCTATGGGCTGCCACATGACTGTCTCATCATGGCGGTAGATATACCTTATCACCTCCAGTCCCCATACCTGGTCATCTTTTTCCGCAAAGCGAAGCTGGGTCAGGGGTATGCGCATCTCGGCGGCCCAGCCCCAGTCATATATCCCCGTCCTGACATACCAGATAGGATCAAAGGATTCATCCTCGTTTTGGCCGTCTTCAGTCCAAACGAGATCCCCCTTTACCCCGGCGGCACTCACCCCGAATCCGAACGCCGTCTGCTGGTCAAAGTAGGAGTCAAAAGCGATGGTGACCTCATCACCATCAGTGTCATCCCTTCGCGTCATGCGCGAAACGATACTGTCAGGCGCAGTGTCCAGGCATTTTATAGCTACATACAGATTGTTGTTGTCATACAGTAGCTTGAACTCTGTTTTCTGACTAACGGGAGCCCCTTCTGAAGGCTCGTACTGCCAGAAGTCACCTTCCCATTTTCCCTCATTCCAGGCATTGTCATCAAGCTCTCCGTTTATAACCGGTGGATTCTCTGTCCAGGTTGCAAAGTATTCTCTCTTCGGATACTCCTGTCCGAAGGCAGCGGCAGGAATCAAAAAGATTAGAATTAGTAAAACTTTTTTCATTGCAAGGGACTTCAGGGACAGTAAGGGATAACAAATTTAAATAAAAAAAACAATCCGGCATACCGATATACCGAATTGATAAAAATGAAAAAGCGGCGGGATGAATCCGCCGCCATCCGGGACCTGCAATTTACGGCGATTACCGCAAACCGAACCTGTAGGTGAATTTTATCAGGAAAACATCATAAGGCTTTTTTGACGTATACAGGTTATCAAGATTGTGTTCCAGTGAAAATGACCCTGTAGAGTCACTATAGCTGCGGGTCTGTGACCAGACCAGGAAAAGCGTAGACCCGGGCATGAACTCCCATCTCACAACAAGGTTGGAGAGGAACTGGTCATAATTGTTGTCCGGATTATCAAAACTGTAATCAGGGGTGCCGTCACGGTCTTCATCTACCATATATATTTCATCATTCGCATCATAAGAGATTTCGTTTTCCATGATGAGGTGATAACGATCCTCAAGGGCCTCAGCACGCGGATTGGTAACTGCCTTGTACTTGCTGTAGTCCATTGCGGCGAGGAAAGGCTGGCCCCAGTATTGCACGGTGAGGTCCGGAGTGATGTTGTAGTTCAGTCTGAGTGACATGCTTACTATCTGCTGGTTTATCTGAGCCAGTATGTAACGGTCGGCATCATCAATGTAGGTTAGATATTGTATGTCATTGCGGTTGGTTGACCAGGAGGGCGATACTGTGGCGGTGAAAGAGCGCCCCGGCTTCACAGTGAAATCTAATCCCGCCGAATATCTTTCGGATGAATTTTCTCCCCCGCGACCTGCGTTTGCATAAACGGATGCATAAACCTTCCTGGAACTGTTCGTGCCGAGGTTGAACCAGCCGTTCATGTAGGAAGGATGGAGCATGGACGGTCCGCCGCGGAGAAGAGTGTTTGAGATGGAGTTGCCTTCATAATTGCCGCCGAAGTTAGTCCACCACAGGTTCTTAAACTGCACGTAGAGACTGAGGTTACCTCCTGTGAAAAGGTGGGTACCTCCAAAATCCCAGCCGGTCCAGAAGTTGGCGTTTGGTCTTATCTGCCTGAAGATGCTGAAGGGTTTGTCAAAATTGTAAGCGCTCCATAGCCCTGTCATCATAGCGTCAGCATTCTGGAGGTATCCCACATCATTCAGGTTAAATCCCGGGGATTTCCAGTATCCGAAAGCCATAAAGTTCCAGTGTCCTCCTACTTTTCCTGTCTGAACATTTCCTCCGAACCCGTTGAGTGATGTGCGTTCAGGATCGACCTCCACATAATCTGCATCCGGTCTCTGAAAAAAATGTACTGAGGAGCGCTGAAGATCTTCAATGGCGGTTGTACTGCCTGAAAGATTACTTCCTGCCGCAGCTGCCGAGATGAACCATTTGCGCTCCTCACCGATGTAGTGGGTGAAGTCAACACCGGCAGTGTTGGCATTGCGTACCAGCTCGTCAATACCTGTGTTGTCAAGGAAGCGGTGTGTATTGGTAAAAGCTCCCCCGATAATTGTCTTTCCTCCGTTGAAGTCCTTCATTACCCGCGATACCAGATAATTTGTCAGAGGCTCAACAGTCTGCCAGGTTCTTTGGCCCAATGAATCAATCTCCGCTCTGCTTTCAGCAGTGATGGCCTCTACTATCCCTACCGACAGTCCTCCCGGTGTCTTGCCTGTCAGCTTGGCGGCACTGATGATGGGAGTGTTTCTGGGCGACCTGACATACTCATTGTCATCTGTGTCAGCCGAGAGGTGCGGACTGCGTCCTATCCTCCTGGAATAGAACAAGTTGTCAAAACCCAGGTCGCCGTCACCTATGCCGGTTTTGAAACTGGTTATGTTGTTTCCCTCAATGAAGAAGGGTCTCTTCTCTTCAAAGAAGGTCTCGTAGGCTGTGAGATTGACTTCCGAGGGATCAGCTTCCACCTGCCCGAAGTCGGGATTGACTGTAAGGTCAAGGGTCATGTTGTTGGTGATACCGAACTTGGCGTCAACACCACCGTTATATTTCCAGGCTCTGCCGGGGGAGAAAGGATTGCCATCCTCTTTTTCATACGTTTCCAGGCTGCCAACCACAAATGGCGTTATGTCAGCCTGTTTCTTCGGCCTGATGCCTGTCAGCCCTGTCAGCTTGCCGAAATTATGTACCAGTCCTGATGAGTTTCTGTCAACATGTTGCCAGACATCGGTCTCCTGCTTGCGGAAAATGTTGCGGAAAACCTCAAATCCCCATATTCCGTCATCTGAGATCCTGAACCTGAGCTGCGTTAGTGGTATGCGCATCTCTGCTGCCCATCCCCAGTCATATATTTTTGCTCCGGTGAACCAGATTGCATCCCAGGTATCATCTTCCACACGTCCGTCCTGTGACCAGAGAAAATCGTTCTTGACTCCGGCAGCATTGGTAGTAAAGGCAAAGGCTGTCTGAAGATCATGGTAGCTGTCAAGGCCTATGCCAACGAAGTCTCCGTCGCCGTTATCGCGCCTGGAAACACGTCTGACAATACTGTCAGGATTGGTGTCATAGGCCTTATATGCCACATATATATTATTATCATCATACAACAGTTTGAATTCGGTTTTCTGGGAGGCAGCTTTGCCGTTATGAGGCTCAAACTGGGTGAAGTCGCCCTGCCACTCGCCGGCCTGCCAGGCTTCATCATCAAGTGAACCGTCAATGACCGGGGGAGTGGTGGTAAAGGTGGCGGTGTAGCTTCTCCTGACCAGGGAGTCCTGTGCCGGGGTTCTGTCAGCTGATCTGACTGTCCGGTATGTGCCTGCTGAGGCTGGAGTGCGGCTGACTGTCACAACAGTGGCCCTGGCAGGGGTCAGCAAACAGAAGGCAAGCATTGCAGCAATAAGAGCAATTCTTTTCATGGCGTAAAGGATTAGTGTCCAACATGCAAGTCCGGAATAAAGACTCTCCCGCGACGTAACATGCTGCACCACTGTGATAAATGTCATACCATGAGTGCCCGGAATCCGGCGAACTGCGGAATATGTCCGGTGAATGACGAAGGTAAACCTTATGGGATCAGATACTCAGATAAATTCGTAACTGTTTCCGGTATGCGCCAGAAACCTGAAGAGCCCTTCACGGGGTATGATAAGTGAAGCCGTATTGGTATTAGGATGGAAAGATAGCCGTTCATAGTCCTGAAGGGTTTTATCAATGAAGAGATGAACGTGGTGTGTGTGGTCATTGATAAGACCGAAAGGGGAGACTGATCCGGGAGTGAGACCGAGATACTGCATCAGCCTTCTGTCAGAGGCAAAGGAGAGCTTTCCCTGGCGCAGCTTCTGCTCCAGCTCGCGGATATTAAGTTTCGAGTCCCAGTAGAGAATTACAAGGTAATGCCTGTTGCCTTTGTGATTGCGGAAGAAAATGTTCTTGCAGTGGCCGGAGTCAATGTCTTTCCAGTATTTCATTGCCTCCTCCACCGTTGGCACGGGAGGGTGTTCAATGTACTCGTATTGTATCTGCAGCGAATCGAGCAGCTGATATAATTCTGCCGGTCCTCTCAGCTGATCCATCAGATCTTGGGACAATATCTGAATTGCATTTCACAGAGTAGCGCAAGATCTTCTCCGGCCTCGCGGAGATCAGTGTCCTCCTCATCATAATGCCATTCCACATTAACAGGAATGCCGTCATTCTGCAGCTCCTTAAGCTGGGCGAAGATGTCAAACAGAAATTTGGCCGATGATGAGTTGAAATACTCAAGATCAAGCTTCAGCAGTAAAGGGTTCTGTTCAGTAAAGTTGTTGCCTTTCCTGACCTCGTCAGCAAACTCTTCCATCCATTCTATAACCGGGTAATAAAGTCCTCTAACATCTTCAGGTGCCGACTTGCCTGCAATGACAAACCTGTTCTCTTCAGGTGAAAGGACTATCTCCGGAGTCAGATCAGTAGCTCTGTGTATGAAACTTTTCATTTCTCCCCATTTTATGCGAAAATTACACTTTTTTTATAAATGTCAAAAAAACTCAGTTTTATTACAGGAGCTCATCAGTGTCACCGTTGGGCTGATATCCCTCATCTTCAAGCAGTAGTGGTCCTTTTGAGGCGGCGACGGCAAGGGCATCACATCGTTCATTTTCGGGATCATTGTTATGTCCCCTGACCCATACAAGGGTCACCCGGTGGCGACGATAGACCTCAAGGAATCTTATCCAGAGATCCTGGTTTTTCTTTTTTGCAAACCTTTTCATCTCCCAGGTGAACAGCCAGCCGTTGTTCACGGCATTCACCAGGTACTGCGAGTCAGTGTGCAGTTTGACCCTCAGTCCGTCATATTTCAGCGCTTCCAGGCCTTTTATTGCTGCCAGCAGCTCCATGCGGTTGTTGGTGGTCAGACGGAATCCTTCTGAGAGTTCCTTGCGATGGTTTCCATAAATCAGTACCACACCGTAGCCTCCCGGACCCGGATTACCGCTGCAGGCGCCATCGGTATAGATTATTACCTCTCCGGTCATTATGGGATGGTGATGCCGGTGTTGTTCACAAAGAGCCTGATAGCTATGGCAAGCAGGATTATCCCGAAAAACTTTTTCAGAATATGAAGACCCGTTGGCCCAAGGAGCTTTTCAATCCTTGAAGTGAGCCTGAGCACGATATAAACGACAGCCATGTTCAGAATCAGAGCAATCAGAATGTTAATCAATTCATACTCAGCTCTAAGCGATAGTATGGTTGTAATGGAACCGGCTCCGGCGATGAGCGGGAAGGCTATGGGCACGATGGTTCCTCCTCCGGGTGAGTCATGTTTGAAGAACTCCACTCCCAGGACCATTTCCATACCGATAAGGAAGATGATGAACGAGCCGGCAATTGCAAAGGAGCCTACGTCGATGCTGAAGATACCGAGCAGCTTCTCACCGAAAATCAGGAATGCCAGGAAGATGGCCAGGGAGACCAGGGTGGCTTTCCATGGATGTATGCTACCGCTCTTTGACTTGATATCCAATATGATCGGGATTGATCCGGGGATATCAATTATGGCAAAAAGCACCATGAAGCAGGCTGTTATTTCAAGGAAGTGAAGGTGCATGACAGAGTTTTTGCAAAACTACTATTTAATTAGGCAAGAGGCAAGAGGCAGCAGGCAGTAGACATAAAAAAGTCTGCAGTCTGCAGTCCACAGTCTGCAGTAGTTAACTTACTGATTGACTGCCGACTGCTGACCGCAGACCGGTGACTATAGACGGTATCTCAGACTACTGTCTGATATCCATCTCCTCAAGCAGGTATCCTGCACCCGAGTAGATATCCATTACCCAGAGCACATAGCGTATGTCAACATTGATGCATCTCTGAAGGTCAGGTTCAAAAGCAATATCTCCGGTCATTGCTTCCCAGTTACCGTCAAAGGCAAGGCCGATGAGTTCACCGTTACCGTTGATGACCGGGCTGCCGGAGTTGCCGCCTGTGATGTCATTGTCAGTAATGAAACAGACGGGCAGATAACCATCCGCAGAAGCATACCTTCCATACTCTTTCTTTGCATTAAGGTCCATCAGCCTCTGTGGTACGTCAAATTCATAATCGCCCGGCTTGTATTTTTCAATGACGCCATCAAGGGTGGTATACCAGTTGTAATGAACGGCATCATAGGGGTAATAGTCGAGCACTTTTCCGTAAGTAAGCCTCATGGTGAAGTTAGCATCGGGGTACTGCGTTTTGTCAGGCTGGTATTCCATCACTCCGGCCATATAGAGGCGCTCTCCCTTCGCGAGATCAGCACTGTAGCCTTCGAGATCCTTCTGAAGTGATGACCTGACTTCATTGACAGAAGTGGCAGCAATGTATGCCGGGTCTTTCCTGAGCATTTTCAGGTTCGGTGCATCGAGGAATGCTGCCACCTTATCCTGTGATGTAAAGATTGACTTTGCAAAGATATTGTCTACGAAAGCATCTATATTACCCTTGAATTTGGTGTCAATCAACTTGTAGAAAGAGGGCCAGTATTTAGCATCAATATCTTCCCTGTACAGTTTGATCATCGCCTTGGTGGTGGCGCGATCAGTGGGGTAGTTGTAGTTGCCGTAGAAGCTTTCCATGAATCTGCTGAGCCTGCCTGTCATATCTTCAATTTTCTTCTGGTCTTTGCCGGCGAGAGCCTCTTCAAGGGCTGTCATCTGTCCGGCAAAATTGATCAGTTCGGTTGAGCTCCTGAACACTTCCGAAACATACTGGAGAGCGTTATACTTTTCTGCCCTTCCCTTTACTGCGTTCTCAATTAGTGAGAGTGCGTTTCCGTACCTGGCTTTACGGGCAGGGTCAGCATTGACCCACTTCATGAAGTCGGCCTCAAAAGCAGCCTTTTTCTCTGCAGTGCGAAGACGGGTCAGTCCCTGGTTCTGGCCTATTGAGAATTTCCAGTAGTTTGATGATCCCGAGTATTTTGAAGCATACTGGATATTGACCTTCGGATCAGCCATCATATCCTTCATCCATATTTCCTGCTTCGCGCCGCGGATCTTTATCCTGTTGGCGTTGGTGATCTTCATGGCTTCATCCACCTCATAGGAGGTCATATACCTTGTTGTACCGCCGGGGTATCCCATGACCATTGCAAAATCATTCTTCTGCAGGTTCTTTATTGATACTGGCAGATAATGTTTCGGTTTGAGGGGCACATTTTCCTTGGAGTACTGTGCAGGCTTGCCGTCGGGACCCATATAGACCCTGAATACGCTGAAATCGCCAGTATGGCGGGGCCAGGTCCAGTTATCGGTATCATGTCCGAATTTTCCTATTGAGTTAGGGGGCGTGCCCACCAGTCTGACGTCGGTATAGACCTCGTATACCAGCAGGAAAAACTGGTTGCCGCTGTAGAATGAAGATACGCGGGCGTTGTAGTGAGTGTCTTTGGTGGCCTCAGAGGTTATTACTGAGCTTTCTGCCATGATGGCCTCGCGGCGGGCGGTCTCGGTCATGTCAGGGGTGGTTTTTGCCAGTACCCTGTCAGTGACATCCTCTATACGGACAAGGAAGGTGACACTGAGGCCCGGATTGGGAAGTTCTTCTTCCTTTGACATGGCCCAGAAGCCGTTGTTAAGATAATCATGCTCCACGGTGCTGTGCCTCTGTATCTGGCCGTAACCGCAGTGGTGGTTGGTGAGAAGGAGGCCGTGGGGGGAGACAATCTCGGCGGTACAGCCGCCACCGAAGATAACGATGGCATCTTTCAGGCTGGCCTGGTTGATACTGTAGATGTCTTCGGCGGTCAGTTTGAGGCCCATCTCGGTCATAGTGCCGATATTGAGCTTCTCTATCAGCGGCAGAAGCCACATGCCTTCGTCAGCTCTTGCCTGTGAGACTGAGAATGTTACAAGGATAACAAGAATTGCTAACAGTTTTCTCATGATTTTATGGTGTTGTTAATTTTTGCGAAGAGCCAAAGATATCAAAATCCATATTCAGAAAACCTGATTTTAACATTTTATAAGAAAGG
>JAAZAP010000034.1 GCA_012514255.1 Bacteroidales bacterium | reverse complement strand
CGGTTGCATAAAGGTCGTTCAGGGCCTCAATCACCTCCTCTTCCGTCTCCCCGAGGCCGAGCATTATACCCGATTTTGCGCGTACTCCGCGCGAAGCAATATAACTGAGCACCGAAAGGCTTACCTCGTACTTTGCAACCGACCTGATAAGAGGTGTCAGTCGTCTTACTGTTTCAATATTGTGGGAGATGACATCCGGTCCGGCATCAATCACCCTGTCAATATCTTCGGTATTTCCCCGGAAGTCAGGGATGAGCGTCTCGACAGTCACACCGGGATTCTCCTGTTTTATCTTTGTGATGGTCTCCGCCCAGATGGCCGCGCCGCCATCAGGCAGATCGTCACGGTCAACCGAGGTGATGACGCAGTGCTTCAGTCTCATGGTCCTCACTGCCTCGGCCACCCTCTCCGGCTCACCGGGGTCAGGCGGCAGCGGGTGTCCGCTCCTGGTGCCGCAGAACCTGCATGACCTGGTGCATATGTCACCCAGGATCATCAGTGTGGCAGTGCCTGCATTCCAGCACTCACCTATATTCGGGCAGTTGCCCGAGGTGCAGATCGTATGCAGGTGATGACTCTCCACCAGGTTCTTTACCATGGTGTAGCTCTCCCCGCTTGCCCTTTCCATCCTTAGCCATGATGGCAGTCGCCTCTTGCCTGTCATATAATCAGCCCCCTTTTTTCGTGAATATGCAAAGGTACACAATAATAGGTTCGGATAAAGTGATATTTGTATGACCAATGCAATGAAAGTGTATCTTTGATTATCAATTTCCACATAGTCAGAGTTGCGAAAAACAGGACCTTTCAGCGAGCATGGCCCAACCGGAAAAGTGTAAATCTTAAAATATGGAAGAAGTTTATCTTAACGGACGGTTTATCCCCAAGGATCAGGCAATGATCTCTCCGGACGACAGGGGATTTCTCTTTGGCGACAGTATTTATGAAGTCACCCGATGGTACGGCGGTTACTTTTTCGACCTGCCGGGTCATGCCGCCAGGTTCAGGCGTAGCTTGCATGAGACGCGTATTGTGTGGAAAGATGAACCAAAACTGGAGGAGATAACCGAAGAACTCATTCACCGCAATGAACTTGGCGCTGAGTGCGCCATTGTATATTTCCAGGCAACAAGGGGAGTTGCTCCCCGCAATCACGCCTTCCCCAATCCTCCGGCAGAACCGACAGTGTACGGATTCGCCCGCCGGCATAGCATCAACACCCTGGTATGTGAACAGGGTGCCGGACTCTGGCTCACACCTGATCCCCGCTGGAACAGGTGTGACATCAAGTCCACTGCACTGATAGCCAATGTGCTGCCCTACCAGGAATCTCATGACAGAGGATTCGCTGAGGTATGCTTCGTGCGTAACGGTGTTGTGACCGAAGGTGCTCACTCCAATATATTCTTTGTCCGCGACGGAACACTTTACACCCATCCGGCCACCAATGATATCCTTGCGGGCATCACAAGGAAAAATGTAATCTCAGCAGCCGGAGACAACGCCATAGAGGTGGTTGAGGAAGCTGTTGCAGCAGACATGATACCTTATATGCAGGAGGCGTTTTATTGCAGCACCACCAGTGAGATAGTGCCGGCTACCCGTATCAGTGACCAGGTGATTGGTGAGGGCACACCCGGACCGGTGACACGCCGCCTCCAGACACTGCTGCGCGAGCTGATTCAGTCAGGCGATCCACGCCGTCAGTAGCCCTGCAGGTTAAAATACTGAATGATTTGCCTTTGATTAACATTCAGACCTCTGGTCATGTGGCTGAAAAACAGCGTATTATATGCTCCATGCAACAATATTCTCCAGAGTCTGCCCCCTGGCTGTCAGGTTCTCGTGACAAAAAATTTCTGTC
Organism: Bacteroidales bacterium; assembly: GCA_012514255.1. The sequence continues at coordinate 8,367 of JAAZAP010000034.1, read as the reverse complement.
TGCCAGACATTATTTTATAACCTTCTTCCAACCTTTTTCAGCCAAACTTCCACTATAGTAACAGAAGACGAACATGCAGCGGAGTGAACTGAACCAGACTGACAGGGAGCTTGTCCGGGGATGCCTGGAAAATGACAGGCTTATTCAGCGCGCTCTGTACGAAAGGTTCAGCACCCGTCTCTACACCCTGACATACAGGCTTACGGGTGATCATGAGGCCAGCAATGATGTTCTTCAGGATGCGTTCATTGAGATCTTCCGGTCAATGGCCGGTTTCAGGTTCGAAGCGTCACTCTATACATGGATGCGCACCATTGTTATCAGAAATGCGATGAGCTACCTGAAAAAAAATGCAAGGCTGCAGGTGATAACTGACGAGATCCCCGATCAGGCTTCGGAAATATCGTTCGATTTCACCGCGGAACACCTGGAGAAGGCGATACTGTCGCTCCCGGCACAGGCCCGAAGCGTGTTCATACTGATTGAGGTGGAAGGCTATAAACACCAGGAGGTGTCTGAGATAATGAATATAAGCGAAGGAACATCCAAGTCGCAACTGAACTATGCAAAAACGATATTGAGGAAAAGACTGTCAAAACCATCATATGAGCAAAGGGTTTGATGACATATTAAAAGATAGAATAAAAGAACTCCCCTCTTACGCTCCCGACGAGAGGTTGTGGAAAGCTGTTCACACTGAACTGGATGCGGAAGAGGCTGTGTCAATGCGCCTTCCGGATCTGCCCGTGCATATGCCTGCCCCCGGCACCTGGGAGGCGGTCGAAGCTGCACTTCCGGCCAGTTTACCGGTAAGACCCTCACGCAGGCTTTTGTGGCTTGCAGCTGGCATTGCGGCAGCAGTGATTCTTATTCTGGTAATCCCTCTTTTTATGAGGTCCGGCGATAAAATTATAGTAGAGAGCGAAGTGGTTCTGAGTGAGGCACAGGATCACATCATAATGCCGGAGCAGAGCGGCGAAGACCCGATAGAGATCATCAGGAAACTGTGTACAACAGGCGCCCCGGTCTGCCGGACGGAGCTCTTTCTGGAAAAAATGCAGCTATACCGGGAACTGGATGAAGAACTCCGTCACCTTGAATCGGTTATCGGAAAGGTGGGTGACTCCCCGGAGATCATACAATCAATAATACTGATAGAGAATCTTAAGTCTGACACCCTGCAGGAACTGATACAACTGATCCATTCATGAAGATCCTTTACTGCATAGCGCTTTGCCTTGCGTTCCAGGGAGCCGGCAGCCTTGCCGGGCAGGAGATACTGCACAAAGCCTCCGGAACCGATGAAAGAAGCTTCACAAAAGGCATCAGCGTGATCACAGTCTTCGGCGAAAAAGCATCTGTGACCATCAAAGGGTGGAGCAGCAGCGAGGTTAAAGTGCTGCTCAGACCTGTAGCCCGGAACAGGAACAGGGACCAGGCCATTGCCGATCTGAAATACATCCGGTATTCAGCTGAAACAGAGGGCAACAAACTGGTTGTCAGAAATTCGTTCAAGGGACAAATGGAGCAGATCACCAGTAACCTGACCATGGAGATAGAGATTTATATGCCACACTCAGTTCCGGCAGAGATAACAAACCTGTACGGTCCGGTGGATATCATGAATCTCAACACGGTTACGGCCATAGTCTCATTCGGGTCACTTAAAGTTGACAAAATCAGTTCTGAATGTATGATAACAACCCGTTATACGGACATGGAACTCAGTTCAATCAGAGGAGTCCTTGTTGTTAATGCAGAAAAGTCCGACATCCTTACCACGGATCTCAATGCCTCAACCACGATTAACTGCTCATATGGAGAGGCGGCTATTGGACTTGCCGGTAAAGGGCCTTTCACTGTCAGAGGCTACCGTACCGCAATTGAGATCAATGTTGAGAACTTTGAAAATTATAGTTACAACCTTAAGGCGCCGCATGGCAGGGTCCTGCTTCCTGAAGGAGAAGAGGCAGGGAGCGAAGCGGTGGAGATAACCCATCGGGCATCTGCAGGGCTGATCGATGTAAGCACCTCATATTGTGATATTACAATATCAACGAAATAATTCGTCTATGAATACGATGGATAAATGCAGATTTAAAGTGCCCGGAAGAGAGTGTCCCAGGCTCTTTTCCCTGGCCTTTGCCCTGATTTTAATGATGAATCAGGCGGCAGATGCACAGGCGTTCAAAGAGAGTCCTTACAACAAGCGTATCTTCAGCGTGAACAGCGGAGCAGTCTTTTCGGGCGACGGCGACTGCTGGGGTGTCGGCACAAGCCTGTCGCACCTGAAAACCATTGGCAAACGGTTCTACCTGAGACAGAGCCTTACCTCATGGATCATCAATGGCGAGAGCTGGATAGAGGGCGCCTTTGAGAACCAGACGGCCATTGACCTGAGCGCAGAACTGGGCTTCTCACCCTTCAGGATGGGACAAAGGTTCTTCAGCATTCATGGCGGCATCTGCAGTGCATATTTTATAAATTCAGATCCAACCAATGGCGGCACATGGCTTACCTATAATCCCTCCACAGGGGAATACAGTTATATGCAATACTATGAACAGCTCCTCACCAGAGACCTGGACCTGGGCTTCACCTTCGGTGTAAACTACCACAGGCAGTTTTCTTCGTCACTGTACCTGAATGCCAGGGCCGATTTCCGGTCACATTTCAATACCGCCTCTGCCATATCAATGATCACTGTGGGTATCGGCTTCGACGCCCGCGAACTCTTTAAAAAATAAAAGGAGATGAGGAAATCAGCATACACATTGCTAATTATTGCAGTCAACCTCGCGGGAATGAACTGCTACGCGCAAACTGACACTGTACTTGTTGAGACCGAACTGGAGCAGGATCAGGAGTTCTACTACAGGAACAAGTACCGCTACCTCGATGTGAGGCTGGGTGATGAGGACAGGCTGCTGAAGATCGGCATTCAGCCTTTCAAGCCCAGCGACAATTTCAGTTTCCTGGTCTTCACCCTGCACGGCGGCATTGAGCAGAAGATAAACACATCACTGACGGCAATCACAGAGATAAACTCGGTCATGACCTGGACCGATGAGCAGGCATTTCATCAGCAGGGAGTCTCGCTGGGTGGCCGGTACTACTTCCTCAAAAAGAGAGAGATTGAACAGGGACGCAGCGGCAACAACTGCCAGGGCGTTTACGGGCTTTTTAAGATGAGCGACCTCCTGTCACTGATAACCCTGAGGGAAAAGGACGCGGACCCTGATCCTTTGTCACATGAGCCTTACCTCGAACGATTCATCAAGGGTTCACTCACCCCGGAAATAGGCATCGGATACCAGCAGAGGCTCGACTATCACCTTTACTTTGATTCCGCTCTCTCCTGTAACTATAACATCCTGGACAAGGATTTCGGATTCCAGATAAGTTTCCTCTTCGGGGTTTTGTTCAGTTATACTAAATAGCCTTACAAAGATGAAAACAAGAAATATTCTGCTATTTGTGCTGGCTGCAGTTCTCGTGGCATCATGTGAGCGTAAAGATATGACATCACCTGTCGCCCTGTTCAGCACACAGACACCTCCAAGGTATCTGTTCAAGGTCAACCTTGACGCCTCCGGCTCCTTTCCGACAGACGAGGGTGACTGGCTTGAATACCGCTGGGACATTAACGGTGATCACCTGGAATGGGAGACCGGATGGCTGGGCACTCCCGTTGTCACTGCTCAGTTCCCTTTTGAGTCAGGTGGTTACATAGGCCTCCAGGTGAAAAACAGCAGCGGGAATATCACTGAACTGTACCAGGGCTTCTATACCGATGAAAACTACAGGATTCAGAACGCATGGACCGACCTGGAGATTGACTTCCGCAGGATAGACTATGATTTCCCCTTTTCTGATCATCACAGGACCTGGGTATGGGCTTATGACAACATACAGCTCCCGGACTCGGACCAGTGGTACAACTTCCCCACCTCGGCTGAACGGGCAGATTACGGGACCCTTCTGCCCTGGAGTGTGGCTGACACCCTGGATAAGGACTACCGGCTGCCTTCCAGGGCCGAATGGCAGGAGATGATAGAGTATTGCGGCGGAGCTGCCCTGGCAGGATTCAACCTGCAGGTCGGGGCAGAGCACGGACTTCAGCTTACATGTCCGGGGATTATTATTAACGACCAGCTTCAGGAACATGGCACAACCGGTTACTACTGGACAGGTGACGAGGCTGACGAAGAGTCAGCCTGGGCCCTTAAGATCTCGGCTGACAGTGATGCGACAGAGTTTGTTATCCTGGACAAATCAAGCATGGCATCGGTACGTCTTACGATTGAATTTCTATACTTCAGATAGCATAACAAGATGAAAAAGCCAATTATACTGCTGGCGCTGCTATTAGGCAGCGGGACACTCTGGTCCCAGGAAAAAGGATCCCTCCTCTTCTCAGGCTCATACCTGAACATGCCCCGGTACGGAATGCAGGGTGCAGGTTACACAGTATCGTATCAGCATAACCTGAGAAGCTGGCTCGGCCTTGAAGCAGGGGGAGGTTATTCACTTGGGTCACGAACAATCGAAAGAAACCAGACTGTGAACAATGTGACTCTTCTTGACCTCAATTATCACCATGCGGCTTACAGCCTGTATGCAGCCCCGGTACTGAAAGCCGGCAACGGAAGGGCAGTGTCGGTTGATCTCTTCGCCGGGCCGGTCATCACCTGGCAGTCAAATGTTTTCGACCTGAACCGGTATGAAATGCCGGAAGGCCCGGCCTACACGGGAAGGATGACAGATATTGTGTATGTCAACAGGGTACTGGAAGGCACCTTTTTCGGAGGCATCGCAGGCTGCAGGATGAACATACGGACAGGTGATAACTGGAGTCTGAACTTCGGTGCCAACGTTATGGGTATAATAAAGGCAGTCTCTTCTGTTAACGCAACCCTTGGCATTAAACATAGTTGGTAGCAGTCGTTACTTCTATCTGTCCCAATCCACCAGATGGAGGGTTGGGGTTCCCGGGTCCAGGTTATCAGGACCGGCTGCCGACTGAAGACCGGAGGCTGAGGACTGAGGACTGAGCCCCCTCTCCTTCCACCTGGCTCCTTCTCCACCAACTGGCGGATCACCCCGCTACTGCCTGCTGCCTATTGCCTGTTGCCTCTTAATTAATACCTTTGCAGAAATTTTTCAGAGCATGAGTACACCCCAACTGAGCGAGCAGGAACAGGTCCGAAGGCAATCGCTTGAAGAGATACGCAAACTGGGCATAGACCCTTACCCGGCAGCCATGTACCCGGTTAATACAACAGCCGCTGAGATACTGGCCGGTTTCAGTGATACGGAGGACAGGTTCCCCGACGTATGCCTGGCAGGCCGGATCATGAGCCGCCGCATCATGGGCAATGCCTCCTTCGCAGAGCTGATGGACTCATCCGGCCGCATACAGATATATGTGCGTCGTGACGACCTGTGCCCCGGTGAGGACAAGACTCTCTATAACACCCTTTTCAAGAAATTACTGGATATAGGCGATATCATAGGCGTGAAGGGCTTCGCCTTCCGTACCCAGATGGGAGAAATCACCGTCCATGTGAAGGAGCTGACCCTCCTCAGCAAGTCGCTTCGCCCCCTGCCGATAGTCAAGGAAAAGGATGGAGTGCTGTACGATGCTGTCACTGATCCTGAGATGCGCTACCGTCAGAGGTACGTTGACCTGATAATCAATCCTGAGGTACGGGAGGTGTTCCGTAAGCGTGCACAGGTAATGAAGTCGATGCGCGAACTGTTTGACTCGCACGGTTACCTCGAGGTGGAGACACCGGTGCTTCAGGCTATCCCTGGCGGTGCCGCAGCGCGGCCCTTCGTGACACATCACAATGCCCTTGACATACCGCTCTACCTGCGCATAGCCGATGAGCTCTACCTCAAAAAACTGATAGTGGGCGGATATGACGGCGTCTATGAGTTTGCCAAGGACTTCCGCAATGAGGGGATGGACCGCATGCACAACCCTGAGTTCACCGTGCTGGAGATCTATGTGGCATACAAGGACTACAACTGGATGATGGAGTTCACCGAGGAGATCATGTCAAAAGTGGCTATGGATCTCCACGGTACTACAAAATTACCCCTGGGTGACAAAGTCATTGAATATGCCGGACCCTATCGCAGGGTTTCAATGACCGATGCCATCAGGGAGTATGCCGGCATCGATATCACCGGCATGAGTGAAGATGACCTGCGCAGGGAGTGCGACAGAATGGGCATAGGCCATTCGCCTTCAATGGGAGCCGGTAAACTCATTGATCTTATCTTCGGAGAGAAGTGTGAACACCACTTCATCCAGCCCACATTCATCATTGATTACCCGCAGGAGACCTCCCCCCTGACAAAGAAGCACCGCAGCAGGGCGGGACTGACCGAACGGTTTGAACTGATGGTCAATGGCAGGGAGGTGGCCAACGCCTACTCTGAGCTCAATGACCCGATAGATCAGCTTGAGAGGTTCCAGGAGCAGATGCGCCTTTCACAAAAGGGCGATGATGAGGCCATGTTCATCGACATGGATTTCGTGCGGGCACTTGAATACGGCATGCCCCCCACATCCGGGATGGGCATAGGCATCGACAGACTTACCATGTTCATGACCAACCAGTCATCAATACAGGATGTGCTCTTCTTCCCGCAGATGAGGCCGGAAGCATAGGCAGTAGGCAGCAGGCAGTAGTGCTGAAGTCAATATGACTTACCCTCGTAGAGGGTCAGGAATTGTAGCATAGAGGAGCAGGAAAATAATACCCTCGTAGAGGGTCAAGAATTGTAAAAGCATGCCGACCCCAAAAAAAGGGCGGGGGCAGGGTGTGGCCTGCCGCAAGCCCGAATCCTACCCCCTGCCCTGCAGTTGCTTCTCCAGACGCTCGCGTTCGGCCTCAAACCCCGGCTTGCCCAGCAGTGCGAACATGTTCTTCTTGTAAGACTCCACTCCCGGCTGATCAAACGGGTTGACACCCAAAATATATCCGCTTATGGCACAGGCCAGCTCAAAGAAATACATCAGCTGGCCGAGATTATATTCATCTATCCTTTCCATTCCTACCAGTATCACCGGCACGCCTCCCCCGATATGAGCCAGGCGTGTGCCTGCCTCTGCCTTGTGGTTCACCTCGGTCATTCTTTTGCCGGCGATAAAGCCTATACCATCAGAGTTGTCAGTGGCGCCGGGCACAACAAGCTTATTACGCGAGTCCGCCACGTGGATCACCGTCTCGAACAGCTTGCGTTCGCCCTGCTGGATATACTGTCCCATGGAATGGAGGTCTGTTGTAAATGTCACCGATGCCGGGAAGATGCCCTTGCTCTCCTTGCCCTCACTCTCGCCGTAGAGCTGTTTCCACCACTCGGCAAGGAAAACCAGCGATGGTTCATAGCTTATGAGGATCTCTGTCGAATACCCAATTGAATACAGGGTGTTACGTGCTGCCGCATAGGTTACGGCAATGTTTGCAGGTGTATCATTCCCCTCCCTTACGGAGAGGGCCATGTCAAGCATTCCACGGGCAAAAGCGTCAATGTCATACCCTGCGAGGGCAAGAGGCAGTAATCCAACCGGTGTCAGAACCGAATAGCGGCCGCCAACATCATCAGGGATAACGAAAGTCTCATAACCCTCGCTGACGGCAAGGTCATGCAATGCACCTCGCCGGGCGTCAGTGACAGCAACAATATGTGACTTCATGGCAGCCACCCCCATCTTGTTCCTGAGGTGGTCACGGAGAATGCGGAATGCAATTGCCGGCTCAGTGGTGGTGCCGCTCTTGGAGATAACCACTATATTATAGTCAGTCCCGTCAAGGTATCGGAGCAGGGCTGCATGGTAGTCCTCGCTGAGGGTATGGCCTGCAAAGAGGAGCGTGTGCTCCTTCGGAGCGAAGGGGTCATTCAGAGCCTCGGTGAGAGCCCTGGCGCCGAGGTACGAGCCACCGATGCCCACAACCACCGTCACCGGAGCCAGGGTGCGAAGACGTGCCGCGCAGGCTTTTACCGCAGCGGTCTCATTGACAGCCTGATCCGGCAGACGTAACCAGCCAGTGAACTCGCTGCCACGACCGGTGCCATCACAAAGCATCCTTAGGCTGCTGATTGCCCTGTCAGTTACGCTCCTCAGCTCAGCATCCGCGGCAAATGAACTGATTCCCTTTATGTTGACGGTGATTGTCTGTTTCATCATTAAATAATTTAGGACGTAACAAATATAGATAATTTCAGTCGGCAGTACCAGTCGGCAGTCGGCAGTCATTGTGTAAAAAAGTCTTCAGCCTGCCAAACCCGTAACCGGGATGCAGACTGAAGACCTCACTATTGCCTACTGCTTTTTGGCTAATGCCTAAAGCT
>JAAZAP010000286.1 GCA_012514255.1 Bacteroidales bacterium | reverse complement strand
CAATTATCAGGGCATTGACCAGGGCTACCGATTTGCCGAAATAGTTATACCGGGAAAGCCACGGGCTGTCACCCTTCAGCAGGAAAATATTCCGGAACTTTTGCCACCTGGTCGGCTCTCTTCCGTAGATGACAGGGGCATCACTGTCAGATGCGACCGGTTCATCAGGTGCTGCTGCTTCATTCATGCCTTCAGTGCCTGGAGCAATTTCACCCTCCTGCCCGTCGGCAGATGACGGTATCGTGTCGTGTATATCCATAACCTCCGCCTGATCATTTGATATCAGAGGAGTATCAGGCTGACCGGAGAGAGCAGTCTCTGGTTCCTCAGCGCGAACGGATTTTGCCGCGTCATCGGCGGGGAATGAGACAGGGACAAAGAGGCAGGCCGTATGGTCTCTCAATGAACCGTTTATAAATACCTTGAACAATCCATCCTCTTCCACCAGGTCAAGTATCAGTCCGGTCATCTCCTCCACTCTTTTCTGCAGCTTTTCAGCATTTGCATGCCTGCTGAAGGCTCCCATCTGAATGGCATACTCGCCGCCTGCCAGGGAGACCAGTCCGTCTACCGTCAGCTCGGCAGGAAAGGATGACATGGCTGGCTGTATCGTGATAGTTTTATTCATGGGCACCGAATCAGGCCCATAATCACATTTGCTGCCTGACAGAGGCTGTGAAGCACTTGCAACGGCAACAGTCAGCAATATGGTCAGGATAGTTCTCATTCTGCTTTTCCTATACCCATGATTAATCCTATATTGCCCTCAAACCTGTTACGGTATGAAGAGGGATAATACTTCTCGTAGGAGTATCCGGCACCGATCCTGAAAGACCAGCGCGAGTTAATCTGGTTGAAGTATGTGAGCCTGGCACTTGAGGCCTTCTGGCGCTCAAGATCGGTGATAATATCATATGGTTCATCGGGGGCCGTTCCCGTACCCAGCGTTAGCTGAAGATAGTCGGTTACATTGAAATACCTCCTTGCCGAAAGGAAGAAGGATGTTGTGACGCCAATATCCTTGAAATGAAAGTACCCTCTTGCCGAGAACCAGTAGTTGCCCAGGTATTTCTCAACCGAGGCCGTTCCCAGGAAGATATTCTGCTCAAAATAATAGTAGTTGATGCCTGCTGAAAGTGCCCATCCGGCAGGTAATGACTGCCACAGCTCGAAGGCTGCCCTGTGCCTGGGAAACCATGGGCCGGGGCTGTAGGCATAGGCCAGGTAAGCATAATTATGGCTGCCCAGTTCAGGCCATGCTTCAACGGCTAACTGAACATCATTGTCGGCCAGGGGAGAGGGCTCTCCAATAATAATATGGCCCAGGTTGACCATTGCTACCGCTGTGCCCCAGCTGAAACGGTGTCCTGCTCCCAGGCTGAAGACCTGCCACAGTCGTTCGTAAGGTTCATTGAATGTATCAAACATGTAACCTGCCCTGATGTCGGTGGGAAGGGTGAACTGCTGTGAACGGTCACGCATCCATCTCCTGATGTCAGTCACTGCCTCCAGGGCATCACTGTTGTCAGGATCAGTCATCAGCAGGGTGTCTATTACCGCAGCTCCTTCCTCATACCGTCCCTGCCATGCTATGATCCTTCCGAGAAGAACCCTGGCATCGCCATAATCAGGATACTGGCCAACGAGCAGGCGGGCGGCAGGTTCGGCCTCATCATACCGGCCTTCAAGAGCCAGAGTCCTTACCCTTCCATACTCCTCTTCAGGGTTGGTGATGGTCTGTCCAGACAGCAGGCCCGCGGTCATGATCATCATGACCAGTGACATGATTATTGTTCTATATTTCCGGTGCCCCATATGATCAGATAACTGCTACGGCCGCCCTGATCTTTGTGAGAAGATCATCCGGATCAAAAGGTTTTGTCAGATAACCGCTCACCTTCATCTCGGCAGCCTGACGCTGCATCTGAGGATCACTGAAGGCAGAGACAATGAGAACAGGTGTCTGCCTTTTAAGCTCGGTTCGCAGAAATCTTATAACCTCCAATCCGCTGTGGTACGGCATGTGAATATCTATTATTGCAAGGTCAAAATCAGTTTTCCGGAGCGCTTCAATTGCCATGTTCCCGTCACTGACCGTAACAGGGTCATATCCCTCACGGTTCAGTACTACAGACATGGCTCTTGAAGCCATCTGGTTGTCTTCACAAATAAGTATCCTCATCTTCTGAACAAATCTTTCCGCCCGTGTTAATAACGATATAATCTGACCTTTATTAGATCAGAACGCCAAAAATGACGCTTTTGTATGATTGGCTCAAAAAAAGCAGGTTATATTTTGACGTCCGGACAAAAACTGACGATGATCTGCCTGCCGGGCATGACAAACAGATCAAAGTTCCTTTATCCTTATATTCCTGAATTTAACAACAGACCCATGACCCAGGAAGCCAATATGTCCTTTTCTGTTCTGCAGTCCCGGGTGTTCCTTTCCGTCAATGGTTCCGTTCATGGCAGCCTCTGCAATATCACCGTCAACAATAATAGTCCCGTTAAGAACAACCTTCACCTTTGTGCCCTTTACGGTCACCTCCTGGTAATTCCACTCTCCCACCGGACGGAGGAATCCCCTGCGTGCAGGTATAACGCCATAGACTGAGCCGTGGTACTGGTATGGCTCCAGTCCGGCATAGACAGATGCCGTATTGTCAAGTATCTGCAGTTCCATACCCACATAGGCGGCATCACCCTCGGTGGGAGTCCTGATCCCCAGCCCGTTGTTGGCCCCTGGAGTAAGCTGGAACTCAAAACGGAAGACAAAGTCAGCATACTCCTTCTCTGTATAGAGGTTACCACCACTATCATTGCCCGGCTTGATGACAATCATTCCGTCCTCAGCCGTGTATGATACCTTATTGCCAATCCATCCGTCGAGGTTCCTGCCGTTGAAAAGTGAGGTGAATCCCTCCTCTTTCTCCTTCTCCGTAAGTATGTATTCCGGGCTCTTTATTTCCCTTATCCAGATATCCCTGAAGGCAAGGTCAGTACCGTGAGCCTGCAGCTCTACGGGGCCGGTGGGGAAGATAGGGATGCTCCTGTCCCAGTAGTTCTCCATAATGACATTGTCAACTGTGAGTTCGCCGTTGAGCCAGACAGACACCCTCTCACCGGTCATGATGATCCTGAAGGTATTCCATTCTCCGACGGGATTGTCTGCCACTGTCAGAGGTACAGAGGGGTTTTTCT
>JAAZAP010000285.1 GCA_012514255.1 Bacteroidales bacterium | reverse complement strand
GTTCCAGATTGGCCCTGAAAACATCCTCCTTAAGCTTATCAAGCATGATTGTACCGTTTTAATTGTCCTGCTCCCGGCACGTCATCATAAGTCAGCTGACTGCCAGGTTAAAGAAAAATCCGTTCCGGGCAAGCTCCCTGTATTTTTCAACATTGAACCGGTAGTACCAGGCACCCTTCTTGGATGTCTCCCTCTCTTTCTCATCCTGCTTGTCAAGCAGCTCCATGGAGAGAATTTTTTTCCTGAAATTGCGTTTGTCCACCGGCCTCATGTAAATAGCCTCATAGAGGTTCTGCAACTGCACCAGGGTGAACTTCTCGGGAAGCAGTTCAAATCCTACAGGATAAACTTTTACCTTCTCTACAAGCTCCCTTAGTGCCCTGTCAACCATGACCCTGTGGTCAAAGATCAGCTCCGGCAGGTTAGATATTGACCGCCAGTGTGCTCCGTTCTTCTTCTGTATCTCCGGATCAAGCTCATGAATACCTATAAGGGCGAAATAGGCTGTTGATATTACCCTGGCGCCAGGATCACGGTTTATCTCACCATAGGTAAAAAGCTGTTCCATATAGAGGTCTGAGAGGCCTGTCAGGGTACAGAGCACCCTGCAGGCCGCATCATCAAGGCTTTCGTTCTCCTGAACGAACCCTCCGGCAAGAGACCATCTGCCCAGCGCCGGCTCAAAACTTCTCTTGATGAGCAGAAGCTTGAGCTCCTTCTCGGCAATGTCATACCCGAAGATGATGCAGTCAACTGCAAGATAATGCTTCGGGATATTTGCATAGAGATGTTTCATAAACCCTTGTTCAGTGCATAGTACAGGTCATTCCACCTCAGCTCTTTCCTGAATTGTCTTATCTCACAGTTCTCATCTATCATCACCAGTTCTGTTCCTGTAATATCTGCAAAGTCAGCCATATGTTCGGCTGTCAGGGCCTGACTGAAACTTGTATGATGTGCACCACCTGCATATATCCATGCCCTGGCTGCAGTCTTCAGATCGGGGTATGGTATCCACAGTACGCTGGCCACAGGGAGCTTGGGCATGGGCGGGCATTCAATGACCTTCATTGTATTGACTATGAGCCTGAAACGGTCTCCCATCTGCACCATTGAGGCTGCAATGGCCTCTCCCAGCCTGGTCCTGAAGACCAGCCGCGCCGGGTCATCCTTGCCGCCTATACCCAGCGGATGCACTTCCAGGGCAGGCTTGCCCGAGGCTATCGAAGGACAGACCTCCAGCATGTGCGCACCAAGGATGGCCATGTTCTTCGGGTCAAGATGATAAGTATAGTCCTCCATGAATGAGGTACCCCCCTTGAGCCCTTCAGCCATCACCTTCATTATGCGCACCAGCGCTGCCGTCTTCCAGTCGCCCTCGGCACCAAACCCGTATCCGTCGGCCATGAGCCTCTGTACAGCCAGACCGGGAAGCTGTACCATGCCATGAAGATCCTCAAAATTGGTTGTGAAGGCCTTGAAGTTTCCTTTTTCAAGGAATGCCCTCATGCCGGCCTCTATCCGGGCCGCCTCTTTCACTGCCGGCAGGGCAAGTACCTTCGCCGAAGCCTTGTACTCATCACCATACTGCTTTATTAACGAAGATATCCTGGCTTCCGTTACCCGGCTGACAGCATCGGCAAGGTCGCCGATACCGTATCCCTGCACCTCGTAATCAAGTTTTACCTGTGCTGACACCTTGTTACCCTCGGTGACAGCCACATCCCTCATGTTGTCACCGAAACGTGCCACCCTGAGGGTCCTGGCCTCCAGTGCACCAAGGGCCGCGCGTGACCATGCCCCGATTGAACGGAGAACCTCCTTGTCCTGCCAGTGCCCGACAACAACCTTCCGCTCCATTCTCAGGCGCGAACAGATAAATCCAAACTCGCGGTCACCGTGGGCTGACTGGTTCAGGTTCATGAAATCCATGTCAATCTCATTCCACGGGATATCACGATTGAACTGTGTATGGAAATGAAGCATCGGCTTATTCAGTCGCTTCAGGCCAGATATCCACATCTTCGCGGGTGAGAAGGTATGCATCCAGGCAATCAGCCCCGCACAGGCACCAGCATTGTTGGCCTCCATGCATATCCGGGTGATTGCTTCAGCAGTAGTCAGAACAGGCTTGAAAATAACCTTGACCGGTATGAGATCCGACTTGTCCAGGGCAGCAGCTATAGCCTTTGAATCATCTGCCACATGTTTCAATGTCTCCTCACCATAAAGATGCTGACTTCCGGTAATAAACCAGAGCTCAATATTTTCTCTTTTCATCTTTTATAAGTATAGAATATGTATAATTTTTAATTCCAGAAATATGCGTAGAATACCAGGATTACAGCAATGATAGCTGCTGAAGCAATAACATCCCATTTGTTCCAGCTCGCACGGGTGATGGCCTTCTGCTCTGCAGTAGCCGAGCCAAGTGTAAGTCCCACGATTCGTCTCTCGTCTATCTTCGGGGTGAAGTAACTGACCACTATCATGGTAACTATGACAATGGCAAAGTTTATTATCTCATAATGGAGCCAGTTGGTTCCCACAAAGATCTGGTAGATAGATCCGTCAGGATTGAGTGATCCTTTGAACACAGTGAATATCAGGCGGAACATACCGATTGTAAAACCTGTAAGCAGTCCTGTGAGACCGGCAGCCGGAGTAATCCTTTTGGAAAGGATCCCTAGCAGGAATGCCGCAGCAATACCCGGGGCAAGGATAGACTGAACATCCTGGAGGTACGCATATAAGACCTTTCCTATGCCTTTCATGACCGGTATCCAGAGTATCCCCAGCACCACGACAATAACAGTGGCTATCCTTCCAACCCTGACCAGCTCCTCCTCAGGTGCCTTGGGTCTGTACTTCTGATAGAAGTCAATGGTGAATAGTGTGGCAGAGGAGTTAAAGAGTGATGCCAGGGAGCTCATCAGTGCAGCCAGGATACCGCCAACCACCAGCCCCTTGAAACCTATAGGAAGAAGTTCCTTTACAAGGGTTGAGAACGCTGAGTCTGAACTGGCCAGAGTGATAACACCCTGCTGATTAAGTGCATAAGCTATCATACCAGGAATAAGAAATATGAATACCGGAGTCAACTTCAGGGCGCCCCCGAAGATGGCACCGCGCCGGGCCTGCGTCTGGTCACGCCCGGAAAGGACACGCTGCACGATATACTGGTCAGTACACCAGTACCAGAACCCTATTATGGCCGAGCCAAGCAGCACACCTGTCCACGGGAACTGGGCATCCTTCGGTGACCGTATGAGCTGGGTCATGGTGTCACCATACTCGTTGACGGGAACAGCGCGGCAGATGTGCATCAGCTCATCCCATCCCCCTACTTTTATGAGACCGGCAATGAGAACTGTTATAGAACCGGCCAGCAAAACAGGCGTCTGCAGCACCGAGGTCCAGAGAACTGCCTTCATTCCACCCAGGGTAGTATATATCCCGGTGATAACAACGAGCCCTATGGCACTGATCCAGAAGAAATCAATGCCCCAGATTGATTCAATTCCAAATACATCCTTGAAGACCACACCACCGGCATAAACCGTGACAGCAACCTTGGTGAGGACATAGCTGACAAGCGAAATGATTGATAACACTGACCTCGATTCCTTGTTGTACCTTCTCTCAAGGAACTCAGGCATTGTGAAAACACCGCTTCGCGAATAAAAAGGAACAAAAAGCCACCCGAGAAGCAGTATCAGCCAGCCGTGCATCTCCCAGTGAGCCATGGCCATCCCCGACGAGGCTCCTGCGCCCGCAAGGCCAACCAGGTGCTCCGATCCGATGTTTGAAGCAAAAATAGATGCGCCAATGGCAATCCACGTTGCATCCCGCCCGGCGAGAAAGTAATCAGTTGATGTCTTGTCCTTCGTGCGAACGGAGATCACGATGAATGCCACCAACGCAAGGACAAAAGCCCCCAGAACGATCCAGTCAAGTGTTAACATGATTTTTCGTTGTTAGATTATTATTATATTAAGGTATTAGTTGCCTGCCTGTCGGCCCCACTCTCCTCAGATAAGACCATCCCTGCTCTCATTAACCCGGAACCTTCCGTTCACTCCCGGTGTAAAACACCCCTGTCTCCCCGGCTGTGATCTGCATTCAGCTCTCATGGTCAACCACTTCCCGCCTGTGTCCAGCGCATCCCATTCTCATTTCGCGGATAATCCACTGATGCTTCCCGGGTATGCAAGTTAAACAATATTTTAAATGTAATATATACACTTCTATTATTTTTATCAAAAAATTATTCTTTCATCTGTTCTTCATTTTTGAATTAATAATTTTGCTGTGTATCAGTTCAATGAGATGCTGATCAGATTGATGACTCCGTGGAGGATAAGTCCGGAGCAAAAAAATATTATGATCATGAAAATAATAAGAAATATTCTCACGGCGATCCTGATGATGCTGATGTCATCAGGGTTCATTATTGCACAGGAGACGGGGAGCAGGGTTGATACCTCAAGGGTGATGCTGCAGCAGAGAGAACAGGAAAAGGAGCAGGTCCGGAGCGAAGGTCAGACCTCGGAGCAAGACAGGAACCGTGCGGAGAATCAGGCCGGACAGCAGACAGAGGCGGGCAAGCAGTCGCAAAACCAGGAAGGGAAGAACACCCAGGCTCAGGACCAGTCACAGAACCAGGATGGCACCCAGGTCCAGAGCCAGTCACAGATCCAGGATGGCGCCCAGACCAAAGCCGGGAAGAATGGCAAAGCGAGTGCGCAGGGAACAAATGCTTCCGGCATCAAGAAGATACATGGGGCGAGGCCAGACTGGAGCAAGGCCCGCGGTGCCCGTCCGGCTTCTGTGGAGAGACCATCCGGTTCAAGAATTCCCAAGGGTGCCGGCCGTCCCGGAGGTGCAAGAGGACCCGGGAAAAGATAATCCCTGTCATTACTGGAAGCCATGTACTTGAAGATGTTTCGGACTGTTGTCACAGGATGCCTGCTGATTTTGCAGGCTTTCTTAACAGCCATTACTGCACAGGACTCTGCCTTGCCTGCTTCATCCGGGGAGATTGCTGATACAACCGCAGCCAGGCAGATACATTCATTCTATGCCGGCACAGGTTACGGCAATAACCTGCTTTATCTGGGGACCACAATGTCACAGGACAATGGTTTCGGATACGCATCGGCATCATACGGTCTGGCTGATAAGCTGTATCTCTCGGCGACCGGCTACACAATAACCGGCTTCACTCCCTTAACAGCCTTCTACAGTCTGGGCATAAGTTTCAACCATGTTTTTAATTCATGGTTTGACGTCAGCACCGGGGTATCCCGTTACAATGTCTCATCATCACTGAGAGACACCCTGTTCAGTAACTTCACCTATGCTGATGCCACCCTGGGATTCGACTGGAGGATCCTCTACTCGAAGATATCTGTAGGGGGCCTTTTCGCCGGCGGGGGACAATTTTATCTGCAGACAAGACACTCCAGGTATTTTGAGACCCCATCATTTGCACAGGAAAAGGCATTCTTCTCGTTTGACCCATATGTGAACATCCTGTTCGGCAACATGCTAACCATTGAGACCACAGGCGGCACAGCTGAAACAACCGTCTCCCCCGGGTACAGGCCATGGAGGAAAAACACACAGAGCACAATCCCCGGCACCGTTTACAGCGAAGTCTTTGGTCTGATGGAGATCAACGTCGGCGTTCCCGTTGCATTCAGCTATGATTTCTTTACCCTGGAGATTGAGCCGGGATATGTAATACCACTCTACTCAGATGAGGGTTCATCAGGAACCAAAGGATTTCTGCTGCTGGCTAGCCTCTTCTTCAGGATTTTTTAACTTTGAGATATGAACGTCCTTATTGTTGAAGACGAAAAGAGCCTTGCCAGCGAGATTGCTCTCTTCCTTAAGAGGGAGAATTTCCTGTGTGACATTGCACATAACGGAACCGAGGCATCAGAAAAGATTGCGGTAAACCTCTATGACTTTGTCCTGCTCGACCTGGGACTGCCTGACTACGAGGGCCTTGACCTGATCAGGGAGGCAAAGAAGATCAATGCCGATGTCTCATTCATAATCATCACTGCACGTGGTGCCGTTGAGGACAGGATCAGGGGGCTTGACCTGGGAGCTGACGACTACATACCGAAGCCTTTCGCCCTGGCCGAGGTGCATGCACGCATCATGGCCGTTGCCCGCAGGAAATTCAGGATCTCATCACCTGACATTACCCTGGGCGAATTCGTTATGAATACTGATGCGAGGAGGCTGATGCATGGTGGCACAGAGGTGGAGATAACAAAGAAGGAGTTTGACCTGCTCTATTACCTGGTCATAAACAAAAACAGGGTCCTTGCCCGCCACCAGCTCTATGAGCATATCTGGGGCAATGCTCTGGATGATCAGTATGACAGCAACTTTATTGACGTTCACATAAAAAACATCCGCAGAAAACTGAATGCCCATGCCCCGTCTCCCTGGCTTGAAACGGTAAGAGGTGTAGGCTACAGGGTGAGCACTGACAGTTAAAGGTCAATGAGGGCATGATGAAACTTCAGACAAAACTCGCATTCTTCAACCTGCTCTCCAAACTGGTTTTTTCCGCACTCTTTATTGGCTTTCTCCCACTGATCATAGAACGTATTAACGTCACCCAGACTGACAATGAGCTTATCAAGAAGAGAGAGGAGGTGATCAGTCTTATTTCGGAGGTGGGCATCGGACCATTTGTCATGGAAGACACCGCCACCGGATTCGGCAGTTACAACA
This sequence comes from Bacteroidales bacterium, assembly GCA_012514255.1. Next base: position 10,158 of record JAAZAP010000285.1, on the reverse strand, counting down.
TCCTCAAGGAGGAGTACATAAGCCTTGAACGGGCTCCCGGCGGTGAGGAGTGGAACTACATAGACATCAGCAAAAGGATAATAGACGATGAGACCATTGACTACAGGGTACTTCACTATTCCCTGGGGATTAATGGTGAAGCATACCTTCTGGAGATAGGAAAGAGTCTCTCAAGCATCACCTACTCGGCCAGGAATATCAGAAATCTCATCCTGGTTTTTCTGGCATTCTTTATAATTGTTACCCTGATCTCGGACCTGAGTTACACTGCGCGCCTCCTTAAACCCCTGAGGATCATAACAAGCCGGCTGGGAGAGGCCTCCTCCCCGGCCTTTGACCCGGCAGAGCCACTTGTCACCTCCACAGAAGACTTCGTCCGGCTTGATCGTACCCTCCGGGAGATGATGAAAAAGATAGGGGAGCTGTTCCGCAAGGAGAAGGAGATAACTGTCAATATCTCGCATGAGCTGATGACTCCCGTTTCGGTTCTCAGAAGCAAGCTTGAAAACATGCTTCTTCGTGATGATCTGGATCCCGTCACCGAAGCGGGGATAGAAGAGTCGCTTCGCACTCTTCACCGGCTGAAGGCGCTTGTTAATTCCATGCTGATGATAGCGCGCATTGAGAGCCACCAGTACCTGAAAGAGGATAGTGTGGATCTTCAGGGGCTTGTCAGGGAGGTGACTGAGGAGCTGGCTCCAATGGCAGAGGATGGCGGTCTGAATGTAATTCTTGATTGCGAGGGCAGTTTTACTTTTAAAACTGCCAACCGGCCACTGCTTTTTTCCATGATATATAATGTTGTGAACAATGCCGTAAAACATACTCCTCAGGGAGGCAGGATTGAAATTACCGGCAGGGAGAACGATGGCAGGTTTGAATTGTCTGTCTGTGACACGGGTGAGGGTATGTCACGGGAGCAACTTGACCGGCTCTTCACTCGCTTCAGCAACTGGCCGTCCAATTCCGGAAGCGGTACAGGCATAGGCCTCGCCATAACCAAATCGATAGCCGACTTTCATGATATTGCTGTAAGAGTTCTTTCAGAACCGGGAAAGGGAACGCAATTTTTTTTCTTTTTCCCCGTAAATTCATTATAGCTTCATTTTCATGGGTTTATTTTTGAATTGTTATCTGAAAATAAACTTAAAAACAGAGCAAGATGAAAAAGGAAATTCTCTTAGGCGCAATAGCACTTTTAATAAGTGTTGGTGTCACAGCACAGACCACTGAACCTGTACAGGAACAGTTAAAGACCAAGAAGCAGCTCAGGATTGAGGCCAGGCAGCAGAAGAAAATCCAGGAGCAGGTACAGAGCGGCGACCCTATCATGACCCAGGCACAGACCAGGTCAAAGGTAAATGCCAGTAATCAGAGTGGTGATCCCATTATGAATCAGGCCAGGACACAGACCAGGACACAGGTCCAGGATCCGGAGCAGGCACAGAGTGGTGATCCTATCATGACACAAACCAGGACTCAGAATCATGGTGAGGTGGTGAGCGAAACAGCCAGGCAGGCTCAGACACAGACCCAGGGAGGTGTTGGTGAGATGGTCAGGGAGCAGGCGAAGATGAAGGGCGAAGCCCAGAAATCAATGAAACAGGCAAAGACAGCATCCAAGAACAAGGGAGCTGCAAAGAGTGTCAGGACCAACCGTCCGGCAACTGTAAAGGGAACCGGTGCTGGTCGCAGGTAATCCGGAATTAAAGGCTGAGGAAAAACCGGCGGAGTGATCTGCCGGTTTTTTTATTATTCAGCGCCCTGGGCTCTCATCTTCGCCCTCTTGCGGTCATTCTCATCAAGCATGATCTTGCGCAGGCGCATTGATCCGGGAGTGATCTCAATATACTCATCGGCAGCTATATATTCCATGGCCTCCTCAAGGGAGAAGCGCATCGGAGGGGTCAGTATCGCCTTGTCATCCGAACCCGATGCCCTCATATTGGTCAGCTTCTTCGTCTTCGTCACATTCACCACGATATCATCCAGCCTGGTATTCTCACCTATTACCTGTCCCATATAGACCTCTTCACCCGGGTAAATGAAGAAGCGGCCCCTGTCCTGCAGCTTGTCAATGGCATAGGCCACTGCCATACCTGTCTCCATGGCTATGAGCGATCCGTTGCGCCTGATGTTCATCTCTCCTTTCCATGGTTCATACGCGTCAAAACGGTGGGCCATCACTGCCTCTCCCTCGGTGACGGTGAGCACCTGGTTCCGGAGACCAATGATACCGCGTGAAGGAATCCTGAAGTCGAGATGTGCCCTGTCATTTCTCACTTCAATATTGACAATTTCTCCCCTGCGCTGGGTCACCTGGTCAATCACCTTACCCGCAAAATCCCCGGGTACCTGCACTGACAGCACCTCCACAGGCTCATGTTTTACGCCGTTTATCTCCCTTATCAGTACCCTGGGCTGCCCAACCTGGAGCTCAAAGCCCTCCCTGCGCATGGTCTCAATAAGTATAGACAGGTGCAGTATCCCCCGGCCGTAAACCATGAAGGTATCAGCAGACCCGGTCTCCTCAACGCGCATGGCCAGGTTCTTCTCCGTTTCCCGGAAGAGCCGCTCTCTCAGCTGCCGCGAAGTGACCAGGGTTCCCTCGCGACCGAAGAAGGGTGATGTGTTGGATGTGAAGAGCATACTCATTGTAGGCTCGTCTACCCTTACCCAGGGTAGGGCTTCGGGATTTTCTAAATCGGCGATGGTATCTCCTATATCAAAACTTTCTATCCCGAAAATGGCACATATCTCCCCGGCATTAACAGGTTTTTTGGTCTTCTCCTTCCCCAACCCCTCAAAAAGATAGACCTCCTTGACCGTACTCTCCGTTATGGTTCCATCACGCCTGATGAGTGATACCTGGCTTCCGGGAACCAGGGTTCCTCTGCTTATCTTGCCAACAGCTATCCTGCCCTGGTAAGATGAGTAGTCAAGTGATGATATCCTCATCTGCAGAGTGCCTTCAGCCTTCAGCGGAGCAGGAATATGTTCCAGAATGGTGTCAAGGAGATAACTGACATCCGTTGCCGGAGTGGTCCAGTCTGGCCCCATCCATCCCTGCTTGGATGAACCGAAGACCGTAGGGAAATCGAGCTGATCTTCAGTGGCATTGAGGCTGTGCATCAGGTCAAAGACGTTCTCCTGGGTCTCTTCCGGCTTACAGTTTGGCTTGTCAACCTTGTTGATGACAACTATGGGCTTCAATCCCAGCTCCAGCGCCTTCTGCAGCACGAAGCGCGTCTGCGGCATCGGCCCCTCGAAAGCGTCAACTATCAGGAGCACTCCTTCAGCCATGTTCAGCACCCTCTCAACCTCACCCCCGAAATCGGCATGACCAGGGGTGTCAATTATATTGATCTTGACATTTTTGTATCTGACCGAAACATTCTTGGCCAGGATGGTTATTCCTCTTTCCCTCTCCAGGTCATTGCTGTCAAGGATAAGATCACCCATGACCTGGTTGTCACGGAACAGCTTTACCTGGTACAGTATGCGGTCTACAAGCGTAGTCTTGCCGTGGTCTACATGAGCTATCACGGCAATATTTCTATTATCTTCCGTATGCGTATCTGTTTGGGCTGCAAAAGTAGAAAAAGAATCGTAACGGCACAGCGTCTGATACTGCTACTTTACTGATAAATGTAATGCTGCTATCATCGGGGCACGCTTATTGTACCTGTAAAATCGTGACGGGCAACAACAATACAAACAAGCTTGCTGTTTCGAATTATGTCCAGGTCACAGACAAAAAGGGCAATGTCAGAATAAGCTACCAGGCAATGGGCCGCCTGATCAACGCAAAGATATAGATGTCTCTCAAGCAGTCGTCAGGTGACATGGCAGAAGTCATTATTACTCCAACGAAGGGAACGGTCAAGCGTTTTAACGGAAAGATTGTTCCCACGGCAGAGTCCAAGCACTACAGGAGGCCTGGAGAGATCTGATTCACTTCAGCTTATAATTTATGCAGACCGGCGGATTGAATAAAGCCAGTTACCGCCGGTTTTGCTTTATTGCTTCGGGATGCCATAATGGCTGCCGAGGATCCGGGTAAAGAGTCTTCCCGGCAACACTCTTTTAAGGACTACCGCCAGCTTCTGGTCAGGCGTTGCAATGATATACCGTTGCCGTGGATTCCTGCATTCTATAATTTTCTCCAGTTTTCTGGCCAGGAGGGCCGGGTGCCTGCCTCCGGCTTCATCGTGTTCAATAACCTTAAGAGCCTTTGCATAGGTTCCGGCATAAGGATCATCAGAGCCTGAAGCAGCCAGGAATTTCCTCCGGTTAACGGTGTTATTCGTATGAAAGTCACCGGGATTGATGACAACCACACTGATGTTGAACTGTTGAACCTCCATCCTGAGCGCTTCGCTGAAACCCTCTACCGCGAATTTGGCAGCAGAGTAGAATCCCTGGTACGGCAGGCCCATCAGTCCTCCGATGGAGCTTATATTTATTATTCTCCCTCCCGCACCGGCACGCATAACGGGCAGCACCTCACGGGTAAGAAGCACCATACCCATGAAGCTGGTCTCCATCTGAAGCCTGACATACTCTTCGGGAAGGGTCTCAACGGGACCCCCGGTGTGCATACCCGCATTGTTAACAAGCACATCTATCCTTCCCTCCCGCTCAACAACCAGCCTGACTGCCTTGCGGATTGAATCATGATCCGTCAGGTCCATGGTCAGCAGGTTGATGCCCTCAGTGACATCACATTCCCTCCTGACAGTACCATAGACCTTATGCCCGGCAGATGCCAGCAGTGATGCACTCTCCTTCCCGAAGCCTGTCGAGATCCCGGTTATCAGAATTACCTTGCCCATCTGTTATTACTTTTCATCGCAGACTGTCTGGCCGGCTGTGTTATTGACTACTCCAAGAGCCCTTGCAGCTTTTGTAATCTTCTCAATGGAAATATCCACCTGTTCCCTTGTATGGGTTGCCATCAGTGAATAACGGATCAGGCTGTCGTTTTTGGGCACTGCGGGAGATACCACCGGATTGACAAAGATGCCATCGGCAAGCAGCTGCTGAGTGAGTGTAAGGGCTTTGATGTCGTCCCGTATGAAAAGAGGGATGATAGGTGTCTCCGACTTGCCGGTATCAAATCCCATCTGACGGAATCCCTTCAGAGCATGGTTGGTTATCTCCCAGAGATGCGCCCTGCGTTCAGGCTCACTCATCATTATGTCAATTGCCTCGAGGACCGAGGCCACTGATGCAGGGGTCATGCTTGCACTGAAGATAAGTGTGCGGGAATTGTGCTTGAGGTAATTGATGGTATCCTTATCCGATGCAATATAGCCTCCAAGAGAGGCAAGCGACTTCGAGAAAGTGCCCATTATGAGGTCAACGTTGTCAGTAAGGCCGAAGTGGGAGGCGGTGCCTCGCCCCTGGTCGCCCAGCACACCCGTTGAATGAGCGTCATCAATCATTACAGATGCATCATACTTTTCTGCCAGTGCCACCATCTCAGGAAGCCTGACTATGTCACCTTCCATGGAAAAGATGCCGTCAGTGACTATCAGCTTCAGGCTCTCCGGCTCACATTGCTTCAGTTTGCTCTCAAGACTTTGCATATCATTGTGGGCATACTTCAGCACCTTGGAGAAGGAGAGCCTGCTCCCTTCTATAATCGATGCGTGATCAAGCTCGTCAAGCAGAATATAATCATGCCTGCCCGTCAGGGTTGAGACCACCCCGAGATTGACCTGAAAGCCTGTACTGTAGCACAATGCCTGGTCCTTTCCGGTCATCTCTGCTATCCGTTCCTCAAGCTGAACATGAATATCGAGGGTTCCGTTCAGGAACCGCGATCCGGCACATCCCGTACCATATTTTTCAATGGCACGTATTGCGGCCTCCTTGATGCGGGGGTGATTTGTCAGTCCGAGATAACTGTTTGAACCAAACATCAGTACTTTCCTGCCGTTGATTGTCACAACGGTATCCTGGTCTGATTCTATTGTCCTGAAATAGGGATAAATACCTGCCCTCATGGTCTGTTGAGGCAGGTCATAGCCCGCAAAGGCCTTCTGGAGTTTTTTCATGGTACCTGCAAGTGAAAACAGTGCGAATTTAAATATTTATTGAAAATAGCAGTGAAACTGCACATGTTATGGTATGGCAAAAGGCCTTAGAATACCATTTTATGCTTATTATTCATTCCCGGATTGTCCTCATATTTGCAGGCATGATTTTTAGCATTATAACCGTAAAGCCTCATTCAAAGTAGTAAAACCAAATATTGTAATGAGCAAACAAGAGAATCCATCCCTGTTCAGGAGGTTAATTGTCGGTCAGGACTGGGCATCAGTGGTTGCCGGATTTGTACTGATACTTTTCGTGGTGTTGACCGGTTATACCATTGGTACACCCTCATTCGGAGGAAAAGCCGGATGGAGCGGAGGCCAGGATTTTTCAGCAATGCTCGGAGCCTCATCACTCTGGACATCAGCCCTGTACACCTTCTTAATCTTTGGCCTTATTGCTGTTGTGGGAATGGTTTTGAGCGGTGACTCGCTTAAAAAGTATTTTACCGGGTTTCTTTCCATATTCCTGCTGGCTATCCTTGCACAGTTTGTATCATCATATGCAGGTTTTAAGAACCTGGGGCTTGAAACAGTGCTCTTCTCGCTATTGGTGGGTCTGCTGATAGGCAACCTGTTCCGTCTGCCCGCATGGCTTCGTTCGGGAGTGCAGACGGAACTATACGTCAAGATAGGACTGGTATTGCTGGGTGCAACAATACTGTTCAAGGATATTCTCTCTGCAGGCGGCTACGGATTGCTGCAGGCAATCATAGTCGTCACGGTGGTATGGTACTTCGCCTTCTGGCTGTCAAGGAAGATGAAGATTGACGACGAGTTCTCAACCATGCTGGCAAGCGCAGTCTCCATATGTGGTGTGTCGGCGGCAATAGCCACTGCAGGGGCCATTAACGGAGATAAAAAGAAACTCTCATTCATAATCTCCCTGGTGCTGATAATAGCTATCCCGATGATGATATTCCTCCCGATAATAGCAAAGTGGATGGGTCTGTCTGATATAGTCACCGGAGCGTGGCTGGGCGGCACAATTGATACCACGGGAGCTGTTGTGGCAGCAGGAACCATAGCAGGCGAGACCGGACTGCTATATGCAACAATAGTCAAATTCTCCCAGAACGTGCTCCTTGGACTGGCTGCATTTGCAATCTCCATCTTCTGGGCCTACAGGAGCAAGGGCACAAATGAAAAGGGACAGCATGTGCCGGTGAGGATCATCTGGGACCGCTTCCCGAAATTTGTCCTGGGATTTATCCTGGCATCACTTGTCTTCTCATTTCTTTTGAGCCCGGAAACAGCCAAGGCATCAGGGAAGGTAATAAAATCATTCAGCACCTTCTGGTTTAACCTCGCATTCATAAGCATCGGACTGGAGACACGGTTTGCGGATTTCAAACATATGGAAAGCAAAAAGCCATTCTACAGCTTCCTGATAGCCCAGACCTTCAATATATTCTTTACCCTGGGCATATCCTACCTCCTGTTCCATCTGCTCAATCCAAATTAAACCCTATACCATGAAACATAAACCTATTGCACTGCTGGCTGCTGTCCTGATATTGTTCAACTCCTGTTCAAAGAAGGAACAGGTCAATATCATTACCGAACTTGGCGAGATCCATGTGACACTGGATATCAAAAATGCACCTGCCACCTCTGCTAATTTCCTGAGGTATGTTGATGCTGGACTGTTTGACAGCGCCTGCTTCTACAGGGTTGTCAGATCCGACAATCAGCCAAACGATTCCGTACTCATCGGGGTCATCCAGGGTGGCCGATACGAGGAAGAAGAGAGCGGAGGGTTTCCCCCGGTCATCCACGAGACTACCGCTGCGACAGGCATCCGGCACCGTGACGGGGTGATCTCAATGGCAAGGTGGACACCGGGTACCGCCACCTCTGAATTCTTCATATGCGTGGGCGACCAGCCTGAACTTGATTTCGGAGGAAAGAGGAATCCTGACGGACAGGGATTTGCAGCCTTCGGCAGGGTGACACGGGGAATGGATGTGGTCAGCAAGATCCACGCTATCAAAGCCCCCGGGCAATATCTCGAAAAGCCTGTTGTGATCCTGGAAATCACCAGGGAAAAATAGCAGAGGTTGGATTCAAGAGCTGGCTTGAACAATAAAGAATTATATCTGCATTCAGGCCCCAACCACCAGATTAACCTATATATCCATTGTAACAGCCTTCCTGTCGACTCCCAGTCGTGACAGCACTCCGGTCAGAGACTGCATCATTGGCGGGGGACCACAGAGATAGAAATTCTGGCTGTAGTTACTCACCTGCGCCCTGATGAATTCCTCATCTATGAATCCGTGATAATAACCATCAGCTTTCTCCTCTGACAGTATATTGATGAAGGCTCCGCCGAGCATCTCCCTGAACTCCTGCTCCATGATTATGTCAGCCTTTGTCTTATTGGCGAACAGTAACAGGTTACCCTGAAGCTCTTCCCTCGCCTTCAGATCCCTGAAGATAGCAATGAACGGGGTAATACCTGCCCCTCCGGCAATGAAAATCCCCTTGCCTTTATATGATATGGCTCCCCAGGGAGAACCTATTACTATTTCATTGCCGGGAACAAGCCGGTCCAGCTCTTTTGTCAGACCGTTGTGCTCAGGATATATCTTTATTGTAAATTCGAGGTACGGATCATCATTACGGCCGGTAAAGGTGAACGACCTGCGCATTTTTTTTAGTTCAGGTGTATTGATGGTAACACCCGTTGCCTGGCCAGGCCTGAACTCATAACCCTCAGGCTTCTCAATCCTGAATCTCTTTACATCATGGGTCAGTTGCTCTGTCTCAATTATTTTAACTATGGAATCCGCCATATGATCTCCTCCTCTTCTTTTAACAATGAAAGAGGTGGTTTGTTTAACCAGGTTAACACGTCCTGTTCCTTACTCCGGGCAATAAAAGCATCTGACCGATCTTATGCGGTTTTTTTGTAATTTGCTGCTAATAATTCAAATGAACCGAGATGAATAAGATAGTTTCTGTGCTGTTCCTTGCAGCAGTAGTAGTTGCTGCCGTCTGGTTTCTGTTTCCCGGCAAGAAGGGTCTGGCTCACGGGAACCAGACAGCAGCGGAAAATTATCAGAAGTATTGCGCCGGTTGCCATGGCGCAAGGCTCGAGAAATTCGCTGCCAGGGAGTGGATGGAGGAGGAAGGTGCCGCCTCTGCTTTCAAAAGTATTAAGTACGGTCTTGAAAGCATCGGGATGCCGGCATTTGAAAAGACCTTCAGCGACAGTGAGATTGAAGCCCTGGCTGATTATGTCAAAAAAGGTATCCCTGCAGACAGAAGCCTCCTGGAACCGGCATTCACCATGGAGGCGGTTATAGAGTCCGAGGCGCAGAAGTTCACTGTTGACACAGTGATCAGAGACCTTAATGTGCCGTGGGGAATGGCCTTCCTGCCCAACGGGGACATGCTTGTTTCAGAACGCTCAGGATCACTTTATCTGTTCTCAGGCGGCAGGTTGTCTCCCCCTGTTGAAGGTCTGCCGGAGGTGATGGCCATTGGGCAGGGAGGTCTCCTCGACATCTGCCTTCATCCCGACTACGAACAGAACGGCTGGATATACTTTTCATACTCCTACCTGGGTGACGCCCCCGGCAAACCTGCCGGCAACACTGCAATACTGAGGGCGAGGCTTGATGGCAACAGCCTCACGGATCAGGAGATTATCTTCAGGGGTGAACCGGCTACTGACCGTAATTATCATTTCGGCTGCAAGATTGCCTTCGACGGCAAGGGCCATATTTTCTTCGGCATAGGCGACCGCGGGCAGCACTTCGACTTCCCTCAGAAGCTTGACAACCACAACGGCAAAATCCACAGACTCAATGATGACGGATCTGTTCCTGAGGACAATCCGTTTGTCAGTACGCCAGGAGCTATGCCTTCAATCTACAGCTACGGCCATCGTAACCCTCAGGGAACATGCTTTGATCCGCTTACAGGCGAGCTGTGGGTTTCAGAACACGGGCCACGGGGCGGTGACGAGCTGAACCTGATAAAACCGGGATTGAATTACGGCTGGCCGGTGATATCCTACGGCATAAACTATGACGGCACTGTTCTTACT
>JAAZAP010000284.1 GCA_012514255.1 Bacteroidales bacterium | reverse complement strand
TTAGCGATACAAGATTATGAATTTCGAACAAAAAAAACAAGTATGAAGACAGCCATTTTATTGACTGTCTAATGAATTGATATGTAGCATTCTAATAACCAGCCGACTCAGGTCTTGTTTCGAACGGTTTTCGCGACCGCTTCTATGACCTCTCTTTTGCCATTTTAACAGCTTTGGCGATGGCATCGGCAAGCCCTTCGGGTTTCCTGCCTCCGGCGGTTGCCAGGGATGGCTGTCCGCCGCCACCCCCGCTAATATCAGCTGCCACGGCTCTGATCATCTCAACTGCATTGAGGTTTGTCTCTCTTGCAGCGCTCTCTCCCAGGCCGATCACAAGTGAGGCTTTGCCTTCATATTCAGAACCGATAATAATTATACTGGCATCATCCGCCTGTCTTACCTGATGCGCGATGGTCTTCAGTGTGTCTGCCTGTGTCTTTTCCACCAGCCCTGAGTATATTCGGCATTTGCCTGCTGTCACAGCTTTGGCAGTCAATTCGTTACGGGCAGCGACTGCCGCTGACATCTGCATTCTTTCAATTTCGTTCCTGAGTGCGGCATTTTCAGTCATCAGCTTTGTTATGTTGACAGCAGGATTACCTGTGCTTTTCACCATGGCTGAGATCTCATCGAGGATTTGCAGTTTTTCATTTATGTAGCTGATGGCATGTCTTCCGGTCACTGCCTCTATCCTCCTGACACCTGCAGCCACTGCTCCCTCGGATATTATTTTGAAGAGACCTATTCTTGAGGTTTGGTCAACATGCGTTCCGCCGCACAGTTCAACCGAGTCGCCGAAGGCAACCACCCTCACCTTTTCACCGTATTTCTCTCCGAAGAGTGCGATAGCCCCCATGGCCATAGCCTCATCCATGGGCGTTTCATCATGTACTTCGGAAACAATATTACTCATGATCATTTCATTGACCTGCTGTTCCACTGCTGTAAGTTCTTCTGGTGTCACCTGCCGGAAGTGGCTGAAATCAAATCTCAGCCGTTCGGGTGTGACCAGTGACCCCTTCTGTTCAACATGTTTGCCCAGTACATCGCGCAGGGCATGGTGCATCAGGTGGGTTGCGGTGTGGTTATTGGCGGTATCCTGCCTGGCTGTGGCATCGACCACTGCCCTGCAGGGGAGGGAAGGATCAGCCGGCACCTCCCTGGCAATATGTATTGTCAGGTTGTTCTCTTTAACAGTATCGGTGATGCTGATTTTCCTGCCGCCGCTCTCAATGAATCCCCTGTCGCCTGCCTGGCCGCCCGACTCGGCATAGAATGGTGTTCTGTCAAACACAAGATGAACAATCTCGCTGCCTCTTGCAACCACTTTCCTGTACCGGGAAATCTGTACGGTGTCTTCGGTACGGTCATAGCCGGTGAAGATGGTGTTGCCGGTATCATGAATCATCACCCAGTCGCCTGCCGTCACTGCAGCATCATCCCGTGATCTCTCCTTCTGTGCATTGAGCTCCCTGGTGTATGCCTCTTCATTGAGGATCATGTTGTTTTCCCTCAGGATGAGCTGTGTCAGGTCAACAGGGAACCCGTAGGTATCAAACAGTTCAAAGGCATCTGTTCCCGGAAAGATGGTTTCTCCTTTCGCTTTAAGCGATTCCATACGGCGTTCAATCATTCGCAGTCCTTTGCCCAGGGTCTTGAGGAATGCCTGTTCTTCCTCGCGAATCACCCTGCTGATCAGTCGCTCCTGGGTTCTGAGCTCGGGATAGTGGTCTCCCATTGACTCCACCAGGGAGGGAAGGAGTTTATGGATGAACGGTTCGTTCATTCCAAGTGAGGTATAGCCGTATCTTACAGCCCGCCGGAGGATGCGCCTGATAACATATCCCGCCCGGTTGTTTGACGGAAGTTGACCATCGGCCACCGAAAATGAGACAGTGCGCAGGTGGTCAGCGATGGCCCTGTGGGCTATATCCCATTCTTTCTTTACCCCGTAAGGTTTACCCGTAAGGGCAGCCGAGGCAGCAATGAGCGGCTGGAAGACGTCGGTGTCATAGTTCGACTGCCTGTTTTGTATAACCATGCAGAGGCGCTCAAAGCCCATGCCGGTGTCAACATGCCTGTCGGGCAGCAGTTCCAGCTCCCCTCCGGCACGGCGGTTGTACTGTATGAACACCAGGTTCCAGATCTCTATCACCTGGGGGTGGCCTTTGTTTACCATCAGGTGGCCGGGTGTGGCTGCTCTCTCGTTCTCTGAACGAATGTCAACGTGAATCTCGGAGCAGGGTCCGCAGGGTCCTGTCTCGCCCATCTCCCAGAAATTATCCTTCTTTGATCCGTTAAGGATATGGTTCGGGTTTTCGGGGAAACACTCTGCCCAGTAAGAGGCAGCCTCATCATCGCGGGGCATATCCTCTTCAGGGTCACCCTCAAAGACAGTGG
>JAAZAP010000283.1 GCA_012514255.1 Bacteroidales bacterium | reverse complement strand
CATCTCTTTTTTGTTTCCGCAAGAGCTCATGCCGATCATGATGAGCAACAGCATTGAGCCAGTGAATAGATTTTGTTTACGCATATTGATTTTTTTTCGAAAATAGTTGATTTTATTTTGAATCTTCAATTTTCCCTATCATCATTGTGAAAGAATGGGCAGGAAATGAATAAGTGATTTTGGTGCCTTTTCCCCTGATTTCCGGTTTTGTTACTGTTTTAACCTGTTCTCCGTCAAAATTATTCATTGCCTTGACATCAGGGCCGTTGACCTCATACACCTTGAAATTACCCGAGAATTCGCCGGTCTGGCACAGTATATCAGTGGTGATCGGTTTGTCCTTGTGCCTGTTAACCACACACAGTACCACCTCGCCATCGCTATATGTAGCCGAGACATCGAGGTAAGGAACATCAGTCTGTTGCGTGGTGCTTTCTCCAAGACCGATGAAAAATCTATCTGTATCATATGTGTCACAATCCACAAACACGTCAAGGGAGGTACCCTTGACATTACTGGCAAAGAGAGACAGAGGGTAATAGATCGTCTGCCTGAACATCCCGTTCTCCTCTGCCCATATCGGGGCGATAACATTAACGAGCTGGGCCATGTTGGCCATCTTCACTATATCAGCATTGCGCACGAATACATTCAGGAAGCCTGCTATAACCAGGGCATCTTCGAGATTGTATGGTTCTTCAAGGGCCCTGGTGCCCTGCATGTGTTCATCTGTCCGGGCACGGTACCACACATTGTATTCATCCCACGCGATATATATCGGATCCCTGTCGCCGCGGTTCGCCTTTGACATTTCCTCCATGATCATCCCCTTCACCAGCTGCGTCCTTTGCTCACAAACCAGCGGAGTAGAGAGGAAATTGTAATAGTTATTGTCAGGGTTACCGACGTAAATATGTAGAGCGATATAATCAACAACGTCTCTCAGTTCTCTGAGTATCTTTGCATTCCATTCATCAGGATCGGCATCAGGTCTGTAATTGGATGAACCAGCTGCCACGAGCTTTATTGACGGATCGGTGAGCCGCATCAGTTTGGCAGCCTCGCGCGCCTTCTTGCTGTAATCTTCCGCGTTAAGATGCCCCATCTGCCAGAATCCGTCCATCTCATTGCCCAGGCTCCAGTATTTGATATTATACGGCTCCGGGAATCCGTGCTTCTTTCTAAGCTCGGCATAGAACGGACCTTCCTTGACATTGCAGTATTCAACCCACTGCTGTGCCTCCTCAATTGTTCCCGTTCCCATGTTGACGGAGAAGTAAGGCTGAACCCCGGCCTTATTACAGAACTGCATGAACTCATTGGTGCCGAATGTATTGGGCTCCAGCCTGGCCCATGCCAGTTCCATCCTGGGATTGCGCACGGGCCCCACACCGTCAAGCCAGTGGTAGTTGGAGACAAAATTGCCTCCGGGGTACCTGACCAGTGACACATTGAGTCCCTTCACTGCCTCCAGGACATCCTTGCGAAAGCCCTGCTCATCCGAGAGCGGTGATCCGGGTTCCCAGATGCCGCCATAGACACACCGGCCAAGGTGCTCCACAAAGTTGCTGTAAAGGTTTTTATTTACTTCACCAATGGTGCGGTCCGTGTCAATTTTAATCCTGGCATTCTGTGAACTGAGCATCAGTGGCGTCCCGGCCAGCAACAAAATGATCATTCCTTTTTTTACGGAGTTGAGGTTCATTTCAATTGATTTTAGTTGTGATATGAATTTCCTGTTTTATTTTTTACTGGCTGTGACACTGTTGATAACCACCGGCCAGCCCTCATTGTCCCATTCCAGCTTATCAATCAGCAGCTTGGGCCTGCCATGATCTGCTGCATCATAGCCATGATATATGATATAGTCATGACCGTCAAAATTATAAACGGAGTTATGTCCCACTCCGGGCCAGGCCTTGTTACCCGTCAGCAACGGGGTGCCTCCGCCATGAGTCATCGGATGACCGTTCCTGTCAAGGTAGGGGCCGGTAATCTTTTCAGACCTTCCCACCATAATCTTGTAGTTGCTTTCAAGCCCACGGCAGCAAAAATCGAACGATACAAACAGCCAGTAATATCCGTTCCTTTTTATTATAAACGGAGCCTCTATGGCACCCTCGCCGGCACTGGTCTCTTCAGTATAATAATCACGGGGGCGTGCAGCCACTGTATGCCATTCCTGGGGATCAGAGAGTTTAGTGAGACTTTTATCAAGCTTTGTCAGTTTCATTCCGTCCCAGAAAGAACCGAATACGAGCCACGGCGTTCCATCATCATCCGTGATAAGGTTGGGATCGATGGCATTCCACATGTCACGTCCGGGAACAGACTGCACAACCATTCCATGATCAATCCATTTGAAGGCAGGATTTGCAGGGTCAAGCGTAGTATTTGTTGCCACCCCTATGCATGAAGTGTTTTTGCCGAATGCGGAGACTGAATAATAGAGGTAATAAGTGCCATCATGAAAGGAGATGTCAGGCGCCCAGGTGTGACCCCTGTAACCGGGAACAGCCCTGACCGCCCATTCTGGAGCCCTGTCAAACACGGGTTTTTCCGGTTTCCAGCTAATCATGTCCGGAGATGAGAACACTGATATGCCCATTCCGGTACAGAACAGATAATATGTGCCATCCTCCCTGGCCATGACAGGGTCATGGACAGATATGCCACCCGGCTGAGCGGCAACGGGCACTGACAATATCAAAATCAGAACTCCCAGAAATACTTTTTTTGCCCTCATTCCTTTGCACATTATCTATTTAACTTCGAGCACGATGATTGACTTCGCCGGCATGTCAAGGCTCAGGATATTCTTTTTGATCTTCACCTCTTTGAAAGTTGCAGGTTTTATTTCTTCCGGCCTGTCAAACGTATTGTGGGTGTTGAGTTCCGGTGCCGTAAGTACTCTTGCCGATACTTCCTTATAATCCCCTCCGCGCAGGTCGATAAGCAATTTTATGTCTTCAGACGGCTCGATATTAACCACGGAGATATGAACTGTGCCGTCTGCATCCTTTGATGCCGAGGCGCTGATTGAAGCCAGTTCCCTGCCATCCATAGCATAGGTGCCGCAATTGACATCAAGCGGCAGAAGGGTTGCATCCTGGTGCACCTTGTACATCTCAAAGACGTGGTATGTGGGAGTAAGCAGCATCTTCTCACCATCAGTGAAGATAAGCGACTGCAGCACATTTACTGTCTGGGCAATGTTGGCCATCCTGATCCTGTCACAGCGCTCATTGAAATAATTGAGTGATATACCGGCCACTATTGCATCACGGAGGGTGTTCTGCTGGAAGAGAAATCCCGGGTTGGTGCCTGGCTCCACATCCCACCAGGTGCCCCATTCATCAACCACAAGGGCAATCCGCTTTGCGGGATCATATTTATCCATGATTGTGATATGCCGGTCCAGCGCCGTTTCTACGTTCAGGCATCTCTCAAGGGTTTCAAAATATTCCTTCTCTCCGAACTTTGTGGCAGAGCCCTTATTCTCCCAGTTTGTTGTGTAGTAATGAAGGGAAATTCCCCACATCAGAAAATGAGGCACATCGCGCATCAGCGTCTCGGTCCAGTTATAGTCTGTGGAGTTTGCGCCACCGGCAATCTTCATAAGATGGTTATTACCGTAGTTTCTTGCAAAGGTTGCATACCGCCTGTACTGGTCAGCATAAAAGTCAGCTGTCATATGACCGCCGCAACCCCAATTCTCATTTCCGACACCCCAGTACTTCACGTTCCAGGGTTTGTCACGGCCGTTCTTGCGACGCAGATCGGCCATCGGGCTGACACCGTCAAAATTTATATATTCAACCCATTTTGACATCTCCTCTACTGATCCGCTGCCTACATTTCCGCAGATGACCGGCTCGGCGCCAAGCTGTTCGCACAGGTCAAGGAATTCATGCGTTCCGAAGCTGTTGTCTTCAGTCACCCCTCCCCAGTGGGTATTAATCATTTCAGGCCTGTTCTCCCGCGGTCCGATACCGTCCATCCAGTGATATTCATCGGCAAAGCAACCGCCCGGCCAGCGGAGATTTGGGATCTGTGTCTTTTTAAGGGCTTCCACAACGTCATTTCTGATGCCCCTTGTATTAGGTACGGTGGCATCCTCGCCTACCCAGTAGCCACCATAGATGCAATGCCCCAGATGTTCTGAAAAATGACCGTAAATATGGCGGCTGATAGTCTCTGTTCCCAGGTCTGTGCTTATTATTATATTAGCCTGCCCGTTTTTATCACCTGACTGAGCAGAGGCAGTAAATGCCAAAGCTGACAGTATCAGAATTACTGTTGTGATGATGCTGGAATATCTCATAACCTGTTCTCTTTTTTATATTTTTTAATTATTTGGATTCAGCAATATATCGATATTATTTTTTCTTTTTGCCCCAATAAGTTGCGTTCAGATTCTTTTCAGTTCCTGCATAGACGAATGTTACGCGTCGCGGATTGGCTTCCCAGTCTGCTTCGCGTTCAACGCAAACAACAACATTACCCAGAGTGAGTTGTTTTTTTGTTGCATCGTAGCTCCAGTTGCCTGACAGTGCTCCTGACATAGTGCCGTCAGCATTGAGGGTCAGGGCCGTTGCGGCATTCTGTACCCTATAGTTGTAGCCTAGGTTAATATGCTCCCACGTTCCTACAAGCGAGTCCCTGATAATAGTGCCATAATCCGGCACTGCTGCATAACGTTCGGGTAATGCTACCGGCCATAGGTTATCGGGTTCACCCGTAGAAGCCGGACACCAGACAATGCGGCGTACATGCCCCATCATGATGGCATTGGAGTAGGGATTGCCACCAACATTTTCAGGCAATCGTCCCTGCGACATGTAGAACCATTCGTTTGCGTCTTCCTTTTTGAAGATACAGCAGTGTGATATACCTACCCATCCGTAACTGAGGTTGAATTTGTAAGGATGGGTTACTATGGGGTAACAGTCACCGCTTCCGCTGGTAAAGTTACGCCCGGTGATGTCGAGGTACGGACCTTCGATGCTTGTGCTTCTGACCACCCGCGTATTGTAAGGTATGTCAAGAGGATCATAGGCCATGAACAGATAGTAGTAACCATCCTTGAATATTATTTCCGGAGCTTCACTGGCCTGCCAGCGTGACGAGGCTGTGCGTGTGCCGATTCTCTCACCATATCGGGCTGTCAGCTCACCCGCACTGTTTGCCCAGGGATTGCCCTGTGCATTGAGCGGCTTGCCTGTTGCTGCATTGAGCTGCAGCAGTGCGAAGCCGCTATGCCACGAGCCATATATGAGGTAATGCTCCCCCTCAGGTGTTACGATATACGTAGGGTCGATGGCGTTGTAGTAGAAATATGCGCTCCAGTCATTAGTACTTGTGCGAGTGTAGTCCAGGCCACGATCAGACGATGAACAGGTAATGTAACCCTTGTCAGTCCAGACTGCTCCGGCCGGATCAGATGATTCGCACATACCAATAAAGGCGCGTTCGCTCCAGCTTCCATCAAAGGCTGCTGAGACGGGGTTGCCGGTTTTGATGTAGTTATCGATGACTATGCAGTAGTACATTCGCAGGATCTCCTGCCCGCCGACATTGACCCGGCGCACTGTCGGGGCCCAGTATAGGTATACTATGTTGTCCCGGGTAATGGCATCAAGACCCATGCGCGAACGAATGGCGTTGAGCGAGTCGGCCACCCAGGAAGGCGCTTCATAAAATGGTCCGCCTACCCATTGCCAGTTAACCAGGTCGGTTGAACGCTTGCCCTGAAAATGCCCATGCCCTTCGGCAGCATTACCATATGAGGCATCGGTGCCGTACATATAGTAATAGCCATCGTAGAAAGCAACCGATGGATCATGCACGTTGGCCAGATTCCAGATGTTCCGGTCTGACCACGAGGCTATTGATGAGTAATCATCGGCATATGTCGGAATGGTAAAAGTATCATTGGTGTCATTATCATCGTCATCAGGTTCAGTATGATCATTATTGCACCCGGCCATGCACAGGGCAGTTATTGCGAGAGACAAGATCAGAAAATACTTTAGTTTCATCCCGAGTATGTTTTCTTTCAAAAGACTTCCTCACCAACATACGAAAAATATGCTGATAAGGAAGTCTCTAAATCAAGAAAGTAATTACAAATCTACAACAGGACGAACACTCCATTTCGCCAGGAAAGCAGGTCCGTTATCTTCATTCTTGTTTGCCGAGTTACCTGTAAGGTTAGGATTGGCATTAAGAGTAGACTGATAAATCGGGAAATATTCGTGCCCCTTGTAGTAGTAATTGAAAGATGAATCGTCAGCGGTTTCGGCGGTAAGCTCTTCTGTTGAGGCTGTTCCATCACGCTTGTAATAAGCATGCTCAACCAGCTGATTCAGACGGTCAGCAGTGTAGAAGAATCCCCAGCGGAGCAGGTCTATGCCGCGTCCGTTTTCGCAACCGAATTCTTTGGGACGCTCAACATTTGCTATCTGTTCGAAAAGATGATCAGCAGTCGGGAAGTCATCAAGCTCAAGATCCGGAAGAGCAACGCGTTGACGTACTATGTTAATGTAATCAATAGCGGTCTGCGTTGGCCCATTGATTTCATTCTCGCATTCTGCTGCACGAAGTAAAACATCGCTGTAACGCATCAGGCGCAGATTGATTCCACAATGCAATCCTGTTCTGATAGTACTGTAGATGTTGTTTCTTGCATTTGAGAACTTGGCTATTGATATACCACCCTGGGCTGTGTTTGATACAGGTGTTGCAGTTATCTCTGCCTGGTAAACAGTGTTGGAACGAGGATCTCCGTCAGGATAGGCTGCAGTCTTCAGGCCGGTATAGGCATTATATTCACTTTCGTATGTTACAAGGGTCCAGTATAAACGTGGATCGAGACGGCCATCTGTACAATTCTCTTTTCTAAACAGGTTATACAACCAGGGTGCACCGGCCAGGTCTCCCCAGCTACCCAGTTGCTGGGAGCCGTAGTTGCTTTCTACGGCATGACCCTGGGTTGCCTCTATGTTTATGTTTACCGGAGTCCACTCCTGGATTGTGCCACCTGTGCCATAGTCCATAAACTGAACCTCGAACAGGCTCTCTACGTTATTCTCATATGCCGCACCTTCCCTGAAATTGTCACCGTAGTCGTCTGTAAGCTCATAATGCCCGTACACACCGGCGATGATGTCCTTCAGTACATCATAAGCCTCCTCAAATTTATGACGAAACATGAGTGCACGAGCCAGATATCCGGCAGCAGAGCCGCATGTGGCACGACCTTTAGCCCATTCACCACCTTTATCGCGCGATGGCAACATTTGCATTGCCAGGGTAAGGTCTGCCTCTATCTGGTCAAACACTTCATCCTGGGTATTATTGGATGCATACATTGTATTGATGTCTGAATAGGATGCATAGTCCGTAATCAGTGGAACAGACTGGTAATAAGTGGCCAGGTGATAGTATGCCAGGGATCTGAGGAAAAGAGCCTGTCCGGCTATCTGATTATAAGCATCTTCTGACAGATTAACTCCATCCACTTTAGACAAAACAAAGTTGGTGCGGTTTACTACATGATAGTTGTCGCGCCAGATCCATTGGTCTCCTATTTCAATTGTGCCCGGAGAATTGAGGTTGTCATACTCCAGATACCACTGTTGTGATGAGTTCCAGACTTCGTCACCGCGTACGGCATCCATAGTGTAACCGACACGGGAAAACGTACCCTCGAGGCGTATGCGGTTGTAGCACGCGATGATTACCTCCTGAAGTTCTGACTCTGAATCGCCAAAATCAAATGTTGTCTGGCTGTTCGGGTTCGTAACATCGAGCATATCATCGCAGGCTGTCATACCTGCAATAATCGCCAGCATTGCTATAAATAACTTTAAAGTTTTCATAATGCTATCCTGTTTCTTTGATTACACATTTAGAATGAGAAGTGAGCTCCGAACATTACAGTTCGTGGTGATGGATACGAAGCATAGTTGTAACCGGGAGTGAAAGTGCCTCCTGCGAAGTCTACGTTGTAACCCCTGTATTTAGAGAACGTGAACAGGTTCTGAGCCGATGCGTATAAACGAACACCGTGAACATAGCCGCCAAACCATTTGTTGGGGAAGTTATAGCCCAGTTCGATGTTGGCAATCTTCAGATATGATGCATCCTGTATGAAACGGTTACTGAACATATCGTTGGTGATTGAACCTGTCGATTTGTATGCTATGCGGGGAACGTCGGTGTCTGTGTTATCCGGTCTCCAGGCATTCAGCAGATCAACACTCTTGTTGAGAATAAAATATGAACTGCGCAATGTGACGTCAACAAAATCAACAGCCTTGAAACCTGCAGCTCCAAATGTTGAAATGCTCAGGTCCAGACCGTTCCATTCAGCACGTGCATTGAGACCGTAATGATACTTGGGCAAACCGCTGCCCAGAAATTGCTGGTCTTCGTTTGTAATTTCACCATCAAGGTTAAGGTCGGCGTACGCGCAGTCGCCCGGTTGTGCCCCGCTCTGATTGATGAATTCACCTTCTGAGTTGACACGACTGTCTATCTCTTCCTGAGACTGGAAGATACCTTCGTAAACGTAGCCATAGAATGAACCAACTTCACGACCTACTTCTGTCCGGCAGTAGCCGTCAGTACGAGGTTCGTTTGAAACACCCAGCCTTGTCACCTCGTTGTTGAGGGTGGAGAAGTTTGCAGAAACGTCAAACTTAACAGCGTTCTGATGATTGTGATATGCAACCAGGAACTCAAGACCCGAGTTTATCATAGTCGCTGCGTTCATCGTTACCGTTGCGTTGGTAGCACCTGCATTGGCCGGTACTGCCACACTGTAAAGAAGGTCTTCCGAAGTAGATTTGTACCAGTCAAATGTGAACTCCAGCTGATTGCTGAACATACCGAGATCGAGACCAAAGTCAAGTGTCTTTTTCTTTTCCCACTTGATGGCTTCGTTTACGTAGTCTGATATCGCCGAGCCGGTAACCTTGGTGTTTCCAAAGCTATAAGTGTAATTACCTCTTGACATGACAGCCATGTACTGGTATTCGCCTATGTTCTCATTGCCAAGTACACCATAGCTGCCGCGAATCTTTAACAGATTGATTGTTTTATCGGATACGGGGAAGAAATTTTCGCGATCAATACGCCAGCCTGCTGACACAGATGGGAACCATTCCCAGCGAATATCGGGTGAAAGACGGCTGGAACCATCACGACGCGCTGTTACCGAAAGAAGGTATTTCGCATCGAAATCATAGTTGATACGACCGATATACGATGCCAGCTT
>JAAZAP010000282.1 GCA_012514255.1 Bacteroidales bacterium | reverse complement strand
GGCATAAAGGAGAGAAGGATACTCAAGGGCGAAGGCAAAGGCACCTCTGACCTTGGCGAACCGGCAGTGAGAGGCCTCCTGGAAAAGACCGGCACAAGCCCGGAGGAGGTTGATCTGCTTATCTGTGCAACCATTACCCCTGACATGGCTTTCCCGGCAACGGCAAACATCATCTCTGACAAGGCAGGAATAAAAAACGCCTTCAGCTTTGATATAGGAGCAGCCTGCTCCGGATTCCTTTTTGCCCTTCAGACTGCCGCTGCCTACGTTGAGACAGGCAGATACCGCAAGGTGGTGGTTGTGGGTGCAGACAAGATGTCTTCCATTACTGATTATTCTGACCGCACCACCTGCACACTCTTCGGCGATGCTGCCGGGGCAGTGCTGCTTGAACCCACCCACGAAGAGTATGGGGTCATGGACTATATCTTCAGGACAGACGGGTCAGGAAAGAAATACCTGCATATGAAAGCCGGCGGATCAGTACGACCGGCATCACATGATACCGTGGGCGGACGAGAACATTTCATCTACCAGGAGGGACAGGCCGTGTTCAAGTTCGCTGTCTCAAACATGGCTGACGTTGCAGTGGAGGTGATGCAGAAAAACAACCTGAAACCGGAAGATATTGCATGGCTGGTACCGCACCAGGCCAACCTTAGAATCATTGACGCCACTGGCCGCAGGATGGGCCTTCCTCCAGAAAAAGTCATGATCAACATCCAAAACTACGGCAACACAACCGCTGCAACAATACCCCTTGTGCTGTGGGAGTTTGAAGAGAAACTGCACAGGGGCGACAACCTGATCCTTGCCGCCTTCGGCGGAGGGTTCACATGGGGAAGCATATGGCTGAAATGGGCATATGACCCTGCTGCCAGGCAAGGGGGAAACACCCGGTAGAAATTCCGACTTTATTTTTCCTCTGTCCGGCACAATAGTTTTTATATTTGCGTGTTAAAATAATTCAGGGAAACGGGAACAAACCAGATTTACTATGGCAAAAATCATTGAGACAGACAACGGCGCAGCAGTCAACACCATCAGCCAGGGTACAGAGATCACGGGTGATATTAAATCTTCAGGTGATGTCCGTATTGACGGCGTCCTGAACGGAAACATGATCACCAAGGGAAAGGTGGTCATAGGACCTACCGGCAGGGTAAAAGGTGAAGTAGAATGCAAAAACTCAGAAGTCTCCGGACTGATTGAAGGCAAGATAACCGTTACGCAGCTCCTTAACCTGAAAGCCTCATCAAAAATCAACGGGACAATTGTGACAAACAAGCTCTCCATTGAACCGGGAGCAATATTTACAGGCAACTGTGCCATGAATGAGGGAGAGACCGGTGGAACAACAGCAGCCAGAGGGAAAGAAGAAGGAAAATAAGGGCTCAGACGGCCTGGAGGCCTACTCAAAGTACAGCACCATCGCCATCCAGATGGTGGTCATAATCGTTATCACATCACTCGGAGGAGTCAAACTTGACACCTGGGCAGACACAAAGCCGGTGTTCACGGTCATTCTTTCACTGCTGGGAGTGGCGGCTGCCATGTGGCTGGTGATAAAGGAGGCCATCAGAAACAAATGAGATGTTCCACCCGAGGGCTATACGTTACTATTTCAGACTCCTGGTACTCACTTTATGCCTGATAGTCGCGGCTATCATCCCCGGCAAGGCAGATCCATCACTTTATGATATATCTTCCGCTGTCCTGTTGATAGCCGGATTCGCCCTTGTAGCCTTCATTTCGCTTTTAATTTTTTTTAACGGTTTCTTTTCGGGAGGGGAGAAAAGTGTTTTTATGACACTAATCGCGCTGGGAGTGAAGATGCTGCTCTCTTTCCTGCTCGCGTTGCTTTTCTTCCTGGTTTTCAAAAATGACGCAACCGGTTCATTAATATTGTTTTTTGTCATATATTTGGCCATCACTGTTTATGTAATTCTTACATTCACAAGTGTCCTGAAGAAAAAGTCAGATTAAAGAAATTTAGCTTGAAAAACAGGTATTTAT
>JAAZAP010000281.1 GCA_012514255.1 Bacteroidales bacterium | reverse complement strand
GATTACATCACAAAGCCGTTCTCCATGGAAGAGCTGATCTACCGGATAGAGGCCATACTGAGGCGATCGGTAAAGAAGCCTGCAGACGCTGCCGCCGAGGTCTATACCATCGGCAAGTTCACCTTTGACGTTACAAGGCAGCTGCTCATCTGGCAGGATCAGTCGCGCAAGCTCACCACAAAGGAATCTGAACTGCTTGAGCTGCTCTGCCGCCACAGGAATGAGGTGCTTGAACGTAATTTCGCCCTCAAATCAATCTGGATTGATGACAACTATTTCAATGCCAGAAGCATGGATGTCTATATCACCAAGTTGCGCAAATACCTCAGTCGCGATGAGAACGTGGAGATACTGAATATCCACGGCAAAGGCTACAAGTTGCTGTGCTGAAAAGACAATACCCCGCCGGAATGATCCGAACGGGGTATGAGTCAGGTTAGTTTCAGGGTCTTTTGACAAGCATAAATATCTTCCCGCCAGAGCCCAACGAAGCGCTAAGTTAGCATAAATTCCTTATTTGCAACAGCAGGCATTGTTTTTTTGCATCAGTCGAGTTTGAGAACAGCCAGGAAAGCCTGCTGTGGCACCTCCACATTGCCTATCTGGCGCATCCTCTTCTTACCTTTCTTCTGTTTTTCAAGGAGTTTCCTCTTCCTGGTGATATCACCCCCATAGCATTTTGCAGTCACATCCTTGCGAACGGCCTTGACCGTTTCCCGGGCAATGATCTTGGCACCAATGGCAGCCTGGATGGCAATGTCAAACTGCTGTCTGGGTATCAGTTCACGCAGTTTCTCGCACATCCTGCGGCCGAAGTCATAGGCATGACCCCTGTGAATAAGCGTTGACAGTGCGTCAACCATCTCACCGTTAAGGAGTATATCGAGCCTGACAAGGTCAGCCTTCTTGTAGCCGGTGATATGATAGTCAAATGAGGCGTATCCCTTCGAAATGCTCTTCAGCTTGTCATAAAAATCAAATACTATCTCTGACAGAGGCATATCAAACGTTACCTCCACCCTGTCACTTGTGAGATAGACCTGGTTCTTCAGTATGCCCCGCTTGTCTATGCAGAGCTTGAGTATGGCACCAAGGTATTCTGACTTTGAGATCACCTGGGCATATATGTACGGCTCCTCTATCTCATCAATTGTTGTGGAGGGGGGCATTCCTGAAGGATTGTGAACGTCTATCACCTCACCCCTGGTGGTCAGCACCCGGAAGGAGACGTTTGGTACGGTGGTGATGACATCCATATCGAACTCCCTGTCGAGCCGCTCCTGTATTATCTCCATGTGCAGCAATCCCAGGAATCCGCACCTGAAGCCAAAGCCAAGGGCGGCGGAGGACTCCGGTACGAATGTCAGTGAGGCGTCATTGAGCTGCAGTTTTTCAATTGAGGCCCTCAGATCCTCGTAATCATCGGCATCAACGGGATAGATACCCGCAAATACCATCGGTTTTACGTCGGCGAAGCCGGCAATGGCCTTATCGCAAGGGCGTGCCACATGTGTGATGGTGTCACCCACCTTCACCTCCGCAGATACCTTTATTCCTGATATGATGTACCCCACATCGCCTGCACTGAGCACCTCACGTGGTTCTCTCCTGAGTTTCAGCACCCCGATCTCATCAGCGTCATATTCACTTCCCGTGTTGACGAATTTAACCAGGTCATGCGTACGGATGGTGCCGTTGGCAATCTTGAAGTAGGCTATTATGCCCCTGAAGGAGTTAAAGACCGAGTCAAAGATCAGTGCCTGCAGCGGGGCATCAGGATCACCGGCAGGAGGCGGTATCCTGGTGATTATCTCTTCCATAATCCGATCCACCCCCATTCCCGTGCGGGCGCTTGCCTCAATGATCTCCTCACGCCTGCACCCGATGAGATCCACTATCTGATCCTTAACCTCCTCGGGCATAGCGCTTGCAGAGTCCATCTTGTTCATCACCGGTATGATCTCCAGTCCGTGCTCAATGGCCATATACAGATTGGAGATTGTCTGTGCCTGTATGCCCTGCGTGGCGTCAACCACCAGCAGCGCTCCCTCGCACGCGGCTATGGACCGTGACACCTCATATGAAAAGTCTACATGCCCCGGCGTATCAATAAGATTTAGAAAGTAGTTTCGACCCTCATGCTGATAAACCATCTGGATAGCATGGCTCTTGATGGTGATGCCGCGCTCACGCTCAAGGTCCATATTGTCAAGAACCTGGTCCTGAAATTCACGCGCATCAACGGTGCTGGTCATCTCAAGAAGCCTGTCGGCAAGCGTGCTCTTGCCATGGTCTATGTGTGCAATTATGCAGAAATTGCGTATGTTATCCATCAGTGTCGGACCGGTTCAATTCAGGTGCAAATATATACAATTTGACCCTTTGTTTACTGACCCCCAATGATGATAACGACACTGCATTTTCTTTAACTTAGCAGATTACTTAAACAGGAACGGATGATAACCCTGGCAGTGTCGGTCACCCTGCTTGTTCTGGGATACATACTCTATGGAAGGGTGGCCGAAAGATTCTTCGGGATGGACCCGGTCCGGCCCACTCCCGCTTTCACAAAGAGTGACGGTATTGATTACATCCCGATGAAGGGATGGCGGGTCTTTATGATCCAGTTTCTCAATATTGCCGGCCTCGGGCCAATCTTCGGAGCAATCCTGGGTGCCATGTACGGGCCGGTTGTCTATATCTGGATAGTTCTGGGGTGCATCTTCATGGGTGCCACACATGATTATTTCGGGGGGATGCTCTCGGTGCGGCATGGCGGCGCCAGCCTGCCCGAACTGGTAGGCACCTATCTGGGCAAGCCAATGCGAATGTTCCTGAGAGTATTCACACTGCTGCTGCTCATCTTCGTAGGCGTGGCCTTCGTGAGCGGTCCTGCAAAACTGCTCTTTACCATGTCAGGCTTCAGTCTTACCTTCTGGCTTGCTCTTATTTTTTTCTATTACATCCTTGCAACCCTTCTTCCCATTGACAAGATAATCGGCCCGCTCTATCCCTTCTTTGGAGGAGCGCTGATCTTCATGGCTATAGGCATATTCGTCAGCATGATAGTAAAATGGGCGGGAGGATCGCTCACGCTGATGGAACTCTCACCGGCCAATCTCATTAATTTCCAGCCTGACGCCGCCACCAACAGCATCTTTCCCTTCCTGTTCATTGTGGTTTCCTGTGGAGCTATCTCGGGATTCCACGCCACACAGTCGCCCCTTATGGCCCGCTGCCTGAGGTCGGAGAAGCAGGGAAGGCAGATCTTTTACGGCGCGATGATAGCCGAGGGGGTAGTGGCAATGATATGGGCCACGGCAGCAATGAACTACATGGGCGATGTGCACGGGCTCACCTACGCTTTCACCCATCCCCTGGCTGACAATCCTGCCATTAAGCCTGATCCTGCATGGCTGGTGAATGAGATATGCAGGTCATGGCTCGGCAAGGCAGGCGCCATTATAGCAGTGGTTGGCGTTGTGGCCTGCCCGGTCACCTCCGGTGATACAGCCTTCAGGAGTGCCAGGCTGACTATAGCGGATATGCTCCGCTTCTCACAGAAGAAGGTCGGCTCGCGTCTGCTGATAGTGATCCCCATTTTTGTGATTGCATTTATCCTCACCTTTGTGATGAAGGATGAGTTCGCGAGAATCTGGAAGTTTGTGGGTATATCCAACCAGGCGCTGGCAGCCATCACCTGCTGGACCATTGCCATGTACCTGGGTCTGAAAGGCAAAACCCATCTTATGATGTCTCTGCCGGCACTGTTCCTGACAGCTGTTTGCGTCACGTATATCTGCACTGCTCCACACTCCGGGGGCGGACTGGCACTGCCCCTTAGCATCTCGGTAACAGCAGGTGTTGCAGCGGCAGTGGCGGCAATGATTCTGTTTCTTGCCGTGCTCAGGAAAAAGAAGAAAGAAGGAAGCCTGTGATCATCCTATCAGGTCGATATCAGGGGTATCCGTGTCATTAAGGTCAGGCTTCCCTGTGCCGGCCACAGGCATGTCACACCCAAGCCTGGCTATCTCGCGGCGGAAGAAGATGAATGAGATCACTGCCGCTACAAGATCGGAGACGGGACTGGCTATCCATACTCCGGCGGTACCCCAGTACTGCGGCAGGATGAATATCAGTGGCAACAAAACGATTATCTGCCGCAGCAGTGAAAGGAATGTAGCCAGCTTTGCCTTTCCTATTGCCTGGAAGTAGTTTGACGCAATTATCTGGAATCCGACCACGGGCAGTACGGCGCAGTAGATGCGCAGGCCCATTATGCCTGCTTCGCGCAGCTCCATGCTGTCTGAGTTGAAGATACTGATGATCACCCCGGGCAGGAGCATGCATATCAGCCAGCCACCGGTAGCAATAAGGGTAGCATATCTGATGGCTTTCATCGCCGTCTCCTTCACCCTGCAGAAGAGTCCAGCTCCATAGTTGAATCCGATGATTGGCTGGATGGCCATATTGATTGAGATGATAGAGATCACCAGCAGCATGGTGGCGCTGTTGACAATCCCGAGGGCCGCTACTGAGATATCTCCGCCATACTTAATGAACTTTGTGTTCATCACCCCCCAGACAATGCTGGATGCAAGGTTCATGGCAAATGGGGCAAATCCTATGGAGATGATATACCTGATAATGTAGAGATCAGGCCGCGCATTGGCGAGGCTGAGTCTTGTGACGCTCCTGCGGCTGCGGAAATGTGCAAGGACCCAGACAGCAAGGACCGCATGTGATATTACCGTCGCGAGGGCCGCCCCCTTCACTCCCATCCCGAGGCCGAAGATGAATATAGGGTCAAGGACGATGTTGAGTCCCGCGCTGATGAAGATGGAATACATCGCTATGCGCGGATTGCCCTCAGCCCTGATGATATTGTTCAGGGAAAAGCCTGTCATGGCCAGTGGCGTTCCGAGAAGGATAATGGTGAAGTAGTCCGAGGCGTATTGCATTGTTTCCGGTCCTGCTCCGAAGATCCGCAGGACGGGATCACGCAGCAGGAAGCCAGCCCCCATGAGTACAAATCCGAAAACCAGCGACAGGAAGAAGGCATTACCCAGGATATGGTTGGCCCTGTCAAAGTCCTTCTCGCCGAGGCTGAGGGATACACGTACTGCCGATCCCATTCCCACAAGCATGCCGAACGCCATGATTATGATCATCAGGGGAAAGACCACTGTCAGTCCGGAGAGTGCCAGGGCATCTACTCCCTGGCCGATGTAGATACGGTCAACCACATTGTAGAGTGCATTGGTCATCATGCTGGCAAAGGCAGGCAGAAAGTACTTCCACATAAGCTTCCCGGTATTCTCATGTTCCAGCTCGTATACCTGCCTGTGATCATTCATTCTGCAAAGATGGGAGAAATAGAACAATAGGCAATAGGCAAGAGGCAGTAGGCAAGAGGCAGTAGGCAAGAGTGAGGCAGGGCAAACAGGACTGGGGATTTTCGATTGCCGATTTGGCGATTGCCGACTGCCGACTGCAGACTGCCGACCGGCCTGCTGGGCATAAAGAATTGCAGGCTGCCCCGTTTCCCGAAGCAGCCT
>JAAZAP010000280.1 GCA_012514255.1 Bacteroidales bacterium | reverse complement strand
TAAATCATGCTTTGATATCCGGAAGGCTTGCTCGATCCTGTAAAGCTCGTGATAACGCTCGATGATACTTTGATTGGTCGCTGTTTTCTCTTCCAGATTGGTATAATACCCTTTTATCCCAAGTAGTTTCTGTGACTTTTCAATCAATGCATCGTTAAGTACAACTTTCTCGGAAGTGATTTTGATAAACTTGGTTAAATTTTTTCAGTCATTCAAGTGAACTGTTTGCTTTTTTTGACCTATGGTGAGACACCTCCGCATTTTGGAACGCCAGGGGTACATTTTGGTACAAATATTATGCTCTGTCTCATGTTAATAGCGTAATTTTAATAGTTGCCAGGAAGTTCCTTGAGCATTCCTGCCATGCTAATTACCTAATATTCCCATCCTATGTCCACAAAAATCGGAGTATCATTCAGCACCAGCCCGAACTCCCTTGATGCCGGCCGGGAGATGGCTGAGACGGCAATGAACAGGGCCGGAACGGAAAAGGCAGATCTCGCATTGGTGTTTGCCTCAGCCGAGCATGATCCGGAATCACTCCTCAGGGGTGTGAAATCAGTCATCGGCGATGAATGCGTTATTGCAGGCGGAACCTCCGTTGGTGTCATAACCAACGACTACCTCGGATATGAGGGATTTCATGCAGGTATTATGGTTGTCTCTGAAGCCGGCATCGATTTCAGGACAGAAGTCGTTGAAAATATTCTCGGCGACGAATACCTTGCCGGGAAGGAGATGGGACGGACACTTGGCTTCATGAAAGATTATGAAGATCCGGCTCTCCTTCTATTCTATGACTCAACGCGCAATCCTCCCGACCCGCTTAATATATTCTACCAGGCAACCCCAATTCTGTCAGGTATGGATGAAGAGATGGGAGGACTGCCTTCAATGGCCGGAGTTGGATTAGCTTCGGGAATCATGAATATGAAGAAAACAGAAATGTGGGACAACCGGAAGATCTACAGGGATTCATTAATGTCACTTGTATTCAACGGAAATATAAGACTTGACACTACCATAATGCATGGCTGCAAGCCGGCGTCGGACTACCATCGGATAACCAGGGCCTCCGGCAACCTGATACTTGAAGTGGACAACAGGCCCGCAATTGAGGTGGCAACGGAATATCTTGGTGATCCTACATTAACTAACTGGGATAAGGCGATGTTCTTCATTACAATTGGAGTCAACAAAGGCGATAAATACGGGCCGTTCATTGAGGAGAACTATGTAAACAGACTGGTTTTCGGTGTGGATGAAGAGACAGGAGCCATCTCACTTATGGAAGGCGACCTGAAAGAGGGAGATACTTTTCAGTTCATGAGAAGATCAATCCAGACAGACATGATCTCAAAGAGTGCCGGGCAGTTGCTTGATTCCCTGAAAGAGAGGGAGCCTATCTTTGCATTCTATATCTCATGCCTGGGCAGGGTGAAGCGATATTTCGGAACCGAAAGGGAGGAATCGGAAGAGATACAGGAAACCATAGGCTCCATAATGCCTCTGCTGGGTATTTATTCCGGAGTGGAAATCGCCAGGGTAAAGGGTAAGGTAATGCCCCTCGACTGGACCGGGGTGCTGTGCATTTTCAGCAGAGAAAAGTCCAGGCAGTCTTAACCTGTCAGATATGAGTCAGGAAAAAAGGATTGAGTATCTGGTTTCACAAAATAAGGAACTTGTGAGGGAACTCACACGGTTTGATTACCTTTTAACCAACACAAAAGCTCTTCTCTCCAGGCAGCAAAAAGCTTTCAAATTACTTGTTGACATCCAGAAAGCTATAGGTTTTCCAAAGAGCGACAGGGAGCTGCTTGACGAAGTGGCCAGCCTGATAGATTCAAGCCTCGAAATGGCCGCAACCTACATTTATGAGCCTTCTGAAGATCATTCCGGAGATTACAGTCTGGTGAGTTTTCGTGATACACAGGTGGACGAAAGCATTGATTATATGGCATTTGAGACCATTACGCCGGCTCAGATGCCTGCATTTGAAAAATATATTCTCCTCAACAGCAAAACAACAGAAAATCAGGTAATTGACGAGATAAAAAAGAGGTTCGGTTTCCTGAGCATGATAATCTATCATGTCTGTCACAATGATGATATAAGGCTGATAATAATTACAGGCATAAGGGTAATCGACAAGACCGTGTACCTTGATCTTACGGATGAGGATGTATCTGCAATAGAGGCGGTGGTGATCCTTCTGACCAGTTACTTCAGGAAAACTGAGTTTATAAAACTGTATGAAGCCGACCGGTTCAAGACAGAATTTATTTCGAATATTTCACATGAGTTCCGGACACCACTAACACTTGTTCTCGGATTACTTGAGCAACTTAAGGCCGGCATGGATCCCGATGAAGAGGAGAGCAGGCTCGAATCACTGGGCGTTGTTATCAACAATGCACTCAGGCTGAAGCAGCTGATAGATCAGTTGCTTGACATGTCAAGGCTGGAGACAGATTCGGAACGACTTATGGCAGACAACAACAGCCTGGGAGACCTGGTAACCCGGGTTGCCAAATCGTTTTTTGTTATTGCAGGAAAAACAGGGATTGAATTTAATTTCAGCATTTCAGGCAGCTTTAGAGATTCCTGGTTTGATGAGGATAAACTTGAAAAGATCCTGACAAATATTCTTGACAATGCCTTCAAGTATACTCCGGAAAAAGGAAGGGTAGAGTTCACCGTATCTGCAGATAAAAGCAGGAAAGGAGAGACCCGGGCCGTTTTCGTTGTGAAGGACACGGGCCCGGGTATTCCCGCAAAAGAAAAGGAAAAAATATTCGAAAGGTTCTACAGGTCGGATGGCAACGTGCACAAGGCCGCAGGTGGTACCGGTATCGGTCTATACCTGGTAAGGAAACTGGCTGCACTGCATCACGGTACCGTGGAGGTTGACAGTCGGCCGGGCCGGGGATCCACATTTACCGTTCGCATACCGGTAAGCCGGAACGCTTACTCTGATAGTGAACTGGCAGATACTAACGTTAATACGATATGTGCCCCCGGCTCTGCCTCACTGACTCGGGCTGGCTCGTCTGCCAATGCAGTACCCGATCCGGCTTCAACGCAACTGGCCGGTAACAGGCAACAAAAGAGCCTTGATAACACTCCGGAAAGCAGATCCTGCATTCTGATCGTCGAGGATAACAAAGAATTGAATTCATTTATTGCCGGCAGCCTTTCAAAGGAGTGGACAGTTCTGGAGGCCTTCGACGGAGAAGAGGGATTCACTGCAGCCATTCAGAATATCCCCGACCTAATCGTCACTGATGTGATGATGCCGGTTACCGACGGTTATGAGCTTTGCCGCAGGATCAAGCAGAATGAGAAGACAGGACATATCCCTGTAATAATGCTCACAGCCCGTGCTGACAGGCATAGTACCATCACGGGTCTCGACTGCGGGGCCGATGACTACATCAGCAAACCATTTGACATGCTTGAGCTCTCCATCAAAATCAGGAATCATCTGGAGACCTCCGCGAGAATCCGTGACAGATACCGGAGGGAGCTCCTTACTGCACCTGACGAGTCAGCTATCCCTGTGCCACAGGACACCCTGATGCAAAAGGTGATCGACCTGATGAAGGAGCATATTGCCAATCCTGATTTTCATGTAAGTTCCCTCTGCAATGAGCTGTACATCAGCAGGACCCAGCTCTACAGGAAGATAGAGGCGCTGACAGGTTACTCGCCTGCCGGATTGCTGAGGTCTATACGGCTGAAAACTGCTGCAGCCATGTTCAGAAAAGGTCACAACAATGTCGCACAGGTCATGTACCGGGTCGGTTTCTCCAGCCAGTCCAATTTCGCACGCCACTTCAGGGAACAGTTTGGTGTTAATCCCTCTGCCTATATCTCCGGAAAACCCGTCAAATAGCTAAAAGCAGATTTTGGGACGAAAACGTTAGATTTTGGTACGAATCAGCAAGTATAAACGGTCATTGCGGGCCTAATTTTGATCTGTTAAATCTTTAGTAACAACTTATCTGAAAAGCTATGAAGACAATTGTACTGAAAGTGCTACAATCTTACCTGGCCTTCGCGGTCACGGTTGCTCTCCTCCTGCCGGCATGTTCTTCCGCATCAGGACAGGATAATGCCAAACTGAAAAGCAGCATCGAAGAGATAACCAGCAGGTTTGTTGATCTCTTTGGCAGCGGCAATGCTGACGGTCTCGCTGCTTTCTACACTGATGATGCGCAGCTGATGGTCCCGGGGGCTCCCTCCGTGTCAGGAACTGACAATATAGTGGCCTACTGGCAGGGTGCCATCAACGCCGGCATCAATAATGTCAAACTGGAGACTACCGATGTCTCCGGATGCGGTAACGAATTGATTGAGTATGGCAGATACACTATTTTTGCCGGCGACAATTTTGTTGTTGACAATGGCAAGTTTATAGTCATATGGAAGAAGACTGGCAAAGAATGGAAGATATTCCGTGACATATTCAATTCGGATAATCCTCCGCCAATAGCCAGGGGTGTTGAGAATGACACCGTTCTGATCATCTATAACTATATCAAGGCAGACAGGGTTGAGGAGATCAAAAAATTTACCATGGATGTTTTCCTTCCACTGATACAAAAGGAAAACAGCCCCGCCGTGAGGGCTGCCAGGATGCTGGAATCGCTCAAGGCCAATGAGGACGGATCATATACCTTAATCTGGCTTATGGATCCGGCAGTCAGCACCCCCGGGGCATATGCGATGCTCCCACCCCTGATCAAGGAGTTTGGCGAGGAAAAGGCTAACGAAATCTTCAGGACAGAAGTTCTGGATGCCATGGCGCGTCCGCAGTTTTCGCGCCGTTTTGTAGTCCGGGCAATGGGGCAGTGATCAGAAACCATATAATTTACCCCGGTCTGCCAGGCGGTCAGAGGTCAGCATGCCGTTGACGGTGCCGGCGTTCGTTTGCGCAGGGTGCTGGGGTACAGAACAATCAGGGATTTTGATCCTTTTCTGATGCTTGACGGATTTGATTCTTCAAATCCGGAGGACTATATCAAGGGATTTCCATGGCATCCGCACCGGGGTATAGAAACAGTCACCTATCTGCTGAAGGACGACATTGACCACGGTCTGACCTGGATCAATGGCTGGGATCCTCAGCGGATGAGCAGGTTCGACTATTTCTACAACGTTGAATCAACTCCACTGATATACATTCTTGACCGTAACAAGACAATCATCGCG
>JAAZAP010000279.1 GCA_012514255.1 Bacteroidales bacterium | reverse complement strand
CACCCTGGCCACCATACCTCTGCTCGTCAACCTTGCACTTACTGTTTTTACCGGGAAACACTCCCCCTTTGAATTGCCGCTGGTGGCATCGTTCCTCCAGATATTCTTCATCACCCTGTTGCCGGCCTTAACAGGGGTTCTGCTGAGATACTTCCGTGAGAAGCTGGCTGCAAAGATTGAGAAACCGGTACGTACGGTAATGATCATCCTTTTTGCCGGTGTCTATGCCATCATTGCTTTTGCCGATGAGTCCAGCGGCGGATCAGGAATAACCGGTGCCGATCTGTGGAGCATCCTGCCTTATGCCGTGCTGATCAATTTCGCCGGATTTGCCGTTGGGCTACTCATGGGGCTCATGGGAAAAACGGGCCTGCGGACATCATGGACCATAGGGGTGGAGGTGGCGCTGCAAAACACTACCCTGGCGCTGTTGGTAGCCGGCACTCTCATACAGAGCAATGAGATGGTCAAACCGGCGCTTGTATATGCACTATTCTCTTTCTGGACTGCTCTCATCTATGGCATAGCTGTCAAAAAGATAGACCGGTCAACACTCTTCGGGGAGTTTCGCGAGATACGCGGGAAAAAGAAAAACGGCAACCGTTAATTGCCACTTTATTAATCTGCACGCATTAAATAACCTCAGTTAAGAGCATCCGGCACTCAGATTATTCCTGACGCCATCTGCGGTTATGCCTTCCCTTGCCGTGCAATTTCCTGCCTCCCTCTCGTGTCATTCAATTGATATCTCATCGCAGAAGAGCCAGGCTTTGTTTCCGGCACCGGCATGCCATGGCGGGCAGGTAATGAGACCACGGGCCACTATCCGGACAAATCTTGCGGTTACGGACGGAAAAGTAGAAGAATATATCTCAGTCATATTGCCCTGCACGGCAGGATCAATGTCTGTTCTTACTGTGCCCAGCGCCGTGAAATTGTTGCCGTCTCCGGAGAAGGAGTACTCAACGCTTTGAGGAAGAAAGATCCAGCTGCCGACGGCGGCCATGTATGATGATGATACGGTGGTGATGTCAGCCTCCTTTCCAAGATCAATGACAACATCCATGTCAGTCCCTTCAAATCCCTGCCAGTGACCGTCATTGAAATCA
Organism: Bacteroidales bacterium; assembly: GCA_012514255.1. The sequence goes on along the minus strand of JAAZAP010000279.1, from coordinate 2,723 downwards.
CCGGTGCCGCTAATCCCGTTCACAAGCGTATTGTCACCGTGACCCCTGTACCTGTCAGAATAAGGTATATTATAATTTACCTTCCTGCCGGTAGCTTTATTGATGGTAATTTTTTTCAGGCTGATACCGCCAATCATTTTCCCGTTGTCAAAAATAGCAGCCCTGACTGTTGTTGACTCATTCAATTTCAGGGCTTTGCGGTACCTGGGTGAGTTGATCTGCGGATCTGTGCCATCAGTTGTGTACCGTATTTCCGGGGAGGGTTGCTCCGATATCATCTCAAGGACGATACTATTTGATTCTTCATCAAATGAAGCTGACATATCAACCCGATAAGAGCCACGTGAATAATTGATCCCAGCTTCATCAAATCTCTTCATCATGTGTGTGAGCCGGTGGTTAAATCCTTCCCAGCTCCGTTGTCCGGTGGGTGTCCAGACAACTTCTGAGAGAGCCGTCAGCCTTGGCAGTATCATGTACTCAGCTGTTGCTCCGTCAGTAATATATTCGGTCCAGAGGCAGCCCTGCGCACCTATGATGTATTCGCTCTCCTCCGGGGACAGTTCAGCGGGCACCGGCTCAAAGGAGTATACCTTCCTGAGAGTCAGTTGGCCGCGGAACGATTCGGGCTCGGTGGCGGGATCGCCCTGGTAGACATTGAAGTAACAATGAGAGGCGGGTGCCATGACAGCCCTGTGGCCAGAGGTGGCTGCTTCGATGCCTCCCTCGAATCCCTGCCATGACATCACCGCAGCTTCCGGGGCCAGTCCGCCCTGCAATATCTCATCCCATCCTATCAGTTTTCGTCCGTTGTCAACGAGGAACCGTTCAATTCTTTTTACGAACCAGCTTTGCAGTTCATGTTCATCCTTCAATCCTTCCTTCCGGATCCTGACCTGGCAGTTGGGGCATCGTTTCCACTCTGTTTTATCGGCTTCATCGCCGCCGATATGTATATATTCTGAAGGGAAGAGATCCATCACCTCGGTCAGCACATCCTCCAGGAAAGCGAATGTCTCATCCTTCCCGGCGCAGTAGATATCGGTTATGGGCCACACTCCGCCGGGGGGCACCGTGAATGGTCCGCCGGTGCATGAAAATTCCGGGTAGGCTGCCAGGGCAGAGCCCACATGTGCTGGCATCTCTATCTCGGGAACGACAGTAATATATCTCTCAGCTGCGTAATCTACTATTTCCCTGATATCGTCCTGTGTATAAAAGCCTCCGTAGGTGGCCTTTTCGCCTGGCTGCTGAGGAGTCCTAGAGTCCCATGGACTCTCTTCGCGGTCAACGCGCCATGCTCCGACCTCGGTGAGCTTCGGGTATTTTTTTATCTCTATCCTCCATCCCTGGTCATCTACCAGGTGCCAATGGAAGACATTTAGCTTATGCATGGCGAGAATATCAATATACTTTTTGACAAACTCCTTGTCAAAGAAATGCCTGCATACGTCGAGGTGCATTCCCCTCCATCCGAACCGGGGGTAATCAGTTATGCGGACACACGGGATTCTCCATTTCACATTCTCAGCAGGATCATCGGAGTAGATCTGAGGCGGCAGGAGCTGCATCAGAGTCTGTGTCCCTCGGAAGAGCCCCTCGGCCGTGCCGGCAGTCAGAGTTACGCTCTTTTTCTTTACTTCCAGCCGGTACTCTTCCTTCTTCCATGCAGTGTTGGTGTCAATTATCATTTGAATGTCGCCGTCAGTCCCCCCGCCAGCTGACAGATCGTATCCTGTTGCCGGTTGCAACATCGCGGCAAGCTGTTCTGAGGTTATTGCTGCTCCTACTCCGCCCGACCATGTTATCCGGGCATCCGGTCTGAGCCTGAAATGGCCGGTTCGCAGTTTCATTTCAACTGGCAGGGGTACCAGCGAGGTTTTCTTAATCCTGGACTCATTACATGATGTCATAAGCAGTGTGGCTGCAACCAGTGTGAAGAATGAAGATAGTCTCATATTGGGGATCAATTAAGTATTTCTATATCAAATATTTCATGTCTGTCAAACTGCAGCCAGTACTTAATGGAGTTCTGCCTGACCAGTTCCCAGTAAATATCGCTGTCGAGCCCATAGATAAAGTTGATCTCCTTGAGTTCTGCCGAGACCCTGTCGGCCAGCTCCTTTTTGAGGGTTATCCGCACTGTTTTGTCCTTATGGGTAAAGTCGGCACCGGCGAAGAAGGGTTTTTCGCCACTTACTGTCAGGAGACCGTGCCCGGGGGTGGCTCCGGTGCTGACCTGGATGCCGTCATTCATGCAACTGAGGGGAGGCGTTGATCCGGCGTGTGTCGTAACGATCATCTCATCAACACCGGTGCAGAAATACTCGCGGGCCCTTATGCCCATCTTCACGCCTATGATTGCAAATACACCAAGGTGACGGTGAAGTTCATTGGCTATTACCCCCGAGGTCCATTCATCCTCACCGTACATGTTACGTATATCAGTTACGAACGGTTGAATATCAGGCATATAGAAAGAGGTGTCAGTGGGCATGTTCTTTATTACCTGCATCCGTTCCACAGTCTGGCCCCGAAGTATCCTGAGAGCTGCCTCACGCAGCTGTGGTATGTCGGCAGGTACCAGGTAGCTGTTTAGCTCTTCTTCACCATCTTTTTCGCCGGTGAAGAGATCCGGGAAATGGAGTAACAGGGGCACCATCTCATCGAAAGCGGTATAAACGAAATCATGATCTGACATTGAGTTGATGAGACTCTTGACT